>DQOF01000201.1 GCA_015658775.1 Acidimicrobiia bacterium | reverse complement strand
CGACGGCCTCGACGGCGTCCATCTCACAGTTCGTGCCGGGAAAGACAACGACACCGACGACTGTGCTCATCCTGCGCCGTCGTCCTCGGTCACGGTCACCACGGCGTCCTCGATCACCGGGTTGGTGAGGAACGAGGAGCAGAGGTCGTCGACCTGGCTGCGGGCCGAGGCCAGGTCGACCGCCTCGATGGTGAAGCGGACGGTCTTGCCAACGCCAACCCCGCTCACCCCGTCGTAGCCGAGGGCCGGGAGGGCCCTCTCGATGGTGGCGCCCGCCGGGTCGGCGATGCCGGCCCGCAGCCTGACGTCGACGAGTACGGTGAATTTCATGTTCTGCTCCCCGGTTCGGTGGGCCCCGTCATCTCAGCGTTCCACCCCGGGCCAGTCCGTGAACGACCGGCCGGTGATGAGTTCGTACGCCTCTACGTATCGGGCCGACGTGGCCTCGACCACCTCGGGCGGCAGGGTCGGCGGAGGTGGCCGCTTGTCCCAGTCGAGGCCATCGAGGTAGTCGCGGACCGGCTGCTTGTCGAAGGAGGGGGGTGTGGTGCCCGGCACCCAGCGGTCGGCCGGCCAGAAGCGTGACGAGTCGGGGGTGAGCACCTCGTCGGCCAACACCAGGTCGCCGTCCACCAGGCCCAGCTCGAACTTGGTGTCGGCGATGATGATCCCGCGGGCAGCCGCCCACTCGACACCAAGCCGGTAGCATTCCAGGGCGACACTGCGTGCCCGCTCAGCGAGGGCCGGTCCGATCAGGACCGCGGCGTCGGCGAACGAGATGTTGACGTCGTGGCCCTCGTCGGCCTTGGTGGACGGGGTGAACACCGGTTCGGGCAGTCGATCGGACTCGCGGAGGCCCTCAGGCATCGGGCTGCCGTGCATGGTCCCCGATGACCGGTATTCCTTCCAGGCGGACCCGGTGATGTAGCCGCGCACGATGCACTCGATCGGCAACATCTCGGCCTTCCGGCAGAGCATGGTCCGCCCGGCCAGGTCGGCCGGCAGGGGGTCGGGGACACGACCGCCCAGAAGGCCCGTCACGTCGTCCAGGTCGATCGACAGCAGATGGCCGGGCACGACGTCAGCCAGCAGGTCGAACCAGAACGCCGACATGGCCGTGAGCACCCGTCCCTTGTCCGGGATGGGTTCGGCCATGACGACGTCGAAGGCGGAGATCCGGTCGGATGTGACCATGAGGAGCAGGCCGTCGCCGGCGTCGAAGATGTCGCGGACCTTGCCCGAGTGCACGTGGGGGAGGTCAATGGCAGGTGTCAACGGGTGCTCCCGGACTAGGGCGGAAGGTCGGCGTCAGAGGATCGGTTCGGGATCGTATGCGGCCGCTGTCGGGCGGGCGGCGACCACCTCGGCGATGCGCAGGATGACAGCGTCGATCTGTTTCGCGGCGTTGCCCGCGAACACCGAGGGGTCGGCCAGGAGGTCGTCGAGGGCGGACCGGTCCAACGGCAGCCTGGGGTCTGCGGCGAGGCGGTCGATCAGGTCGGTCACGGCCACACCCTCTTCCCGTCGTGCCAGCGCCGCTGCCACAGCGTGTTCCCCTATGACCGCGTGGGCGGCTTCGCGACCCATCCCGGCCACCACCGCAGCCACCAGCACACGGGTTGTGGCGAGGAACGGCAGGTACTGGCGGAGCTCCCGCTCGACCACCGCGGGGTAGGCACCGAACTCGTCGAGCACCGTGAGGAACGTCTGGAACAGGCCGTCGATGGCCAGGAAGGCGTCGGGTAGAGCCACCCGTCGCACGACCGAGCAGCTCACGTCACCCTCGTTCCACTGGTCGCCGACCAACCCCGCGACCATCGCCAGGTGCCCACGCAGCACCAGCGCCAGGCCGTTCACCCGCTCGCAGGATCGGGCGTTCATCTTGTGGGGCATCGCCGATGACCCGACCTGGCCCGGTCGGAATCCCTCGGTGGCCAACTCGTGGCCGGCCATGAGCCGGATGGTCCGAGCCAGGTTGGAAGGGCCCCCGGATGTCTGGACGAGTGCCGACACAACGTCGAAGTCGAGCGACCGCGGGTACACCTGGCCGACCGAATCCAGCACATGGGCGAACCCGAGATGCTCCGCCACCAGCTTCTCGAGGCTCTCGACCTTGCCGGTGTCGCCCTCGAACAGGTCGAGTTGGTCCTGCTGGGTGCCCACGGGCCCCTTGAGGCCGCGCAGCGGGTAGGTGACCAGCAGGTCGCTGAGCCGGCGGTGGGCAGTGAGGAGCTCGTCGGCCGCCGTCGCGAACCGCTTGCCCAGTGTCGTCGCCTGGGCGGCGACGTTGTGGCTCCGACCCACCATCACCAGGTCGCCGTGTTCGGCGGCCAGGCGTCCGAGCCGGGCCAACGCCGCCACGACCCGGTCCAGGACCAGGTCGAGGCCCCGACGGACCTGGAGTTGTTCGACGTTCTCGGTGAGGTCCCGCGAGGTCATGCCCTTGTGGATGTGCTCGTGACCGGCCAGCGCACAGAACTCCTCGATGCGCGCCTTCACGTCGTGACGGGTGGTCCTCTCGCGTTCCCGTATCGAGTCCAGGTCGACCTGGTCGACCACCGCGCGGTGGTCCTCGACGACGCCCTCTGGGATGTCGACGCCCAGCTCCCGTTGGGCCTCGAGCACGGCCATCCAGAGCTCACGCTCCAGGACCACCTTGGTCTCGGGCGACCAGAGGTCGGCCATGGGCCGGCTGGCGTAACGGGATGCGAGGACGTTCTGCATGGGCGGGCGCACCGTCGTCCGGGCTACGGCCGGCGGGGCACCATCTCCTCACGATGTGCGGCCAGGGCATCGGCGAGTCCGGGATCGTCGACGGCGAGCATCTGAACGGCAAGCAGGGCGGCGTTCATGGCACCGTCCACGGCGACGGTGGCCACCGGTATGCCCCTTGGCATCTGGACCGTGGCCAGCAGGGCGTCCCATCCGTTGATGGCACCGCCCGAGAGCGGTACCCCGATGACCGGGAGCGTCGTCTGTGCCGCGACGGCACCTGCCAGGTGGGCTGCCATGCCGGCACCGCAGATGATCGCCGTGTACCCGTCTGCCCGGGCCGACGAGGCGAACTCGGCCACCTGCGCCGGGCTGCGGTGTGCCGACATCACACGCACGTCGGCCTCGATTCCGTAGCGCTCGAGCGTGACGGCTGCGGATGCCATCTTCTCGGCGTCATTGGGTGATCCCATGAGAATCGCCACCTTGGCTGCCATGTTCGCCTCCTCGTCGCTGTGTGGTGTCTAGCCGGTGCCGGCGCCTGCGACCACGGTGCCCGCTATGTCGGTCCGGTGGTGCATGCCGGGCCACGAGATCATGCCAACCGCCGCGTATGCCCGATCCCTGGCCTCGGCGACCGTCGCACCCTGGCCCGTGACCGTCAGCACCCGACCTCCGGCCGTGACAAGGCGGCCGTCGACCTCTCCGACCCCGGCACGGAACACGGTGACGCCGTCGACGTCCGAGGCAGCCTCGAGGCCCTCGATCGGATCACCGGTGCGGGGCGATGCCGGGTAGTCCTCGGATGCGCACACCACGGCTACCGCAGCGCCATCGTCGAACGTGGGCGCGGAGCCGAGAGATCCCGCGGCGGCCGAGGCCAGCAGGTCGGCCAGGTCGCTCGTCAGCCGCGGCAGGACCACCTGGGTCTCGGGGTCGCCGAATCGCACGTTGTACTCCAGGACCCTGGGGCCTCGGGGGGTGAACATGAGCCCGCAGTACAGGACCCCGCGGTAGTCGATGCCACGGGAGCGGAGTGCCTCCAAGGTGGGAAGCACTGCCTCGTCCATGAGGGTGTCGACCACGGCCCCGCCGGCGATGGGCACAGGCGAGTAGGCGCCCATGCCACCAGTGTTGGGACCCATGTCGCCGTCGGCAAGTCGCTTGAAGTCCTGTGCCGGTGAGAGTGGCACCGCCCGCCCGCCGTCGCAGATCGCCAGCACCGAGAGCTCGGGCCCAGTCAGCCCCTCTTCGATGACCACGCGTCGACCCGCCTCGCCGAACGCCTCACCCGACAGACAGCCGCGGACTGCGTCGACGGCCTCGGACCGGTCCCCGGTGACCAGCACGCCCTTGCCGGCAGCGAGGCCGTCCGTCTTTACGACGAACAGGTCCTCCATCCCGTCCAGGAACGCCAGTGCGGGCGCCTCCTCGGTGAACGCCCCGTACCTGGCGGTCGGCACCCCCGCCTCGCAGAGAACGGCCTTCATCCACGCCTTGGACCCCTCCAACATGGCGCCGTCGGCTCCGGGGCCGAAGACCAGCCCGCCACGCTCCCTCAACCTGTCGGCCAGGCCCCCGACCAGGGGCACCTCGGGGCCGATCACGAACAGGTCGGCCTCGATCTCGTGGGGCGGAGCCGCAACCGAACCGGGGATGCCCGGGTTGCCCGGGGTCACGACGACCTCTGCATCCCGGCCCAGGACGTCGGCCAGGGCATGTTCCCTGCCTCCGGAACCGACGACGCAGACCCTCATACGGCCCTACCTCAGCCCCGGCTCTCGGAAATCGGGCCCTCGAACACCGGGTCCTCAGGCATGGTGCCCTCAGGCATGGAACCGGACGACCTGACGTCGGCCGGGCCCGACGCCGACCATGCCGACCGGCACACCGACCTGTTGTTCGATGAAGGTGAGGTAGGCCTCGGCCTCGGCCGGGAGTTGCGACCGCTCGGTGACCTCGGAGAGGTCGGTCAGCCAACCGGGCATCTCCTCGTAGACCGGGGAGGCCCTGTGCAGGACAGACTGGTGGTACGGGAGCTGGTCGTGGCGTTCGCCGTTGGCCTCGTAGGCCACACACACCCTGATCGTCTCCAGGCCGTCCAGGACGTCGAGCTTGGTGATCGCCAACTCGGACAGTGAGTTGACCCTGGTCGCATAGCGGAGCATCACGGCGTCCAGCCAGCCGGGTCGCCGACGACGACCCGTGTTGGTGCCGTACTCGTGCCCGACATCCACCAGGTGGTCGCCGATGTCGTCGAACAGCTCGGTCGGAAACGGTCCGGCACCCACCCGGGTGACGTAGGCCTTGGCGATGCCGATAACCCTGTCGACGTGCCTTGGGCCGATGCCCGCGCCGGTGCATGCACCGCCGGCCACCGGGTTGGAGGAGGTGACGAACGGGTAGGTGCCGTGGTCGAGGTCCAGGAAGGTGGCCTGGGCGCCCTCCATGAGGACGTTGCGGCCGGCCTCCAGCTCGTCGTGGACAAGCGCCACCGCATCGGCTATGTGGGGTATCAGCCGCGGTGCGCAGACGTCGAGGTACTCGGTGGCGATCTCATCGGCGTCGACGGGCAGCCGGTTGAACACCCGGGTCAGCACCCTGTTGGTGTGCTCCAACACGGCCCCAAGCTTCTGGCGGAAGATCTTGGGGTCGAGCAGGTCCTGGACCCTGAGTCCGACCCGCATGGCGCGGTCGGCGTAGGCGGGGCCGATCCCCCGCTTAGTCGTGCCGAGCCGGTTCTTGCCGAGGTGCCGCTCGTGCAGCGCATCGAGTTCCTGGTGGTACGGGAGGATGAGGTGGGCGTTGCCGCTCAGCCTCAGCCTCCCGGTCGAGACGCCGCGGCTCTCGAGCATGTCCATCTCGGCTATCAGCACCCTGGGATCGACGACGACACCGTTGCCGATCACCGGTGTCACGTGTTCGTAGAGGACGCCGCTCGGAACGAGTTGGAGGGCGAAGGACTCTCCGTCGACAACCAGGGTGTGCCCTGCGTTGTGGCCACCCTGGTACCGGACGACCATCGACATCTCGCCGGCGAGGAGGTCGGTGAACTTGCCCTTGCCCTCGTCGCCCCATTGCGTCCCGACGACGATCGTCGCGGGCACGGCACCCCTCCTGCATCCTGCTCGGGTCCCTTACGGGTCGATCCTACCGTCCGCGTAGCCGTCGGAGATGACCAACGCGGGAGACCACGGATACCGGCCGGAACGGCCGATCCTGAGCGTGATCCACTCAGGATCCGGATTTCCACACCCCCTGTGGACAACCTCGGTATTCCCTTGATTCACTGGGGTGCCGCTGTGGAACGAAACGGGGCTGTAACACAGCCTCCACCAGGCGGCCACCCGCTCGGCGCACCGGCCAAAGGCGCAGGTCAGCGAAGCTTCCCACCCCGGAAGACGGTCACGCTCTGGCGCACCGGAACCAGGTCCCGCCGGTAGTGCCGGTGCACCTCGGCCACCGCCTGTGTGCCAGCCTCACGCGTCTGGTCCAACTCCTGGCGGAGGCGGACCACCTCGGCCTCCAGTTCGAGCACCCGCTTCACGCCGGCCAGGTTCATGCCCTGGGCTGTGAGGTCGGCGATCCGCTGGAGCATGGCTATGTCCGCGTCGCTGTACCGACGGTTCCCGCCGGTGGTCCTGGCCGGATCCACCAGGCCCCGACGCTCATAGATGCGCAGCGTCTGTGGGTGCATCCCGGCCAACTCGGCGGCCACGGAGATCACGTACACGGCCTGGTCGGGCCCGGGCCGGATCGTCACCATCCGGATCGACCCTCCTCCCCGTACCCGCCTGCGTGCCGGATCATCGCGACCTCCACATGGTCATCCTGACAGACCATCGCGTGGGTCACCCTCCGTCGCCTCGGCGAGCAACCGGATCGCCTCCCGTTCGGCCTCGCCAGGGTCCGTCGGTACGACCACGTCGACGGTGACGAGAAGGTCACCCCGCCCCCTGCGGCCTGCGATGCCACGACCCTTCACCCGGAAGGTCATCCCGCTACGGGTGCCTGCGGGGATGCGCAACGTGACCTGTCCGTCCTGCAGGGTCGGAACAGCCACCTCCTCGCCGAACACCGCCTCGGGAAACGTGATCGGCACGCTCAGGGTGAGATCGCGGCCCACGCGCCCGAACAACGGATGGGGATCGACGGCAACGACGATGTAGAGGTCGCCATCGGGGCCACCGCGCCCCGGAGCGCCACGACCCTTCAGCCGGATCCGCTGATCGTCCTCGACGCCTGCGGGGATTCGCACCTTGACCTCCCGTGCCCGACGCTCCGCGCCGGTTCCGCCACATGTCGAGCACGGGTCGTCGATCTGGCGGCCGCTACCACCACACGTCCCGCAGGGTCGGCTGAAGGAGAACGGGCCCTGGTTCTCGGCCTGGACGCCGCTGCCGCCACAGGTCCCGCACCGATGGGGCCTGGTGCCCGGCCGTGCGCCGACGCCTGAGCAGGTAGAGCAGGACGCATCGCTCACGAGGTGCACCGACGTCGTGACGCCGTTGGCCGCCTCGAGGAACGAGAGGGTCAGGCGGGTCTCCAGGTCGGAGCCGCGGCGGCCGGCGGATCCACCCCGCCCACCCTGTCCGAACAGGCCCCCGAACAAGTCGCCCAGGTCGAACGGGATGCCACCCGGCCCACCGAAGCCACCGGGGGCACCTTCGCCCATGCCGCCCATCGGACCCATTGTCCGGACCTGGTCGTACTCGACCCGCCTGGCCTCGTCGCCTAGCACATCGTAGGCGGCCGAGACCTCCTTGAAGCGCTGTTCGGCAGCCTGGTCGCCGGGGTTGGCATCCGGGTGCAGCTTGCGGGCGAGCTTCCGATAGGCCCGGGTTATGTCCTTGGCGGAGGTAGAGGAGTCGACGCCGAGCGTGCGGTAGTAGTCCTTCTCGAACCACTCCCGCTGGGCGGTCATGCTGGCCTCCTGCCGGCTGCCGGTACGGGGCTCAGCCCCGGACCTTCACCATCGCCGGACGCAGCACACGGCCGGACCAGACATAGCCGCGACGCAGCACCTCGACGACCACCTGCGTGCCGCCGGCATCGTCTTCCCCAGCGGGCTCGTGGAGCACCGCCTCGTGGCGGGTCGGGTCGAACGGCTCACCGACGGGATCCAGGATCTCCAGCCCCACGGGGGCCAGGGCGTTCACCAGTGCAGCATGTATGGGCGCCACGTCCTCGGCGCCATGCCCCAGGGCCAGGTCGCAGGCATCCAGCACGGGCAGCAGCCTCTCGGCCAGGTCGCCCCGGGCCCGGGATGCCACCTCGGCGTTACGCCTCTCGGTCTGCTTCCGGAAGTTGGCGAACTCGGCGCTGACCCGCTGCAGGTCGAGCAGGTGGACGTCGCGTTCGGTCTCGGCCCGGGCCACCGGGTCGGTCTCGTCGGCACCGGACGGCGACTCGTCACCAGCAATCAGGATGTCGTCGATCAACCCGTCCACGAGTTCGGACGTGATGCCGTCGCCGACTTCACCGATGCCTGCGTCACCGCCGGCGCTGTCCGGAGCCTCGTCGGCAGGCGTGCTCACTGTTCGTCGACGATCTCGGCATCGACCACGTCGTCGTCGGACCCAGAGGACCCGCCTGCCGCACTGGCGGCCTCCTGCTGCGCCGCCTCGTAGAGCCGCTGGCCGAACTCCTGGCTGGCGGTCATGAGTTCCTCGGTGGCCGTGCCGATGGCGTCGGAGTCGTCGCCTTCAAGGGCCGTCCTGAGTGCGGCCAGCTTCTCCTCGACGCTCGACTTCTCGTCGTCGGTCAACTGCTCGCCCTGGTCGGTGAGCAACTTCTGCGTCTGGTACACGAGGTTGTCGGCGTTGTTGCGGATCTCGGCCTGCTTGCGCCGCAGGGAGTCCTCGTCGGCGTGCGCCTCGGCGTCACGGACCATCTGGTCTATGACATCCCTGTCGAGCGCGGACTGGCCGGTGATGGTCATGGACTGCTCGTTGTCGGTGGCACTGTCCCTGGCCGAGACGTGGACGATGCCGTTGGCGTCGATGTCGAAGGTGACCTTGATCTGCGGTGTGCCACGCGGCGCCGGCGGGAGGTCCACCAACTGGAACTTCCCGAGGGTCTTGTTGAACTGCGACATCTCGCGCTCACCCTGCAGTACGTGGATCTCGACCGACGGCTGGCCGTCCTCGGCCGTGGTGAACACCTCGGAGCGCTGGGTCGGGATGGTGGTGTTGCGCTCGATCAGCCTTGTCATGACACCGCCCTTGGTCTCGATGCCGAGGGAGAGCGGCGTGACGTCGAGGAGCAGCACGTCCTTGACCTCGCCGACCAGCACGCCGGCCTGCACCGCGGCCCCGACTGCGACCACCTCGTCGGGGTTGACGTTCTTGCTCGGCTCGCGGCCGGCGATCTCCTCGACCATCTCGACGACGGCAGGCATGCGGGTGGAGCCACCGACCAGGATGACCTGGTCGATCTCGCCCCTGCTCAGCCCGGCGTCGGCCACGGCCTGCTCGAAGGGTGCACGGCACCGCTTCAGCAGGTCGGCCGTGATTTCCTGGAACCTGGACCGGGTGAGCGAGTAGTCGAGATGTAGCGGACCCTCGTTGGTGGCGGTCATGAACGGCAGGTTGATCTGGGTCTGCTGCACCTGTGACAACTCCACCTTGGCCTTCTCGGCCGCCTCCTTGAGGCGCTGGACGGCCATCGGGTCGGTGCTCAGGTCCACGCCGTTGTCGTTCTTGAAGGATGTGACCAGCCAGTCGATGATGGCGTCATCCCAGTCGTCACCGCCGAGGTTGGTGTCGCCGTGGGTGGCCTTCACCTCGAACACGCCGTCACCGATCTCGAGCACCGACACGTCGAAGGTTCCGCCGCCGAGGTCGAACACCAGGATCGTCTGGTCGGTCTCGTCCTTGTCGAGTCCATAGGCGAGCGCCGCTGCAGTGGGCTCGTTGATGATGCGGAGCACCTCGAGGCCTGCGATCTGGCCGGCCTCCTTGGTGGCGGTGCGCTGGGCGTCGTCGAAGTAGGCGGGCACCGTGATCACGGCCTTGTCGACAGTGGTGCCGAGATAGGCCTCGGCGTCCCTCTTCAGCTTCTGGAGCGTGCGGGCGGAGATCTCCTGGGCCGTGTAGTCCTTGCCGTCGACGCTCTGCTTCCAGGCCGTCCCCATGTGGCGCTTCACGGACCGGACCGTGCGGCCGGGGTTCGTGATCGCCTGGCGCTTGGCCACTTCGCCCACCAGGACCTCGCCGTCCCTGGCGAATGCCACCACAGACGCCGTGGTTCGGGAGCCCTCCGCGTTGGCGATGACTACGGGGTCGCCGCCTTCGAGGACGCTGACCACCGAGTTGGTGGTTCCGAGATCTATTCCTACTGCCTTGCCCATGGATGTTCTCCTCATTGTTCGTGATTGTTCGTGTCGAAGTACTCGTGGCGGTTCCCGTGGACCGGGTCCCTGCGGATCGGACCGGTGGATCTGATTGTGACCCGACCTCTCGGCCGGGATTCCGTGGCCGGGCCGGAGGGGCCCGCCAGCGCCGTAGCGGGGGGAACCACGGGCCGACGGGCCAGACTAGGGGCTACCGGTCTGAACTATACATTTTCTGCGTCATTACCACTATAGAGACTTGAGTTCCTCTTTATCAACTTCTGCTAGTGGTTTTTCCCACCTGTTTCTGGTGGACTGATCCCATGCCCACACTGATCCTGCTCCGCCACGGCGAGAGCACCTGGAACGCCTCGAACCGGTTCACCGGCTGGTACGACTGCGACCTGACCGGTCAGGGGGAGGACGAGGCCCGTGCCGGAGCACGACTCCTGGTCGCCGCCGTCCTCTACCCGGACATCGTCCACACCTCGGTACAGACCAGGGCCATCCGCACCGCCAACCTGGCCCTCGACGTGATGGATCGGGCGTGGATACCCGTCCGGCGCGACTGGAGGCTGAACGAACGCCACTACGGCGACCTGACAGGACTCGACAAGGCAGCCACCCGCGAACGGTACGGAGCCGAGCAACTCCAGGCCTGGCGCCGCGGATACGCCACCCCGCCACCACCGGTCACAGCCGGGAACCCGTTCAACCCGAACGGCGACCCCCGCTACTCCGGGCTCGCAGAGCCGCCTCTAACCGAGTGCCTCGCCGACGTGGTGGCACGGCTGGTCCCCTACTGGGAGTCGGACATCGTGCCCGACCTGGTCGACGGAAACACCGTTCTCGTCGTCGCCCACGGCAACAGCCTCAGGGCCCTCTGCAAGCACCTCGACGGGATCAGCGACGACGCCATCGTGGACCTCAACATCCCGACCGGCATGCCGCTCGTCTATGAGCTGGACGACGACATGGGACCGACCACGAGCGTGCCGGTGCTCGAGCGTTCCCTGGATCCGACCGCTGCACGCGCCGCCGCCGAGGCGGTCGCCCGCCAGGCGGGCTGACCACCCCGGCGGGGCCACAGGTTCAGGAGATCAGGGGACCGTCACAGTCTCCGGGCCATAGCCGGGCGAACCGTGTTCGGACACGTCGAGGCCTTCCAACTCCTCCTCTTCGGACACCCGCAGGCCGACGGTCGACTTGATGACCTTGAACAGGATCGCCGAGGTCCCGAGCACCCAGGCCGCGATGAGCAGCACGCCGATCGCCTGGACGAGCAACTGGTCGAACCCACCGCCGTAGAACAGGCCGGCGTTGTCACGACCCAGGAAGGCGTCGTCATGGCGGGCGAACAGTCCGATGGCCAGCGTGCCCCACACACCGCACACACCGTGGACGGACACCGCACCCACCGGGTCGTCGACGCCCCTGCGCTCGATGAACAGCACCGAGTAGACGACGAGGGCCCCGCCGATGGCGCCGACTATCACCGCACCCAGAAAGTTCATGGTGCCGGTGCCCGCGGTGATGCTCACCAGACCGGCCAGGGCACCGTTCCCGGCCATGCCCACATCCATGGCACCCGTCTTCTTCCAGATCACCGCGCCGGCGGCGAGGGTGCCGGCCGAGGCCGCCAGCAGGGTGGTCATGATGGCGTGGGCCACCCAGGCGTCGAACGCCAGCTCCGAACCGGCGTTGAAGCCGAACCAACCGAACCACAGGATGAAGACGCCGATCACGACGAAGCCGATGTTGTGGCCGGGAATGGCCCGCGGCCTCCCATCCGGGCCGTACTTGCCGAGCCGCGGTCCCAGGAACACGGCTCCCATGAGTGCGGCCCACCCGCCTGCGCTGTGCACGATGCTCGAGCCGGCGAAGTCGCTGAACCTGGCGTCACCGATGTTGAGGTCGGAGAGCAGGCCGTCACCGTGCCAGAAGGAGTGCACGACCACCGGGTAGATGAAGCCCGTCATCACCGCGCTGAAGATCAGGTAGGCGGAGAACTTCGTGCGTTCCGCCATGGCCCCCGAGGCGATCGTCACGGCCGTGGCGGCGAAGACCACCTGGAAGAAGAAGAAGGACGGCGTCGCCAACACGTCGCCGTTGTCGAACGACTCTGTCATCCCCGACAGGAAGAAGGCGTCGGTGCCGATGAGGCTGCCGCCGTCCGATCCGAAGGCGAACCCGAAGCCCACTGCCCAGAAGGCCAGCGCACCGATAGCCATGTCGGCCAGGTTCTTGGCCATGATGTTGCCGAGGTTCTTGGCACGTGTGAGGCCGGCCTCGACGAGGGCGAACCCCGCCTGCATCATGAACACGAGGCACCCGGCCACTATCAGCCAGAGGCTGGCCAGGAGGGCCGTGTTGTACTCGGCGGGTGTGAGTTCCTGCGCCGCCGCAGGTGCCGCGGTTATGAGGACCGCTGCGAGCATGCCGGCGAGTCCGAAGCCGATCTTGCGGATTCGACTCCTGGAACTCCGGGAGCGCCAGGCGTCGGACATGACGCCCGACCCCCGTCGGGAAGACATTGACGCTATTAACACGGTAGGTGCCTTTCGATCTGTATCGGGTCTAACGAGGTCGAACCTACGGACGGCCGATTTCGTCAGGGTTCGGTAGGCGTGACGGCGACACGACGGTTGCCTGACCGGAACCTGAACGCCCACCCCTGGTTGACGGTCGGTTCACGGAGGCGAAACAGGGACGAAACAGCGGACTCCTACGGTCCAGACCCATGGACGAGGGGTCTGCAGACGACGTGGTGATCCTGAGGTGGCCCGATGATCAGACCAGGCTGGCCGACCTGAGGCAACGACGGATCCCACGACTCGCCCTGGTCTCCCCACACGCACCCGCGTTCCTGTCATCGGATCCACTCGAGGACTGGGTCCGACTGCCGGCCTCCGAGGGTGACGTGCGCGCCCGGGTGCGCACGCTCCTGGCACGTGCGCACGACGAGCGACCCGACGCCCCGGAACTCGACGATGGACGGGTTCTCCGCTACGGCAGTTGGTGGACGACCCTGGCCCCCACAGAGGCCCGGCTGGCCGGAACGCTCGTGGACCGGTTCGGAGGAGTGGTGAGCCGCGCCGAGTTGGCGTCGGCTGGCTGGCCCGAGGGGCTGCCCAGCCACAACTCCCTGGACGTTCTGTTGGGCCGGATCAGGCGCCGGCTGGACGGCTCGGGCCTCGTCCTGCGCACGGTGCGCTCACGCGGCTGCATGCTCACCGCCGAACCCCGGTACTGAGACCCCGGTACTGGGACCCCGGTTCTGGGACCCCGGTTCTGGGACCCCGGGACTCTACGGCGACCGGTGACAGCGGTCTGGCAACCAGAGACCAACCCTCCAGACACCAGCCCCTGAAAAGGTAGGGTTCCGGCTGTCATGAGCCGCCAGCGAACCCGCCCCCACCACCTGGTCATCGGACTCGGCGTCCTCGTCGCGGTATTCACGGCAGCCTCAGGCGTAGCCTCCGTGGTCAACGGATTCCACGACGACTCGCCGATCACCCGGGAGGTGTTCTGGAACATTCCGGGCCCGGTCAAGTTGGCCTTCTACAGCGTCATCCCACTCCTCATCGTCTACGGGGCCGTGCTGTTCGCCAACAGGGTCAGGAACTGGCAACGCGGTGCCCCCGACAACAGGTCCACCAACAGGGGCAACGCCAAGCGCCGCCTCAGCGACTTCCGCTCCGGCGTCTACATGAAGACCCTTCTCAGGGAGCCCGCCGCCGGGATCATGCATTCGCTGATCTACTTCCCGTTCCTCGTGCTGCTGTCGGTCACCACGGTGCTCGAGATCAACCACCAGGTGCCGACCGCGGTCAAGTTCCTGCACGGAGACGTCTACCGGGCGTACACGGCCGTCGGCGACATCGCCGGGGTGCTCTACCTGACCGGCGTCACCTGGGCGATCCTGCGCCGCTACGGCCCCCGCCGCTTCAGGCCCTACCGGATCCGCATCAAGTCCAGGCCGGAGCACGCCGCTGTCCTCCTCGTGTTCCTCGCCATCGGAGTGACCGGCTTCGGCGCCGAGGCGTTCCGTATCGCCGCGCAGGCCGCCTCGTCGGGTGGCCACGGCGTGGGCGCCGAGACCTGGTCGGTTGTCGGCTATCCCCTGTCACTGGTCATCGGCGACATCGGTGGCCTTGCCGATCGCGCCGGCGGATGGCACCAGGCATGGTGGATAGCCCACGTGGTGTCGTTCATGGCCTTCCTGGCACTGCTACCGATAACCATGATCCGCCACATGTTCACCTCGCCCCTGAACATGTACCTGAAGGACCAGGACCGCCCCAAGGGCGCCATGAGGCCACTCCCCAACCTGATGGAGACGGAACTCGAGAGCTTCGGCGCCTCGGTCATCGAGGACTTCACCTGGAAGCAGCTTCTCGACACCGACTCGTGCACCATGTGCGGCCGCTGTACGAGCGTCTGCCCCGCCCACGCCACCGGCAAGCCCCTCGACCCGCGCGAGATCGTGCTCAAGGCCGGCGAGGTGATGGCGGCCACCGGATCACCGGTCGTGTCACCCCCGATCGGTGTCGACGCCGAGATCACGGTGCCGGCCAACTCGATGTTCGATCGGATCACGAGCGAGGAACTGTGGGCGTGCACGACGTGCCGGGCATGTGACGAGATCTGCCCCGTCAACATCGAGATCCTGGACAAGATCCTCGACATGCGGCGGTACCTGTCGCTCATGGAGTCTGACTTCCCGACCGAGTTGGGCTCCGCCTACCGCTCCATGGAGAACTCCGGCAACCCGTGGGGCCTCTCCCAGAGCGAGCGGGCCGACTGGGTCGGCGACATCGAGGGCATCGACGTCATCGCCGGCGGCGACCCGATCGAGGCCGAGTACCTCTACTGGGTGGGCTGCGCCGGATCGTTCGACGACAAGAACAAGAAGGTGTCGAGGGCGATGGCGCAGTTGATGCAGCGGGCCGGGGTGTCGTTCTCGATCCTGGGCCCGTCCGAGATGTGCACGGGCGATCCGGCCCGGCGCTCCGGAAACGAGTACATCTTCCAGATGCTGACCATGCAGAACGTCGAGATGCTCAACAGCATGGGAGTCCGGAAGATCGTCACCCAGTGCCCGCACTGCTTCAACACCCTCGCCAACGAGTACCCGCAGCTCGGCGGCCACTACGAGGTCGTGCACCACAGCCAGCTGCTCGAATGGCTGATCGACGAGGGCAGGCTGGACCTGTCAAACGCCAGGTTGGAGGAGCGGATCGTGTACCACGACTCGTGCTACCTCGGCAGGCACAACGACGTCTACCAGGCGCCCCGCCGTGTCATAGGCAGCCTGGGCGGCGTCGAGATCGTGGAGGCCGAGCGCAGCGGGACCAAGGGGATGTGCTGTGGTGCGGGTGGCGGGCGCATGTGGATGGAAGAGGACATAGGCAAGAACATCAACGTCGAGCGGTCGCAGGAGCTGCTGGCCACCGGCGCCACCCGCATCGCCACCGCATGCCCGTTCTGCTACGT
>DQOF01000091.1 GCA_015658775.1 Acidimicrobiia bacterium | reverse complement strand
CCTGGGCCTTCCGGAGTCGTCCATCCAGCCCGGCGATGTAGCCGATCTGGTGGCCATCGACGCGCCGTCGGTACGAGCGGCGATCGCCGATGCTCCTATGTCGCGCCGCGTCTTCCGACGCGGAGTGCTCGTTGCATCCTCCGAGCAGCAGTCCCGTATCCACTGGCCCGGCTGAGCCGCCGCCGGTCACCGACCGAACGACAGTGGCGTAGAATCTGACAATGGCTGAGATCGCCGACCTGCGGAGTTTCATCGACGCGCTCGAGGCCGAGGGCCAACTGGCTCGGATAGTGCGTCGGGTATCCATAGAACACGAGTTGGCCGATGTCGGTGCCGCGCTGGCCCGGTCGGGAACGCATGCCGCGCTGTTCGAAAGCGTGGACGGAAGCCAATGGCCGATCTTCTGCGGTGGCCTGGCATCCCACCGTCGGACCGCCATCGCTCTCGGCTGTGGGGTCGAAGAGATCATCGACGTCATGGAGCACGTGCTCGACCCTCAGAACGGCGTCGCCCCCGTTCGTGTCGAGCAGGCCGCATGGCACGCAAACCAGGCCTTAGGTGATGACACTGCCAGCGTGGAGCTGCCGATCCCCACACACAGCCGGGGCGACGGAGGAGCCTTCATCACCGGTGCCGTGACCGTGGCGAAAGATCCCGTGTCGGGTAGGGGCAACCTCGGCTACAACCGCATGCTCAAGATGGGTCCGACCAGGTTCGGGTTCAACGTGAACGAGTGGCGTGATGTGGGCACGTTCTGGAAGTCACGTGACGATCCCGACGCACCGTTCCCCATAGCGCTGGCGATCGGCCTGGATCCGGCCGTGATGATCGCCGCCGGTGTGAAGACGCCCGTGGACGAGTTGTTCATCGCCGGTGCAATCCGCGGCCGGGGCATCGAGGTCTGCAGGGGAACCACGGTAGACATCGACATTCCGGCGTCCGCCGAAATCGTGGTGGAGGGTCTGCTGCACCCGGCTGATAGGGAGTCAGAGGGGCCCCTGGCGGAGTTCCACGGCTACCACGGCGAGGCGTGGAACAGCCCGACCTTCGAGGTGACCTCGATCTCGTGGCGGGATGACCCGATCTACCAGACCATCATCCCCGGCTGGTACGAGCACGTCTACCTGGGCAACATCCTCCCGAGAGAGCCGCTTCTACGCCGGTTCGTACGCCATCTGGATCCAACCGCCGATGTCCACATTCCTCCGTACGGCAACGGGTTCCTGGCCGTTGTCCAGATCGACAGGGACAACCCCGGCGGCCCGAAGAACCTCGCCATGGCGGCCATGGCCGCCCACATCAACATCCGCAACGTCATCGTCGTAGACCGCGACATCGACATCCACGAACCAACCGAACTCCTCTGGGCCCTTACAAACCGCGTCCACTGGGACGACGACGTGTTCACCGCGCCCGGCGCACAGGGCCATGAAATGGATCCCGTCGCCGACATGCGCGGGGTGGGCACGAAGGTAGGCATCGACGCCACCTACAAGAGGGAACGGCGCGACTATGGAGAGCGTGTCGCCTACGCGCCCGTGGATCTGACCAAGTACACGGCCTGAACCACCAGGGGCATCTCACCCGGACTGGAATGCCTCTGCAGTCCTCTGGATCAGCTCGTCGGCACCATCCACCCGCGACAACGGGAGTTGGAACTCGTCGATCCCGTGCCCGCTCAACAGGTCCCTCAACTCGGCACCCGCCTCAGCCGCAGATCCGACCACCGTGAAATGGGGTACCCACTCCTCGCAGACGTGCTCTGCCGCCACGGTCGGGCCGCCACGAATCAGGGCCTCCCGGATTGTCGCAGTGTCAGACTCGGTCATGCCGATCATCGCCTTCACCTCCCGCGGGGAGTCCACGAGCCTGAAACTGAGGGCGGCCCGGGCCTCACGCATCTCAGAATCGGAGGTCACGACCATGGTCGAATAGACGATCACGAACGGTCCACCCCGTCTCCGGGCGGCCGCCCGCAACGAGGCCACGTGATCTCCTATCAGGTCCCGGTGCACGTAACTGAGGTAGAAGCCGTCGGCCACCTCACCGCCGAGGCTCGTCATGCGTGGGCCACGCCCTGCCAGGATTATCTCGATCCCAGACCTTCCGAACCCCAGAGACGCCGACCTGAACGACGAGACCGCACCGTCCAGATCTACCGTCGTGCCATCGAACAGGTCCCGGAGTGCAGCCACCATCTCCCTTACAGCCGTGAGGGGACGATCCCGACTGATGCCTAGAGGATCGAGGGTCAACCCGCCCCCTGCACCGATTCCCACAAAGGCCCTTCCGGCGCTCAACTCGTCGAGGGTGGCAATGGCTGTGGCCGTGACCCCCGGGTGGCGTACGTACGGGTTGGTGATACCGGGGCCCAACTGGATGTGGTCGGTAGCCAAGGCGATGGCGGCCAGCGTCACGTACACGTCCCGGGTGACCAGGCCCTCGTCGTACACCCAGCACCGGCGGTAGCCGAGTCGTTCGGCAAGACATGCCAGGTCGACGACATCTGGAACCGGGGCATCGGGCATGAGGTTGACGCTCAGCGGGAGTGTGGCACCACGTTCCACCCGGAACCTCCGGTCCGTCATCAGACCAGGGAACTTCCCCGAACGTCGCGGTGGACCACGTCCGCGGCGTTGCGCCCCGCCACACCGATGACCCCCGCCCCTGGAAAGGTCCCGGCGCCCGACAGGTACAGGCCCTTTATGGGCGTGCGGTACCTGGTCGTCTCACGGGGCCGACCGATGAACGCAGCCAGGGGCGAGGCGCCATACGAGGGCGTGTATCCCCTGTGCATGACAAACTCGTTCTCATAGCGTTCCGGGGTCATCACCCGCCACGACTCGACCAGGTCCAGGGCACCGGGCTCCATCATCGACGACCACAGTTCCAGCCAGCGTCCGGGTTCAGCCGAACCTTCCCATCCTCCAACGAGGGAATAGGGGGTGAACAGGACCTCCAGGCTGAGCACGTGCCGCCCCGTACCGGGAGCCATCGTCGGATCGGACACCGACGGAATGTCGAACATAATCGTGGGGCGTTCAGCGACAGCGCCACCTGCCCTGGCGTTGTGCGCGGATGCGAGTTGCTCGGGGGAAGGCGACACGTACATGGACTGGCCAAACGGGTCCAGGCCCGGGTGGCGTTCAGCCAGCCCGCCTCCCCCCGCGAACGTGGGCCGTCCCGCAAGGACGGCGTCCACCTTCGACTCGTAGCCCTCGGGTACCGGCATCCCGCGCCACCGTTCCACACAGCGTCGGGCGGCCGGGGGTGGGTCTCCTAGCCAGTCCACGAACACACGTGCCGGATCGCACGCTGCCACGACCACGCCGGCTGAGAGGAAGGTCCCGTCGGCGAGCCTCACCCCGGTCACCCTTCCACCGTCCAGGACCAGCCTCTCGACCCTGGAGCCGCAGCGGACCCTTCCACCAGCGAAGACCATCGCGGCTCGCAGGCAGTCGGTAAGGGCACCGCTGCCCCCAACAGGCCTTCCGCTGCGCACCAGGTGCCGGCTGGCGTAGTTGATGGCAGCGAGGCCGGTCCCGGGAGCATCAGGGGGCAGACCCCAGACCGTGGGACCGACGGTGACCGCCGGCATCGTGAGGTGCCAGTCGTCGAAGTACCCGCCGAGCACGTCGGCGGCACTTCGCCGGGACCAGTCCAGGAGGCGTCCCAGGCCGGCGGCCCGACGACGGAAGGCGACCCGCGCGAACCGGCGTGCAGACGGAACGGTCCTGGCCATCTCGACGACCAACTCAGCCACCGGAAAGGCATCGGCGAGATACCTCCGGTAGGCGTCCACCTGGTCCGGGTAGGCGACAGCCAGACCGTCGAGGGTCTGTTCCGGGTCGGGGAAGACCACCCACGGTTCACCACCGTCATGGAAGGCGAAGATGGCACCTGCCTGCGGCTCCACGTATTGAAGGCCATGGTCGGAAAGGGCCAGCTCATCGGCTATCGGCATTGCCCTGATCAGGGTGTGGTCACAGTGGCAGATGTTGAAGCGCGCACCAAGGTCCGAGACCGTCGACGTGCACCCACCCACGTCCGTACGGGACTCCAGCAGCAGCGTGTCAACGCCCGCACGGGACAGGTATGCACCACAGATGAGGCCGTTGTGGCCACCACCGACAACGATCACCTCTGCGTCCGTCACGCTCACACCCGTAGTCGGGTCCGGCCCCGGGTGATCAGGAGAATCGGGGAAGGACGTCGGTGGCCAGTCGGTTCAGTTGGTCTCCCGCAGCGTCGTATGAGTCGCCGGGCATCATCGGGAAAAGCAGCAGGTTCTCGAGCCCCAGCAGTTCCCTGTACCACTCTATCTGCTCCCCCACATCGTCGGCCGTTCCGACCAACCAGATCTTCTGGTCAATCGACTCCTCAAGTTCCGGAATCAGGCCGGGGGCGGCCGGCTTCCCGTCCTGTCCCATGTAACCCTTGCTCCAGCCGTAGGGGCCGAGGAACTTCCACATCTCGTCGTGGCCGGGACGGACCTCCTCGATCGCCTGCTCATAGGTGTCGGCCACGTGTACGCAGCGCACCAGCATCCGCTTTTCTCCACGGGCCAGGGCTTGCCCGTGGCACTCCTCCCAGACCTCATCGAACCGGTCCCAGTTCCGCTTCGTGAAGGTCCAGTGGTTGTTCCAGAACACGCCACCCCAGCCCGAACGGGGTACCTGTTCAAGGGTCGGAGGCGAGGTGATCGCCTGCCAGATCTCGAACGGGTAGAGCGGCCGCGGTACGAGCGTGAGCTCTTCCACGAACCCTCCCCTGTCGGGAATGCCCGGAGGCGGGAAGTCGTAGACCTCACCGTGGAACGAGAACCGCTCCTCGTTGAGCGCCAGGCTGATCACCTGCATGGCTTCGTCGAACTGGCGTCGGTTAGACCTGTCTGACCCCGCCTTGTCGGGGTTGTCGAAACTGCCGATCTTCGTTCCCAGCACCTCGGCCTCCCGCGGCACCGTGCCCCTTCCCACCCCGAGGATCGCACGTCCGCCGGAGATGTTGTGCAGGGTGGCAAAGTCCTCGGCCAGCCGTAGGGGATGCCACTGCGGAACGATGTTGAACGCCGTGCCGATCCTGAGGCTCTCGGTGCGCTCGGCTATCACCGCTCCGAGAAGGATGCCGTTCGGCACGACCTCGTAGCCCTCGTACTGGAAGTGGTGCTCGGCAAGCCAGTAGGAGTCGTAGCCGAGGGCCTCACACAGGACGGCCGTGTCGATAATCCGTTCTGTGGTCTCCCAGATCGCTTCCTTGCCGTAGCGTCGATCGGTCGCCGCAGGAGGACCAGCACCCGCATCGTCCATCTCCACCCCGCCAAACAGGAACACACCGGTGCGCATTTCATCCACCGTAAGGGAT
>DQOF01000034.1 GCA_015658775.1 Acidimicrobiia bacterium | reverse complement strand
GGTGGCCTCACCATGCCCCAGGCCCTGGAGGTCATCCGGGGCTGCCGGGGGCTCGACCTGGTCGGTTGCGATGTGGTCGAGATCGCCCCCATCTACGACACCAGCGGGATGACCAGCCTCGTCGGCGCCAACCTGCTCTGCGTGCTCCCCGGTGTCCAGATCCGAGGCTGACACCGCACCGTTGGCGGCCGACGGCGGACCGAGGCTTCTCCCGTACTTCCTGGTCCTCGGTGGGATGTCGGCGGGCCTGGCGTCGATCATGACGATGCTGGCCGAACTGCGCAACGAACTCGGCTTCTCGGAGGCAGGTATCGGCCTGGCCATCGGATCCGGCTTCGGTGCCGCGTTCATCGCGACCCTGGTGATGGCCCCACATGCCGACCGGGGGAAGGCGCCGAGACTGTTGCAGGCCGGGATCGCTCTGGGAATTTGCGGCTTGGGCCTGCTGGCCGTCGGCGACCAGTTGTGGCACTTCGTCGTCGGACGCATCGTGTTTGGCTTCTCACTTGGGACCGCCGGGCCGGGTGCCCGACGCACTGTCATCGTGGCCGACCCCGACAACCTGGGTCGTAACATGGGCCGACTCGGCGCCTGGGACGTCGGCGGCTTCGTCGTCGGCCCGCTCCTGGCCGCCGTTCTCAACGGCCTGGGCGGCTTCCGGCTGACCTTTTGGGCGTTTGCCGGGCTACTCGTCCTGCTGCTTCCCATGTCGTTCCGGGCGCAACCCGACACGGGCGTAAAGGACACCGAGGGCCTGGGATTTCGGGGCCTCTTCAGGATTCGTCGCCTCGTCGGCGCCTTCTTCATCGTTGCCGCATACTTCGTCTTCATCGGCGCCATGGAGTCGATCTGGATTCTCGAACTCGACACTCGTGGCGCCTCGAGCATGGTCATTGGCATCGGACTCACGCTCGCTGCCCTGCCGATTCCGCTCCTCTCCCCGTGGGGCGGCGTCCTGGCCCAGCGCTACGGTGCCCGCCGATGGGCGATCGGCAGCCTGTCGGTGCTCAGCCTCGCAATCGTCTTCTACGGCATCGTGCCGGGCGTGATCTGGCTCCTCGTCGTGACCATGCTCACGTCTGTCATCGAGGGCTTCGGCTTCCCATCCTCGCCGATGTTGGTCGCGGCTGCGGTCACCGAGGAGCGCCAGGCATCGGCGCAGGGCCTCATGGGCGCCGTTGAACTAGCCTCGGGCGCCGTCGCCGCCATCGCGTTCGCCGCCCTCTACGGGGCCACCGACGACCTGACGGTCTGGATCGCCACCGCCGTGGTCATGGCCGCCCTCCTGGTGGTCGGTGCCGTGCTCACCCGTCCCCCGGATCGCCAACTCGTGCGGCCCGGCGTACCCTTCGGCCTGATCAGGAGGCTCTTCGAATGACCAACGCCCTGTTGCACCCCTTCGCCCCGGTGGCGAAGCCCGAGTCCGACTTCGTGAACATGGTCAGGGGCGAGGGTTCCATCGTCTGGGACGACACCGGCCGGGACTATGTCGACGGCCTGGCAAGCCTCTGGTACTGCCAGGTCGGCTACGGACAGACCCGGATCATCGACGCCGTCACGGCCCAGATGCGCCAGATGGTCGCCTACAACGTCTTCGACCCGTTCACCAACGGGCCGGCTGCGCAGGTGGCCGACATGATCGCCGAGCGGTCACCCCACCCCGACGGCCGGGTGTTCCTCAGCTGCTCCGGTTCGGAGGCCGTCGACACCGCCCTCAAGATCGCCCGGTTGACCATGCAGCGGCGGGGCGAGGCAGACCGCCAGATCGTGGTGAAGCGCACCAACGGCTACCACGGCACCAACTTCGGTGGCACGTCGGCCCAGGGGATCGCCCCCAACCGGGAGGGCTGGGGCGACCTCGTCCCCCACTTCCTGGAGGTACCACACGACGACCTCGAGGCAGCTGCCTCGTTGTTCGCCGAACACGGTGACCGGATCGCCGCCGTGCTGACCGAGCCGGTACAGGGCGCCGGAGGCGTGCACCCCCCCGTCGACGGCTACCTGGAGGGCCTGCGCCGCCTCTGCGACGACAACGGCGCCCTGCTCATCTTCGACGAGGTGATCTGCGGTTTCGGGCGCACCGGCCACTGGTTCGGCGCCCAGGCCTTCGGTGTCACACCCGATCTCATGACCTTCGCCAAGGGCGTCACCTCCGGCTACCAGCCGCTCTCGGGTGTGATCGTGTCCCGGGCGCTGGTCGAGGAGATGTCCGAGCCCGGCTTCCTGCTGCGCCACGGCTACACGTACTCGGGCCATCCGGCGGCCTGCGCAGCCGGCATCGCCAACATTGAGCTGATCGAGGCCGAGAGCCTGGTCGAGCGCGCCGACCACGTCGGCGAGCGCATACGGGACGGCCTCACGGCCCTGCAGGGCGACGGCCTCATCGAGTCGTGGCGCGGCACCGGTGCCGTCTACGCCGCGGAGTTGGGCCGTGACTCCATACCGGTGCGCAACGAGATCCTCGCCAACGGCGTGATCGTCCGACCTATCGGCACCGCCCTGGCCATCTGCCCGCCGCTGGTCATCACCGACGACGAGGTGGGCCGCATCATCGACACCGTGGCCGACGCCCTGCGGTAACCCCCGGGTCGACCCGGCTTCAGCCGGTCCCCCCGCCAGACCGATTGGCCTCACGGCCTCAGTGCGTCTACCACATCTCGCCCGCGGCGCACGGCGTCGTTTGCCCCAAAGCCATAGACCCAATCGCCACCGAAGTGGATGCGCCCGAACGGTTCTCGATTCAGCGCGTACGACCCATCGAGAACGTAGCGTGGCGGATAGACGGGTCCGTAGTAGGGGACCTGCCACACACGGGCCTCGTTCAGCACAGGGTCCAACCCGGGCCAGATGGGCGTCAGTTCCTGATGGAGCCTTTCGGTGACCGCCCGGCCCGGCCCGTCATCCATCAAAAAGTGCGGCACGAAGTCATCGACCGGGCCGGTCCACAGGTCAGTAGCCGCGGGCTCGTTGATGTAGGCAGCCAGCACGCCCGATTCGAAGTCACCGGGCGGCGAGTTCGTGATCCACGTCGCGGTCTGATCGGTGTACACCCCTGATCCGTCGAATCCATGCTTGGTCTCCCACACTCGTTCGGAATACTGGGCGTTGTGCCGGATCATCCGTGCGAAGTCCAAGTTTGATAGAGCCGCGCGCCGGTCGGCAGGCAGATCGGGCACGATCCGGGAGATGACGGGGTGCGGCACTGCGGTGATCGCCGCATCGGCTCGCACCGTGTGCTGGCCCGAATGATCGGTGTATTCGACCTCCACCCCTTCGTTGTCCGGGAGGTTGCGCACCGCTGAGACCTTGGCGTTGAGCGTCACGCTGTTCGGGGGCAGTTTGTCGACCAGGCGGCTGATGAACTGAGTCCCCGGTAGGCGTTGCCGCCGAACCCACCTAGTGACGCTGCAGGGCCACGCCCCTCGACCGCCAGCGGGTCGACCGACGTGATCGGGACGCCTCGAACCTGTACCGGTCCGACATCC
>DQOF01000122.1 GCA_015658775.1 Acidimicrobiia bacterium | reverse complement strand
CTCGCTCGCGGCGATCGCCCGGAGGGTCGTGGGAGCCGATGGAGTGCGTGCCGTCTCGGTGGACTCGACGCCGTACGCAGATGCCGGAGCCGGCGAGGCCTGGGAGTTGGCGTGCTCGCTGGCCACCGGTGTGGCCTACCTGCGTGCGCTCACCGACGGGGGCCTCTCCCTGTCGGATGCGCTGGGCACCATGGCGTTCACCTACTCGGCGACCGCCGACCAGTTCCTGACCATCGCCAAGTTCCGCGCCGCCCGCCGCTGCTGGGATCGCGTCGCAGGGGCCAGCGGCGCAGCACCCTCGGAGAGGGCCCAGGTCCAGAGGGCTGTCACGTCGGCGGCGATGACGAGTCGCCGCGACCCCTGGGTGAACATGCTGCGTACCACCGTGGCCGGCTTCGCCGCCGGTGTGGCGGGTGCCGACTCGGTGGTCGTGCACCCCTTCGACAGCGCCGTCGGCAGACCCGACGCCTTCGGCCGCCGCATCGCCCGGAACACCCAGTTGCTCCTGCAGGAGGAGAGCGGCCTGGCACGGGTGATCGATCCGGCCGGAGGCTCCTGGTATGTCGAGGACCTGACTGAGCGCCTGGCCGAGGCCGCCTGGGAGAGGTTCAGGTCACTGGAGGCGGACGGCGGCATGGCAGCCGCTCTAGCCGGAGGGCGGATGACCGCCGAAGTCGACGCCGCCTGGTCTGCCCGCCTGCTCCGGTTGGCCACGCGTGGCGAGGCGCTCACCGGGGTCTCCGAGTTCCCCGACATTGACGAGGTCGCGCTTGTCCGGTCGCCTTGTGCGCCTTCGCCCGGCGGTCCACTGCCGTTGCGACGGCTGGCCGAACCGTTCGAGGCCCTCCGCGACGCCGCCGAGGCTTCTGACGTCGAGCCCACAGTCGTGCTGGTCGCCCTCGGGCCGGTCGTCGGACACGCAGAGCGGGCCGCCTTCGTGGTGAACCTGTTCGAGGTGGGCGGCATCAGGGTGCTGGACGGTGGAGGTTCCGTCGCCTCGGCCACGGGGGTCGTCGCGGACAGCGGGTGTCGCCTCGCGGTGGTGTGCGGGTCGGATGACCCCTCAGCCGACGAGGCCGGCGAGACCGGTGAGGCTGCGGCGGCCCTGAGGGCCGCGGGTGTCGACCGGGTGTACTGGGTCGGGCGGGACGGCGGTATCGCCGGCATCGACGAGGTCCTGCATCCCGGGATCGACGTGCTCGGCGTGCTCGGCCGCGCCCTCGACGTGCTTGGCCTGGCGAGGTCGGCCCCATGACGATCCCCGACTTCACCGGCATCGACCTCGGGACGGCCGGCGCGTCCGACCCCGCCGACTGGGAGGACCTGCTCCGGTCCGAGACGGGTCGGGATGCGGGCGACCTCGTCTGGAACACTCCGGAGCAGATCCAGGTCCGCCCGCTCTCCACTGCAGCCGACCGCGACGGCCTGGACTTCGTCGACACCTGGCCGGGGCTGGCGCCGTTCCTGCGTGGCCCGTATCCGACCATGTACGCCAGCCGGCCGTGGACAATCCGCCAGTACGCCGGGTTCTCGACCGCCGAGGAGAGCAACGCCTTCTACAGGCGGAACCTGGCCGCCGGGCAGAAGGGCCTGTCGGTGGCATTCGACCTGCCGACCCACCGGGGCTATGACAGCGACCATCCGCGTGTTTCCGGTGACGTCGGCATGGCGGGCGTGGCGATCGACTCCATCCTCGACATGCGGACCCTGTTCGACGGAATCCCGCTCTCCGACATGAGCGTGTCCATGACGATGAACGGTGCGGTCCTGCCGATCCTGGCCCTCTACGTGGTTGCCGCCGAGGAGCAGGGCGTGCCCCAGCGGCTCCTGACCGGGACCATCCAGAACGACGTGCTCAAGGAGTTCATGGTCCGCAACACCTACATCTACCCGCCCTCGCCATCGATGCGGATCGTCTCTGACATCCTGGCCCACACCAGTTCCGAGATGCCCCGCTTCAACGGCATCTCGATCTCCGGCTACCACATGCAGGAGGCCGGTGCCACGGCCGACCTGGAGTTGGCGTACACGCTGGCCGACGGAATCGAGTACGTGCGCGCCGCCATCGCCGCCGGGTTGGACGTGGATGCCTTCGCCCCGCGCCTCAGCTTCTTCTGGGGGATCGGGATGAACTTCTTCATGGAGGTGGCCAAGCTGCGTGCAGCCCGTCTGCTCTGGTCCAGGCTCATGGCGCAGTTCTCCCCGGCCGATCCACGGTCGCTCTCCCTGCGGACCCACAGCCAGACCTCGGGTTGGAGCCTCGCCGCCCGGGATGTCCACAACAACGTGGTCCGCACCTGCATCGAGGCCATGGCGGCGACGCAGGGAGGCACACAGTCCCTGCACACCAACGCACTGGACGAGGCCCTGGCGCTGCCGACGGACGCATCGGCACGAATCGCCCGCAACACCCAGATCTTCCTGCAGCAGGAGAGCGGGACCTGCCGGGTCATCGACCCATGGGGCGGCAGCTTCCATGTTGAGAGGCTCACGGCCGATCTTGCAGGACGGGCGATGAAGCACCTTGCCGAGGTGGAGGAGAGCGGCGGCATGAGACGTGCCATAGAGGCCGGCATCCCCAAGCTGCGCATCGAGGAGGCCGCTGCCCGGACCCAGGCCCGGATCGATTCGGGTCGCCAGACCGTGGTGGGTGTCAACAGGTACCGCCCCGACGTCGAGCCGGTCGTAGAGGTACTCAGGGTCGACAACGCCCAGGTCAGGGCCGACCAGGTCGGGAAGCTGGAACGGTTGCGCGCCGAGCGGGACGATGAATCGTGCCGGTCGGCCCTGGACGCCCTCACGGCCTGCGCTGCCGGCGGTGATGGGAACATGTTGGCCGCAGCCATCGACGCCGCACGCGCCCGGGCTACCGTCGGCGAGATCAGCGATGCCCTGGAGAAGGTCTTCGGGCGGCACACAGCGGAGGTGAACACCATCTCTGGCGTCTTCATCAGCGAGGTCGGCGACGGCGGCCAGGTAGCCACGGCACGCGCCCGGGTCGAGGCCTTCGAGGCTGATCACGGTCGCCGCCCGCGGATTCTCGTCGCCAAGGTCGGCCAGGACGGCCACGACCGCGGCCAGAAGGTGATCGCCACGGCGTTCGCCGACCTGGGCTTCGACGTGGACATCGGACCCCTCTTCTCGACGCCTGCCGAGGTGGCCCGCCAGGCCGTCGAGAACGACGTGCACATGGTCGGGGTCAGCTCCCTGGCCGCCGGCCACCTGACGCTCGTGCCCGAGTTGCGGCGGGAGCTCTCGGCGCTCGGCCGCGACGACATGGTGGTAGTCGTGGGAGGCGTGATCCCGCAGCAGGACCACGAGGCCCTGCTGGCTGCCGGGGCCGCTGCCATCTTCCCGCCGGGGACCGTCATAGCCGAGGCGGCGGTCGAGTTGCTCGACGCGCTGCGGTGAGCCGGGTGGCCGAAGGCCCGAACGACGACCTCCTGGAGGGGGTCCTGGCAGGCGACCGCGCTGCGATCGGACGGGCGATCACCCTTGTCGAGTCCAGCCGGGCCGACCACAGGGCCGACGCCCGGGCCCTCCTGGCAGCGCTGGCGCCACGATCCGGTGGTGCCCACCGGGTCGGCATCACTGGCGTGCCCGGAGTGGGCAAGAGCACCTTCATCGAGGCCCTGGGCACACACCTGACCTCTGCGGGGCACCGGGTGGCCGTCCTGGCCGTCGACCCCAGCAGCAGCGTCACCGGTGGCAGCATCCTCGGCGACAAGACCCGCATGCAGCGCCTGGCCAACGATCCAGCGGCCTTCGTCCGACCGTCGCCCAGTTCGGGGACGTTGGGCGGGGTGACCCGCTCGACCAACGAGACGATCGTGCTGCTCGAGGCGGCCGGCTTCGACGTGGTGCTGGTCGAGACCGTCGGAATCGGCCAGTCCGAGACCGCGGTGGCGGGCATGGTCGACTTCTTCCTGGTGCTCATGCTGCCGGGTGCCGGAGACGAGATCCAGGGAATCAAGAAGGGTGTGCTGGAACTGGCCGACATGATTGTCGTCAACAAGGACGACGGTGACAGCGCTGCAGACGCCAAGGCCGCAGCACGCGACTACTCGTCTGCCCTCCGCCTCACCCGTCCGACGAGCCCGTCGTGGACCCCGCCCGTGCTCACCTGCAGTGCCAGGACCGGCGAAGGCCTCCTGGAACTGTGGCAGCTCATCGAGTCGCACCGGGAGGCCCAGACGGCAACCGGGGAGTGGGAAGAACGACGCCGCGACCAGAAGCTCTCCTGGATGTGGGCGATGGTCGAGGACCGCCTGCTGGCCACCCTCAGGGAGGACCCGTCCGTGCAACGGCTGCTCGCCGAGGTGGAACACGGCGTCAGGGAGGCCGAGATGACCCCGACCGACGCCGCCGACAGGCTGCTGGGTGCGTTCGACGGCTCCGGCTGAGGTGGGTCCGGTCCGGCAGCGACTTTGACGGTTCTGCGGCGACGTCCTAGATTCGGCCATTCCGACAGTGGGGGAACGGATTCCATGGAGCGACGCACCTTTCTGCGCAGTGGCCTAGTGGCAACCGTCGGTGCTGGAGTGCTCGCCACGACCGACATGGTCGCAGGCGCCGCGGCGGCTCCGGGTGGGGGTCCCTACGGCTCGATCGAAGGCAGGTCGCCGGACTCGAACGGTCTGGTGCTTCCCGAGGGCTTCACGTCACGGGTGGTGGCGATCAGCGGTGACCCGGTCGGGGACACGGGCTACGAATGGCATCTCTTCCCCGACGGTGCCGCCACCTTCCCGGACGGCGACGGGGGCTGGTACTACGTGTGCAACAGCGAGGTGTTCAGCTTCCTCACGCCCGGGCAGAGCCTCGGTGGCGTCTCGGCGATCCACTTCGACACCGACGGGGAGATCCTGGACGCGTACCGCATCCTGGAGGGCAGCCACTCCAACTGCGCCGGCGGTCCCACGCCGTGGGGCACGTGGCTGTCGTGTGAGGAGGACTTCATCGCCGAGCAGGGCCTTGTCTGGGAGTGCGACCCGTCGGGCCGCAACCCGGCGGTCGCCCATGAGGCGATGGGCCGCTGGGCCCATGAGGCCGTCGCCGTCGACCCGGTGGACGGGATGCTCTACCTGACCCAGGACCACCGGTCCGGGCTGCTCTACCGGTACACGCCCGACGCCTATCCGGACCTCTCCGCCGGTCGCCTGGATGCCATGATCGTGGCTGACGACGGCGCCGTCACGTGGGGTGAGGTCGCCGACCCGTCCGGCGAGAGCGCCAAGACCCGCGACCAGGTGCCCGGTGCGTTCATCACCCCCGGGGGCGAGGGCATCTGGTACCACGAGGGGTGGGTGTGGTTCACGACCAAGACCGACAACCGTGTGCACGGCATCGACCTGCGCAACCAGCGGTACGAGTTGATCTGGGACGGTTCGGGCGACCGGCAGCCCCTTACCGGTGTCGACAACATCACCGTCGACGCGGGCTCCGGCGACCTTTTCGTCGCCGAGGACGGCGGCAACATGGAGGTTGTCGTCATAAGCACCGAGGGCGAGGTGGCGCCGTTCTGCCGGATAGCCGATCCCGCCCACGATCCGTCGGAGATCACAGGACCCTGCTTCGACCCCAGGCGCGAGCGCCTCTACTTCAGTTCCCAGAGAGGCCCCGGAAACCGCCTCACCCGCGACATCATCCCGACGATCGACTGGGGTGACGCCCCGGAGGGCCTGACGGTCGGTGTCACCTACGAGGTGACGGGACCGTTCCGCGGCACCTACGTACCGCCGCCCACGACCACGGCGGCACCCACGACCACGGCGGCACCCACGACCACCCTCGCCCGGGCCGCAGAGAAGGCAGCCACACCCGCTGATGCCGGCGGTGGCGGGAGTGGAGTAGGAGTAGGAGTAGGCATAGGCGTGGTGGCGGTCGTGGCTGCAGGCGCAGCGGCGTTGGCCCTACGCCGGCGTGGTGGCGGACCGGGCGACGTGCAGGACGACGCGCCCGATGGGGAAGGTTCCTAGAAGTCCTCGTCGAAGGCCACGTTGCCCTCGACACCGACCTGGTAGGCCGCCACGGTGCGCTCGAAGAAGTTGGTGAGTTCCTGGACGTCCTGGAGTTCCATGAACCCGAACGGGTTCCTCGAGCCGTAGCGCTTCGGCAGCCCCAGTTGCACCAGCCGCTGGTCGGCCACGAACTCGAGGTACGTGCGGGTGTCGGCGGTCGACATGCCCGGAACGCCCTGGCCGAGCAGGTCCTCGGCGAACCTGTACTCGCATTCCACCGCCTCGTCGATCATGGTCTCTATGCGGCTGCGGAGGTCGTCGTCGAACAGTTCGGGCTGTTCGGCCCTGACCGTGTTGACCACCTCGAACGCGAAGTTCATGTGGCAGCTCTCGTCGCGGAATACCCAGTTGGTTCCCGCTGCCAGGCCGTTCAGGTAGCCCTTGGAGCGCAGGAAGTACACGTAGGCGAAGGCTGCGAAGAAGAAGAGCCCCTCGATGCATGCGGCGAAGCAGATCAGGTTCAGGAGGAACGTCTTGCGCTTCTCGTCGGTGTCCAGCCTGTCGAGGTCGTTCACCGAGTCCATCCACTTGAAGCAGAAGTCGCCCTTTGCCCTGATGGACGGGATGTTGTGGATCGCGGCGAACGCTGCTTCCCGCTCGGCTAGGTCGGGGATGTAGTTGTCGAGGAGCGTCAGGTAGAACTGGACATGCAGGGCCTCTTCGTAGAGTTGCCTGGACAGGTACATCCGGGCTTCGGGGGCGTTGATGTGCTGGTAGAGGTTCAGGACCAGGTTGTTGGAGACGATCGAGTCTCCGGTGGCGAAGAACGCCACCAGCCTGTTGACCAGGTGCTTCTCGGGGGGGAGCAACTTGCGGTCCAGGTCGACCAGGTCGTCCGAGAAGTCGATCTCGTCGACTGTCCAGGTGTTCTTGATGGCGTCGCGGTACATCTCGTAGAAGACCGGATACCGCATGGGTCGCAGCGTCAGGTCGAATCCCGGGTCCAGGATGTTGCCCCGAGTGGCCGCCGGCATAGCGCCCCGGTTGTCTGCTGCCAGGCGGTCGACTGCGCTGTCTGCCAGCGCCATCAGTTGCAGGCCTCGCACGAATCCGGGTTCTCGAGCGAGCAGGCCAGCGCCTCGGCCTCGCTGAACGCGCTGGTAGGTTCGACCGTCTCGTCGACCCTCGATCCCGGTCCCGACTCCGGCCCTGTGGCGGTCGTCTTGTTGATGCGGGTGGCAGGGCGGGACCGCAGGTAGTAAGTGGTCTTGAGGCCCGACTTCCAGGCGTGCAGGTACATGGAGCTCAGCTTGCCGATGGTGGGCGACTCCATGAACAGGTTCAGCGACTGGCTCTGGTCTATGTAGGCGCCCCGGTCGGCGGCCATGTCGATGAGGGAGCGCATGGGGATCTCCCAGGCGGTGCGGTAGACCGCCTTCAGGTCATCTGGTATGTAGGCGATGCCCTGGATCGAGCCCTCGGCCTGCTTGACGGCGTTTGTGGTCGCCTCGTCCCAGAGCTTGCGTGCCTGGAGTTCGCGCACCAGGTAGCGGTTGATCTGGAGGAACTCCCCCGAGAGGGTCTCGCGCTTGAACATGTTCGACACCTGGGGCTCGATGCACTCGTAGCAGCCTGCGATCGAGGCGATGGTGGCGGTAGGGGCGATGGCGACGAGCAGGGAGTTGCGCAGGCCGTGTTCGCTGATGCGGGCCCGGAGCGCCGACCACCGCTCGGTATCGGTGGGGGTCACGCCCCACAGGTCGAACTGCAGGTCGCCTGATGCCGCCCGGGTCAGGTCGAAGTTGGGATGGGGCCCTGCCTGCTCGGCCAACTCGGTCGAGGCCCACAGGGCGTTGAAGTAGATCTCCTCGGAGATGCGCGCCGACAGGAGCCTCGCCTCGTCGTGGTCGAAGGGAAGGCCCAGATTGAAGAACACGTCCTGGAGGCCCATCATGCCCATCCCGACCGGCCGCCATGCCGAGTTGGAGGTCGCGGCCTCGGGCGTCGGGTAGAAGTTGATGTCGATGACCCGGTCCAGGAAGGGCACGGCGGTCCGGACCACCTCACCCAGGCGGTCGAAGTCGAACACACCGTCGACCACGAGGGAGCCGAGGTTGACCGAGCCCAGGTTGCACACGGCGGTCTCGTCCTGGTCGGTGACCTCGATTATCTCCGTGCAGAGGTTGGAGAGGTGGACGACCCGGCCCTCCGACCCGGTCTGGTTGCACTTGGCGTTCGAGGCGTCCTTGAAGGTCATCCAGCCGTTGCCGGTCTGGGCCAGGGTGCGCATCATGCGGCTGTAGAGCTCGCGTGCGGGCACCTGTCGGACGTAGAGGCCGTCCTCCTCTGCCTTCAGGTATGCGGAGCGGAACTCCTCGCCGAAGAGGTCGGTCAGGTGGGGGACCTGCTTGGGGTCGAACAGCGACCACACCCAGTCCTTCTCGAGCCTCTCCATGAAGAGGTCGGGGATCCAGTTGGCCAGGTTCAGGTTGTGGGTGCGGCGCTGGTGGTCGCCGGTGTTCTCCTTGAGGTCCAGGAAGTCCTCGATGTCGGAGTGCCACGTCTCGAGGTAGACGCAGGCGGCCCCCTTGCGGCGCCCGCCCTGGTTGACCGCTGCGACAGAACTGTCGAGGGTCTTGAGCCAGGGGATGATGCCGTTGGAGAGCCCGTTGGTGCCCCGGATGAGCGAGCCCCGGGCCCGCACCCGGTGCCATGCCACGCCTATGCCCCCTGCGAACTTGGAGAGCCGGGCGATGTCGGTGTAGCGCCTGTAGATGCCGTCGAGGCTGTCCTCGGGCGAGTCGAGCAGGTAGCAGCTCGACATCTGCGGGTGGGTCGTGCCCGAGTTGAACAGCGTCGGGCTGGACGGCAGGTACTGCAGCGACGACATGAGCCGGTAGAAGCGGATGGCCTCGTCGGGGCAGGTGGAGAGGCCGCACGCCACGCGCAGGAAGAAGTACTGGGGCGTCTCGACGACCTTGCGGTCGTCGGGGTGGCGCAGCAGGTAGCGGTCGTAGACGGTGCGGAGGCCGAAGAACTCGAAGAGCCGGTCGAGGTCGTGTTCGACCGTGTCGTTCAACTTGCGCGCGTTGGCGGTCACGAAGTCGGCCACCTCGTCACCGATGATTCCCAGCTCGTGCCCGGCTGCGACCGACTGCGAGAAGGAGTGGATGTCCTGGTTTCGGACCTCCTTGTCGATGACGGTCGCCAGCAGCCGCGCCGCCAGCCTGGAGTAGTTGGGCTCCTCGACTATGAATGCCGCCGCCGTGCGGATGGACAGCTCGTCGAGTTCCTCGGTGGTGGCGCCGTCGCAGAGGCCGGAGATGGTGCGTGTGGCGATGCGCATCGGGTCGACGCCGGGCAGGCCCTCGGCGCAGCGTTCGACCGCCCTCACGATCTTGTTCAGGTCGACAGGTTCGAGGTCGCCGTTGCGCTTGCGCACCATCATGTTCGACCCCCCGGACTGGACGCCCGCCCGGTTCCCGCCTGTGGTGCTGTCGAGGAGG
>DQOF01000154.1 GCA_015658775.1 Acidimicrobiia bacterium | reverse complement strand
TCTTCCCGCCGGACGCCGTCAGGGACCTGCAGACGACCCTGCGCGAGATGGGCGGTGACGTCACCTTCCATGTCTATGAGGACACTGGCCACGCCTTCGCCAACGAGGAGAACCCGCTCGGCACCTATGACGAGGCCACCGCCGCCATCGCCTGGGAGCGCACGGTGGACCTGCTGCGCAACAGCCTCTGACCACCTCCGCCGAGGGCGGGCCTGCTCAGAGAACCGGCCTGCTCAGGGAACGGGCCGGTTCAGAGGAGGTCAGCCGCCATCAGGCCTGCGCCCAGGGCACTCGCATCGGGTCCGAGTTCGGCCAGCACCACCTCGACCGTGGGTCGGTGGTCGGCACCGACCAGGAGCTCGCCTAGCCACGTTCCGACGCCTGACCGCAGCGGCTCACCGATGTCGGCCAGGCCACCACCCAGGACTATGCGTTCGAGGTCCAGGACCAGCACCAGGTTGGCGACACCGCGGGCCACCTCCCGACAGAACCCGTCCAGGACCAGGATCGCACCCGGGTCGCCGTCCGCTGCCGCACCGGCGACGTGGTGTCCCGTGATCGCCTCCGCCGAGCCGGCCAGGACACGGCCCCGGTCGAACCTGCCCGCATCTGCGGCCTCGCGTCCCATCCGCCCGAGCGCCGTTCCGGACGCGAAGTACTCCCATGGACCCCGTTGTCCCGTTATGTGCTCGGGTCCGTGGGCGTCGACGACCATGTGCCCCGACTCGCCGGCGAACCCGCTGGCTCCCTGCACCAGTCGGCCGTCCAGGACGAAGCCGGTGCCGATACCCGTGCCCAGTGCCACGAAGGCGAAATTGTCCGAGCCCCGTCCCGCTCCGAGCCTGGCCTCGGCCCATGTCCCGGCCGTGGCGTCGTTGCCCACGTTCACGGGAACGCCCAGGGCCCTCTCCAACTCCGGGCCTATCGGGAACTCGACCAGGTTCGGCAGGTTGGGGGAGTAGCGCACCACTCCGGACCGATGTGCGAGGCCCGCCACTCCGACTCCCGCGGCGTCGACCGGATGGCCGCTGCCGGTCCGCATCTCGTCCACGAGACCCGCGAGCGTCGCGACCAGGTGTGGACCGTCGCCTGCGCTAGACGCCAGCGCCGAGTCGAGGACATCACCGGTCGAGGGATCGATCAGCAGGGCGCGGGCGTTGGTGCCGCCGACGTCGAATCCCACGATCATGGCGGTTCAGGCTAGGGCAACGCCGTCTCCAGGTGGCCTCCCGGCCGGGTGGTGCGTTGTCCTGGCCTCCCACCCTGCCTACACGCCGTCCACGATCACCGTCGTGCAGCTGGCGTTGGCGTGGCGGATCTCCGCGACCGGCGCGTACTCCTCGGAGTCGAGGAACGCCCGGGCTGTGTCCATGTCGGGGAACTCCACGATGACCAGGCGGGTGGGCTCCCAGAGGTCGTCCTCCCGGACGTCGAGCTCACCCCCACGGGCGCGGTAGACGCCACCGAATGCCTCCACCAGGGGACCGGCCAGGGCCTTGTACTCCTCGTAGGCCTCCTGGTCCCGGATCGATGTGTCGACGATCACGAAGGCGCTCATGGCAGATCCCCCCTCTGTCGGTTCTGGTCAGAGCCTGATGCCGGTCAGGTCGGCGAGTGCCTCTCCGCTCCGTGACGGTTCGTCCGGCCTTCCCACACCGCCGCGGATGATCCGCCGCCGGACAGCCGCCGAGGCCGTGTCGATGGTGAGCACGACGGCGATCGTGAACACCAGCACGGCACTGGCGGCGGGGAAGTCCCTGAAGACCAGGTGGGAGACCAACTCGGAGCCGACGCCACCGGCTCCGATCATTCCCAGCACGGCTGACGCCCGCACGTTTATCTCAAACCTGAACAGCCAGTAGGAGCTGATGGTCGACATCACCTGGGGGAACACCGCCCACCGCATGCTGCTCACCCAGCGACCACCGGTTGACTCGACCGCCTCTATCGGACCGGAGTCGATGCTCTCGATCGACTCGGTGGCCCACTTGCCGAGCGTTCCTATCGAGTGGATGCCGATCGCCAGGGTGCCTGCCCAGGGACCCAGTCCGGTGATCGGAATCAGGATCACGGCCAGGATCAACTCGGGTACGGCCCGTATCGCATTGAAGAACTGGCGGATCGGCACCCTTATCCAGACCGGTGCCACGTTGTGGGCGGCCATGAAGGCCAGCGGCAGGGACAGAACGGCACCGATCACGGTGCCGATCCAGGCGATGTACACCGACTCGAAGACCTTGCCCACCGCTCCCCGCTCGTAGACCCTGGCGAATGCCGGTGGAACCATCTGCCGCAGGATCGCCCATGCGTCACCCGGTGCCCCCAGGAGGCGATCGAGCGTCACCTCCAGCCCCGACAGCGACCAGACCATTGCCACCACCAGCACCACGGCTAGGGCGCCGCGCCGTTCCCTCGCCCCCCGGGGTGGGGTAGGCCGTTGCGTGGTGGCTGTCATCTCAGACCAGCCGCTTCCGGAGGGCGACGCTCGCCTGCTCGATCACGAAGACGACCACGAAGATGATCACGAGCATTCCGAGTATCCGGTCGAATCGGAAGAACTGTCGCTGGGCCTCGATGACCCGGCCGATTCCACCGGCGCCGACCAGGCCGAGCACGATCGACGCCCTGATGTTGAGTTCGAACACGTAGAGGGCGTGCGCCACGTAGTCCGGAAACACTGTGGGCAGCATGCCCGTACGAACCGAAGGGGTGTGGCGGCCCCCGGCAGCCCTGGCTGCCTCGAGGGGGCCGGGATCGGCGCCGTCGACGGTCTCGGAGAACAGCTTGACCATCACAGCGAGGGAGAAGATCGTGAGCGCCCACGAGCCGGCGAATGCTCCGATGCCGACTGCGGTCACCATCAACTTGGCCCAGAACAGGTCGGGCACGGCCCGGACCACGTTCATGACAGCCCGGCTGACCAGGTAGGTGGGCCTGTTGGGGGTGGTAAGCGACGACATGGCGAAGCTGACCGGCAGGGCCAGGCTGCATCCCAGGATCGTGGAGATGGTCGCTATCTGGAAGGTCTCGATCAGAGGTCCCATCACGTTCGAACCGTCGGTCACCCAGTCCCAGGGAATGGGCCAGAACTTCTCCCAGAGGGGGTTGGACCAGACCTCCCAGAACGTCGATGGGTCGAAGCCGACCTCCCGGGCGGCAAAGAGGCTGAAAGCGATCACGGCGGCTGCGATCCCCAGGGTCCGCGGGCGCCTGGGCGGCCGATCCGGGCGGACCGACCCGCCAGCAGCGTGCGTCACACACCCTCCGAGTCGACAGGAGGTGAGGCTGGGTTGTCTCCCATCGCCAGCATGTCCTCAGCGGTGATCGACCGGCCGTAGATGTCCCGGAACGTCTCGTCGTTGACATCGCCGATGTCGCCGTCGAAGACCACCTCGCCGTCTCTCAACCCAACCAGGCGACGTCCGTACTCCCTGGCGAGGTCGAGGAAGTGCAGGTTCACCACGGTGGTGATGCCCAGTTCCCGGTTGATTCTCTGGAGGTCGCCCATGACATGGCGGCTGGTAACCGGATCAAGGGCGGTGACAGGCTCGTCGGCCAGCATCAGCCCCGGCTCCTGGGCGAGGGCCCGCGCGATTCCGACCCGTTGCTGCTGGCCACCCGAGAGGTTCGACGCCCTGACGTATGCCTTTTCGACGATGCCCACCCGCTCCAGGGCGACCATGGCCGCCTCCCGGTCCTTGGCCGGCCAGAGGCCCAGTGTGGATCGCCATGCGGGCACGACCGAGAGGCGACCCATGAGCACGTTGTTCAACACGGTGGTGCGGTTGACCAGGTTGAAGGTCTGGAAGATCATTCCGATTCCCGACCTGATCTGGCGCAGGGTGGCCGGTGAGGCACCGACCACCTGGGTTCCCTCGACGATGACAGAGCCTGACGTGGCAGGGACCAGGCCGTTCAGCACACGGAGCAGGGTCGACTTTCCGGCCCCGGACAACCCGACCACGACGACGAACTCGCCATCGTCAATGGTCAGGTCTATGCCGCGGAGAGCCTCAACTCCCCCCGGGTATGTGACCGAGAGGTCTTCGAGTCGAATCACCGGCGTATCGGGTTCGGGATTCGACTCGTTGCCGTCAGCCTCCCTCGGTGATTCCGAGCCTCTCGGCAGCCTGCCGAACCACGTCGAAGTCAGACTCCTCTGCAGGTCGTATGTCGGTCCAGCCGGCGATCGTGTCCATCACCTCGACACCTTCATCGGTGGACAGGTAGACCGCCAGTGCGTCGTAGATGGCCGCCTTGAGGGAAGCCGGAAGGAGGCTTGAGACCGCAACCACGTCGTTCGGGATTTCGGCGGTGAGGTTGAAGACGATCACCTTCTCGCCCACGTCCAACTTCTCCTTGCGGAGTGCGCGCCGTGCGTCGTCGTACGAGAGGCCGATGTCGGCGTCGCCCCCGTAGACGGCAGCAACCGCTCCGTCGTGGCCGCCAGCGAAGATGGGCGTGATGTCGGTCTCAGGATCAATGCCAGCTTCAATCAACTGCAGAGCCGGGAAGATGTACCCCGATGTCGAACTCTCGGAAGTGAAGGCGACCCGCTTGCCCTTCACCTTGGAAAGGTCGGCCATGCATGATGAGCCGGGGGAGACCGGGCCGTTGTCCCTGACCTCGCCGAGGGCCTTGCCGGCATCACCGAAGTAAACGCCGACCTGGAGGGCAACCGCGTCGAGTGCGCCGACCTGGAACACGCCGTCGGCACCGTTTTCGAGCGCTGTACCCGGCTTGACGGGTGTGTCACAGAGGCTTGGATCGTTGGTCATCCACTGCCCGTGGTAGGTGGCAGCCCCGTAACGGATCGCCTGTATCAGCGGCTCGATGTTGCCGAACTGCTGCTTGGCGAGCACGTAGCCAAACGGTCCCATCGCGCCGAGGTCGGCCTTGCCCGTTCCCAGGGCGGTGACGAGGCCCGTGTAGTCCGTGGTCACGATGCCCTCCACCTCGATTCCGAGTGAGGTCGACAGCATGTCGATCACCGGAGCGATCTGGTCCCGGAGGAACTCCTGTTCGGTGCTCGGCACGAAGCCGAACACAATCTTGTCTGGCCAGGTGCCATCTCCGGCAGTGTCGCCTCTGTCGCTTCCGCACGCCGAAGCAACCAGGACGATTGCGAACAGCGCGGTGGTCAGTCGTTTGAAGTTCATGTCTCTCCCTCCGGATTCCCCCGGGATCCAACTTGGATGCGTCAGACCATAGTCAAGGTGCGGCCCGGTCGCCCAACGCTACGCCCGCGCCCCGGCACTGTAGGTCAACCGGGAGCAGGGCCGTCAGACCCACCGGTCAAGTGGCAGGGTGAGACCCTCAACGATGCTCAGGCCGGTAATTGCCGACACGGTGGCATGCCCTGACCTGAGCAGGTCCGTGTCAGAGTTGCGGGAGAGTTCGTTGGTAACCGGGACGAGCCTGAACCCGACCCCGCCGTCGTCACGACCGGTGATCTCGGTACGTACAGAACTCTGCTCCGCCAACTCCGCCTGACGGACCCCCAGGATCTCGTCCGACGGTAGGTTCGGTACGTTCACGTTGAGCGACACCGGACTGGTTCGGTCAGCCAGCCACGAGACCATCGGCATGGCTATCCCGGTTGCCGAGTGCCAGAGCTGCGGTGTCCCGTTCCGGCGTCCGTCGACCTGGCTGAGCGCCAGGCCGGAGAGGCCGCGCTGCTTTCCGGCTAGCACGGCACCGATGGTCGCCGAGTAGAGCGTTGAGGACCCGGTGTTCGGGCCCTGGTTCACGCCGGCAAGCACAAGGTCGACCGGGTCGCCGAAGACGCCGAGGGCGGCCAGCGCCACGATGAAGGCCGGTGGTGCGCACACGGCGTGGGAGGACACCCCGGACAGGCCGGGCAGGTCGACGGCAGTGATTTCCACCCGATCGGGCTCATCCAGCGGGCCCATTGCAGCTGACCCCCCGCTCCAGTCCATGGTCGGACTTGCGACAACGGGTGTCCAGCCGGCTTCGACGACCGCACCAGCCAGGGCATGCAGCCCCGGGGAGTCGATGCCGTCGTCGTTGGTAACGAGGACCCTCATGGAACCGCAGTCATCTCAGCACAGGACAAGGGCAGGAGGGTATCCCATCCACCGGCTGACAGCCCGATCCGGTTGGTCCCGGGCGCACCTAGGGTTCCGTCCATGTCGTGGGACCCACCTGAACGCGGTGCTCATGGACGCCTGGCTGCAGGAGCGGCCGTAATCTGCTGGTCCGCCGGGAACGTGATGATCGCCAGGCTCGACATGCCGGGCCTCCAGATCGCCTTCTGGCGCCTGTTGCTCGGCGCCGTGCTCTACGGGCTGGTGCTCTACGCGGGTGGCAGGCGAATCTCGTTGCACACCGTCCGCCTGGTGGCGCCGGCCGGCGTCGTCCTCGGGTTGCAGATCGGGGTGTTCTTCGTGGCGCTCCATTCGACGACCGTCGCCAATGCCACGACGATCGGGGCCCTGCAGCCAATCGTGCTCCTGGTTGTGGCATCCCGCCGGTTCCGTGAACCGGTCGGGCGGTGGCTTGTCGGCGGCGCCGTGGTGGCGATCGGCGGGGTGACGCTGGTGATGTTCGGTGCGGGCGCCGGCATGGGCCTGAACCTGCGGGGCGACCTGTTGGCCCTGGTGTCGATGTTTCTGTTCTCGGCGTACTTCGTGGTCGTGAAGGACGTCCGACACCGGGTCGACACCTTCACCCTGCAGACCACGTCCATGGCGGTCGGGGCCCTCGTCCTCCTGCCGGCGGCTGCCATCGACGCAGGGACGGTCGCAGTGCCGTTTCCCACCGGAGCACAGTGGGTCTGGCTGGTAGCTCTCCTGGCTGTACCGGGCACCGGGCACCTCCTCATGAACTGGTCGCACCTGCACGTTCCGCTCTCCCTGACGGGCCTGATGACCCTGGGCATACCCGTGATCTCGGCTGCGGGCGCTTGGCCGGCTCTGGACCAGGCCGTCACCGCCACCCAGGGT
>DQOF01000059.1 GCA_015658775.1 Acidimicrobiia bacterium | reverse complement strand
CGCTGCGGGTCGGCGTTCTCACGATCGATCTTGTTCACGGCGACCAGGATCGGCACGTCGGCCGCCCTGGCGTGGTGGATCGCCTCGACCGTCTGGGGCATGACCCCGTCGTCGGCTGCGACAACCAGCACCACGATGTCGGTGGCGTCGGCGCCCCTCGCCCGCATGGCGGTGAAAGCCTCGTGGCCGGGGGTGTCGATGAACGTGATGGAGTTGGAGTCGAGCTGCACCTGGTAGGCGCCGATGTGCTGGGTGATGCCGCCCGCCTCGCTGTCGACCACATTGGCCTTCCGGATCTGGTCCAGCAACTTGGTCTTGCCGTGGTCGACGTGGCCCATCACGGTGACGACGGGCGGCCGAACCGGGGCAGCGGCGTCGTCCAACAGTTCCACCGACATGTCGAGCAGCTTCAGGAGCTCGACCTCCTGCTCCTCTCCGGGATCGACCATGCGGATCTCGGCGCCTATCTCGGCGGCGAAGAACTCGATCATGTCGTCGGACAGCGACTGGGTGGCGGTGACCATCTCGCCCTGCTGCATGAGGAACCGCACGACGTCGGCGGCGGTCCGGTTCAGCTTGGGGCCGAGTTCCTGGGCTGTGCAGGCGCGCTCGACGACGACCTCGCCCTCGGGCACGGCCGCATCGTCCGGCGTGTACGTGGGAAGGTCCATCGGCTGGAGTTCTTCGCGGCGACGGCGCCGACGGCCCTTTCGGCGCGGTGGGCGCCGGCCACCCGGACCGCCACCCGGACGGCCACCTGGGCCGCCGCCGGGACGACCACCCGGACCGCCACCGGGACGGCCACCTGGGCCGCCGCCGGGTCGCGGACCGGCACCTGGTACGGACTCGCGGGGTCCGCCGCCCAGAGGTGGACGTCGACCGGCCGGCGGCGGGCCGGTCCGACCGGGGGGGCCACCAGCGGGATCGATGGTTCGCCGGCCGCCCGAGCCGGGTGGTGGCGGTATCGGCCTTCCGGTCTGTGAGACCGGTGGTCCCGGCGGTGGTGGAATCGGCTTTCCGGAGGTCGACAGGGGCGGATGCGAGCCGGGCGGAGGCATACGTGGACCAGGCGACGTCCCGACCCGGGCGGCCGGATCCGGCACGGTCGGGGCGTCGTCATGGCGCACGGCTTCGACCAGTGGCTCAGGCTCAGGCTCAGGCTCGGGGGCGCGCTTGGGGGGCGCCGACGAACCGCTGGAGGAGATCACGCGGTGCGGAGCAGCGGCCGGTTCCGCCATCGGCTCCTGCTCGACAACCACGGGCTCCGGCACTGGCTCGACCTCGACGACCGGGTCGGGTGCAGGCTCGGCCTCCACAACGGGCTCGGGTGCCGGCTCGGCCTCCACAACGGGCACGGCCTTCTTCTTCGTCGCCGGCTTCTTTCTGGCTGCCGGCTTCTTCCCGGCTGCCGGCTTCGCGGCCTTCTTCTTCGTTGCCGGCTTCTTCCCGGCTGCCGGCTTCTCGGCTTCGGGCTGCTCAGGCTGCAGGTCGCGGGTGAGGCCCTCGCGTACGGCCTTGCGGCGCGCACGATCAGCCTGTGCCTCGACGATTCCGGAGGAATGGCTCTTGGTCCCTATGCCCAGGGAGCCGCAGAGGTCCAGGACCTCCGCGTTGGTCATCCCCAGTTCTCGCGCCAACTCGTAGACGCGGATGCTTCTAGCCACTGTGCGTTCGGTGTCCTATTTTCTCGATGGGTCGGCTCGATGGGGCCTTCCGGGTCAGGCCGACAAGGTAAGATCTGTCCGACCCGGCTCGGGGCCTGACACCAGTCTCCTGGCAGCAGGGCCGCTGACTGACGCTATCGGGCGACAGCCCCGATCACCCGTTCCGATGGACCGACAATCGTCAGCGGGGAGGCCATGCAGTCAACAGGGCGGCAACCTGGCCGTCGGTCAGAGGCCTCCTCAGCGCCCTTGCCAGGGCGCCCGGCCTGAGCGCCTCGGCACACCCGACATCGGGATGCAACCAGGCTCCACGTCCGACGCCACCACGCCCCACCACCAGGCCGCCCTGACCACCACCATCCGGATCAGACCAGGAGATTCGTGCCAACTCGGCCTGTGGCGTCCGGCGGCGGCAGCCGATGCAGGTCCTCTCGGGTCCTATGCCTCCGCCCCCTGCTCCTCGGCCTTGTCGGCCTCGTCGGCCTTGTCGGACTCTTCGGCGTCTTCGGACTCTTCAACCTCGTCGGCGGGAGACTCGTCGACCTCAGCCTGGCCGGTCTCGGACACGGCCGGAATCTCGGCGCCGGCCTCCGGCTCGGCCGCAGCCTCGGTCCACTGCTCGGCCGACACCGCCGGCCCACCCTCGGCCGGCTGCCACACCTGCTCACCGGTCGACTCGTCGAGCACCCACTCGCCCTCCGCCCACTCGACGTTGGCATAGGCGGCTTCTTCGGCGATCTGGGTCTCGCTCTTGATGTCGACACGCCACCCGGTCATGCGAGCCGCGAGGCGTGCGTTCTGACCCTCCTTGCCGATGGCCAGGGAGAGCTGGTAGTCGGGCACGATCACCGTGGCGGTACCGGTCTCCTCGTCGATGAGGACCTCCTTCACCTTGGCAGGCGAGAGGGCCTTCATCACGAAGTCGGCCGGATCGTCGGAGAACGGGACGATGTCGATCTTCTCCCCGCGCAGTTCGTTCACGACCATCCGCACGCGGGCGCCCCTGGCGCCGACGCATGCACCCACGGGATCCACGTTCACGTCGTTGGAACCCACGGCGATCTTGGTGCGATGGCCCGGCTCCCGGGCGCAGGCCCGGATCTCGACCACGCCGTCGGCGATCTCGGGAACCTCCAACTCGAACAGCCGCTTGATGAGGCCCGGATGGGTGCGGCTGACCACGATCTGGGGGCCCTTGGCCGTCTTGCGGACCTCGACTATGTATGCCTTCATCCGCGCATTGGCCTCGGGCCGCTCGAAGGGCACCTGCTCGGCCTGGGGCAACAGGGCCTCGACCCGACCAAGGTCCAACAGCGTGTAGCGCGAATCGGTCTGCTGGATCATGCCGGTGACGATGTCGCCCTCGCGCCCGGCGTATTCCTCGTACTTGAGGTCCCGCTCGGCTTCCCTGATCCGCTGGCTCATCACCTGTCGGGCCGTCTGGGCGGCGATGCGTCCGAAGTTGTCGGGAGTGACGTCGTACTCCTCGCCGACCGCCTCGCCCTCCTCGTCCAGATCCTGGGCGAACACCCTGATCTCCATGGTGTCGGAGTCGATGGTCACCCAGGAGAACTCGTGTGCTCCCGGCATGCGCTTGTAGGCCGACTCGAGGGCATCGGCGAGCGCTGCGAACAGGGCGTCCAGCGGAATGCCCCTCTCGCTTGCAAGGGCCTCGAGGGCCTCCATCATCTCGGGGTTCATCTCCCGACCTTTCTCTCGAGTCCCTCCGGCGCAGAGGCACGATCGGCACGGGCACGACCGTCCACCCGGCCTGTCGATCTGGCATCCGGGCTCCAGTCGAAGACCGTGCGTGCCTGCAGGATCTCGTCGTGCCGAAGGCACCGGACCTCTCCGTCCGCCGAACGAACGGTGATACCCGTGGCATCAGCGGTCTCGAGGACCCCGGAGACCCTGCGATCGCCCTCGGTGCCGGGACAGGTCTTCACCATCACCTGGTCGCCGACGGCCCGCTCGAAGTGGGTGGGCCGCTTCAGGGAGCGCTCCAGTCCGGGACTGCTCACCTCGAGCGTGTAGGTGCCACCGATCGGGTCCTCATGGTCCAGGGCCCGCGACACCTCGCGTGTCACGCTGGCGATGGCGTCCATGCCCACACCGTCTACATGGTCGATCGTGAGGCGGAGCACGCCGCCCTCGTACTCGACGTCGACAAGCTCGACACCGACCCGCTCACAGAGGGGGGAAGCCATGCTGTCGACCCGCTCGGCCACACCCATGACTTCTCCTCTCCCTTCTCCGGCGCCACCGGCTGCGGCATGTCGAGTTCCATCCTGTCCACCGGCTGTCACCGAAAACGAAAGGCGTGGGCAGAGCCCACGCCTCGCCGTCGGATCACGATCGATGCACGCGACCGGCAAGCATACCCGAGACGACCCCCGCACGCTCCGGGGTCCTATGAACCCCGTCGACGCCGCACGGTGGCAGGTCCGACCGGGCTCAGGAGCCGTGCAGGCGAATCGACTCGATCAGGGCGGCGGAGTGGTTCACGTCGTCGCCCTGGTCGGCCAGCATCCTCTTCCTGTCCTTCTCGGCCTCCCGGGCGGCCTTCTCGGTGTCGACGCGGGCCAGGGCCGCCTCGGTGCCCTCCTCGTGGATCAGCTCGGCCCACTCGACGAGGGCGTCGACCATCTCGTCCTCGGCCACGACGGCGGCGTTCCTGCCCTTGATGAACAGGTGGCCGCGCTTGTTCCCTGCGGCAATGCCCAGGTCGGCGTCGCGGGCCTCGCCCGGACCATTCACGACACATCCCATGATCGCCACCTGGAGCGGGATCTTCCGGTCGGCGAAGGCCGCCATGGCCGCCTCGGCCACCGCCACGACGTCTATCTCGGCACGACCACAACTCGGACAGGCGATGAGGTCGACGTTCCTGCGTTCCCGCAGCCCCAGGGCCTCCAGGAGCTGTCGGCCGGCACGGGCCTCCTCCACCGGGTCGGCGGTCAGCGAATACCGGATCGTGTCGCCTATGCCCTCGACCAGCAGCGCGCCTATCCCGGCCGAGGACTTGATCATCCCCGCCGGCGGTGGGCCCGCCTCGGTCACCCCCAGGTGCAACGGATAGTCCGTGACCTCGGCGAGTTGGCGATAGGCATCGACCATGAGGGGCACGCTGGAGGCCTTCACCGAGATCTTGATCTGATCGAAGCCCACCTCGGCGAAATAGCCGATCTCGGTGAGGGCCGACTCGACCATCGCCTCGGCGGTCACCATCCCACCGTGCTTGCGGTACAGGTCGGGGTGGAGGGAGCCTCCGTTCACACCGATCCGGATGGGCACGCCCCTGTCCCGGGCCTCGGCGGCCACGGTCCTTATGTGGTCCGGCTTCCTGATGTTCCCCGGGTTGAGGCGCAGGCACTGCACGCCGGCCTCCAGCGCAGCCAGGGCCATCCTGTGGTTGTGGTGGATGTCGGCGACGATCGGCACCGGGGATCTCGGGACAATCCGGGCCAGGCCCTCGGCGGCATCCAGGTCGTTGCACGTGCAACGCACGATGTCGGCCCCGGCCATCGCCAGGTCGTAGATCTGCTGGAGGGTCGCCTCGTGGTCGGCCGTCCGGGTCACCGTCATCGACTGCACCGTGATCGGTGCGCCGCCGCCCACCGGGACATCGCCGACCATCACCTGACTGGTGACACGCCTGGGGAACGTCGCCTGAACCTCCACGGTCTGGAGGCTACCTGCGACCTCAGCCGAAGTCCGGCAGGTCGACTATGTCGCGGTACAGGGCGACGAGGGCCACGCCGATGAGGAGGAACAGCACCGCCCATGTGAGCGGAGCCAACTTCGCCGCATCGGCTGTGTAGCGCCGGCCCCCACGCGACCGGATCCGCTCGTAGGTGGCGATCGCCACGTGGCCGCCGTCGAGCGGCAGGAGCGGCACCAGGTTGAACACTCCGACGAACACGTTGACGAGCACCAGGAACCACAGGAAGTTGGCAATGCCCTCCTCGAGGGCGAACCCACCCAGCCGCACCACCCCGTAGAGCGAGAGCATCCGCGCCCCGTCATCGGCATCGGGTGCTACCGAGGGCACCTCGGCCGAACCGGCCCCCGGTCCCCCACCGTCCACGGCACCGCCCACGAAGCCGGCAAGGCCCCCGGGGGTGAAGAACCGGACCAGTCCCTCCACCGAGAGGACCACGAGGTCGCCGAACCGGCCCACGGCCCCGGTTACCGCCCTGAACGGGCCGACGGTGGCCAGGGGATGCTCGGCACCCACGCCGAAGAAGCCGCTCATCGCCCCGGCCTGCGTCAGCCGCTCCCCGATCACACCGGTCCGTTCGAACCGTTCGCCATCCCGCTCGATCACCACGGACACGTCGTGCCCCGGTACCGCCCGCACCACGACCCCGAACGTGTCGAACCGGGGAGTCTCCACTCCGGCCACCGACACGATCCGGTCACCGGGCAGCACCCCCATCTCGTCGGCGGTCGATCCCGACACGACCTCTCCGACCTGCCAGACCTCCGGATCGGGTATCCCCACCATCCCCAGCAGCACCACCAGGAGGACGATCGCCACGAGGAAGTGGGTGGCCGAGCCCGCGAGGCTGACAGCCATGCGACGGGGATACGACTGGAACCGGTACGTGCGGTGCTCCAGGGCCGGGTCCACCTTCTCCAGGTTGGTCATGCCGGTTATCCGTACGTAGGCACCAGCGGGAACGGCCTTGACGCCGTACTCGGTCTCACCCCGTCGAATCGACCACAACCTCGGGCCGAAGCCCACGAAGAACTCCGTGACCTGCATTCCCGTCAACCGGGCCACCACAAAGTGACCGAACTCGTGGAAGGCCAGCATGAACACGAACGAGGACACCACGACGAGCACCGAGGGACCGCCCAACAGGCCGAGGGACGCCACGACACCGACCAGCAGCACTAGTCGGACCCGTTGGTCGCCCTGTTCCGGCGACACGCTCATGAACGGTCCGCTACCAGGCCGTGGGCCACCACTCGAGCCCGACGATCAGCGTCGAGCACCGCCTCCACACCATCCGCCTGCCCACCCGGCCATGCCTCCAGCGCACCTGTCAGGACCTCGGCTATTCCCACCCAGGCGAGTTCCCCCGCCAGGAACGCCTCGACCGCCACCTCGTTGGCTGCGCTCAGCCACGCAGGCGCGGTCTCACCCATGCGCCCGGCTGCGAACGCCAGGTCCAGGCAGGGGAAGGCCCTGCGGTCGGGTGGCTCGAAGTCGAGTCGCATGGCGTCCGCCCAGTCGATGGCACCGAACGGCAGGTCCAGACGGTCCGGATACGACAGCGTGTAGCCGATGCACAGCCTCATGTCGGGGTGCGAGAGCTGGGCGACCGTGGCACCGTCGGAGAAGGTCACCATCGAGTGGACGATCGACTGCGGATGCACCACCACGTCGATGTCGTCGTAGTCGACGCCGAACAGCTCGTGCGCCTCTATGACCTCGAGCCCCTTGTTCATCAGGGTCGACGAGTCGACGGTGACCTTCGGGCCCATCGACCAGGTCGGATGGGCCAGCGCCCCGTCGACCGTCACCGATGCGAGGTCCTGCGGCGACATGCCGCGGAACGGCCCCCCTGAGGCCGTCAGGACGATGCCGGCGACCCGCTCCCCGACGTCGTTGGCCCGCAGGCACTGGTGGATGGCGCAGTGCTCGCTGTCGACGGGCAGCAACTCGGCACCCGGGGTCGACCAGGCCGACCTGACCACCGGCCCGGCGGCGATCAGCGACTCCTTGTTGGCCAACCCCAGCCGCCTCCCGGCCGTCAGCGCCGCAAGGGTGACCGGCAGGCCCGCGAACCCGACCACGCCGTTGACGACCACGTCTGCCGACCGTGCGGCATCGGCCAACGCGTCGGAACCGGCCAGGACCTCCGTGCCCACAGGCAACCGGGCGGCGACCTCGGCAGCCCGCACGGGGTCGGCCACGGCAACCACCTGCGGCCTGAACGCCTCGGCCTGCTCGACCAACTGGTCTACGGACCGGGCAGCACCCAGGGCGACCACGTCGAACTCATCGGGCCTGGCGGCGATGATGTCGAGGGTCTGGGTTCCGATCGACCCGGTCGACCCCAGCACTGCGACGGAGGTCGCGGGCATGCTGCGAGCCTACCGCCGGGGAAGCCGGGGCTCAGGCGGTGAACAGGTCGAGCAGGCGGGCCGTGTAGTAGGTGGCCGGCAGTACGAACAGCAGCGCGTCGAACCTGTCCAGAAACCCGCCGTGGCCCGGCAGGATCGTGCCCATGTCCTTGATGCCCAGATCCCGCTTGATCATCGACTCGCACAGGTCGCCGAGCGGTGCGGCCAACGCGACCACGACACCCAGCACGAACGCCGATCCGAGGTCGCCGGGTGCCTGGCCCATCGGGGCTATCCGACCCACCACGAGGACGGCCACGGCGAACGCCACGGCCATGCCCCCGATCAGCCCCTCCATGGTCTTGTTCGGGCTGACCGCGGCCAGCGGGGTGCGGCCGGCCATCTTTCCGACGATGAGTCCGCCCGTGTCGTACCCGATGGTGATCAGCACCGCCGCCAGCACCATGCCCACGCCGTTCGCGTCGGTGAGCATGAGGCCCGCGAACGACCCGAGCAGGCCGATGTAGAGGACGCCGAAGAGGGTCACCGACACGTTCAGCATCGGGGCATCGCGATCGATGCCGGTCAGGTACCAGAGGAGCGAGAACAGCACGGTCAACCCCAGGACCAGCGGTATGGCGGCCTCGAACCGCCAGTACGCCCCCAGGTTGAGGGCTACCACGGCTGTGATGCCGAGCAGGGACGCCGGCTGGTACCCGGCACGTCGCACCGCCAGGTAGAACTCGGCTGCGGCCAGCCCCAGCACGACCGTGACTAGGGCCAGGGTGGCATCGGCGCCGAGTTTGAAGGCGATGAGCGCCAACGCACCCAGCGCCACGCCTGTCACGATCGCAAGCGGCATGTCGCGGGAGTCGCCGCCGGAACCACGGCCGGCCCCACCGCCTCCGCCGACCCCGCGGACCACCCGCTCCTGCACCCGGGGAGCGGCGGACGCCGCCGGTTCGGTCAGGGGCGGAGGCGGCTCATCGGGCGGCAGCAACGGTGGATCGAACTCGATGGAACCGACGCCCGACCCCACCGGGTCGTCGCCGAAGAAGAGTGCGGCCGCCGGCTCGTCGAGTGCGCCCACCGGTTGCTGGGACTCGTGGTCCAGCGGCACCTGGTCGGCCCAGCGGGGAGCGTCTTCGAGCCCCGACCATGACCCTGGATCCACCGGTTCGCCTCCGGACGCCATCGGCGACTCCGTCCAGTGCGGCAGGTCGGGGGCGGTCGCCTGCTCGTCGAACACGGAGCGCCCCGGCTCCACGTCGTCGTCGGCCGTCTCTAGTCCGAGGATGCGGATCTCCTCGAAGATCTGGCCACCAGGTCCGACACCTGGCCTCTGCTGCTCGTCCACGGGACCTCCAGTTGATCTTGTGAAGACAAACTACCCGGGCTCACACCTCGAGCAGCTCGTCCTCCTTGGCCGACCGGGTCCGGTCGACCTCGGATTCATGGCTGTGGGTCAGGTCGTCCAACTGGCTCCCGGCCCACCTGATGTCGTCCTCGGAGACATGACCTTCTGCCTGGTACTCGTCGAGGTCTCTGCGGGCGCTACGCCGCATGCCCCGCAGGCGATTCTTGCCTTCCTCGGCCATTG
>DQOF01000205.1 GCA_015658775.1 Acidimicrobiia bacterium | reverse complement strand
GCTCCTACGGGCGGTCGCCGGCCTGCTGCCAGCCAGGGGCGACGTGTCCGTTGGCGGCCGTGCGGTGGCGTCAATGGGCCGTCGGGAGCTGGCCCGGCTGGTCGCACTGGTGCCCCAGGAGCCGGTGATCCCACCGGGGATGCCCGTACTTGACTACGTGCTGCTGGGCCGTACGGCACACCTCGGGTTCTTCGCCGCCGAGACCACCTCCGACGTCTCCCTCGCACTGGAGGCCCTCTCCGACCTGGATGCCGGCCACCTGGCGGGACGGACGGTCGACACCCTGTCCGGCGGTGAGCGGCAGCGGGTGGTCATCGCCCGGGCCCTGGCCCAGGAGTCGCCGGTGCTGCTCCTGGACGAGCCCACCACGGCGCTCGACATCGGACACCAGCAGGAGGTGCTTGACCTAGTCGACAGGCTGCGGAGCGAACGGAACCTGACGGTGCTGGCCACCATGCACGACCTCACCCTCGCCGGTCAGTACGCCGAGCACCTCGTGATGCTGGATGCGGGCCTGGTGGTCGCCGCCGGAACCGCCGACGAGGTGTTGACCGGTGACCTGGTGTCGCTCCACTATGGTGTCCGCGCGCGCATAATCGCCGACGCAGCGGGCCCGATCGTGGTGCCGATCCGCCGGAGGCCCGACTGACCCGGCGCAGGTCCGACCTGACGCCCGCACCGCGGATTCCCCGGCGTCGGCTGTGTACGCACGGTGGGACTACGGTCCGCCGGTATGACCCCGACCACAGGAAAGCACCCGATCGACAAGCGGTTCGCCACCGTCAACGGAAAGCGGATGGCCTACGTGGAGGTCGGTGAGGGCGACCCGATCGTGTTCCTGCACGGCAACCCCACGTCGTCGTACCTCTGGCGCAACGTCATCCCGCACGTGGCCGACCTCGGGCGCTGTATCGCCCCCGACCTGATCGGCCAGGGCGATTCGGAGAAGTTGGACGACTCCGGCCCCGGCTCGTACCGGTTCGTGGAACACCGCACCTACCTGTGGGAACTGTTGGAACAGATCGGCGTGACGGGGCGCGTGACCCTGGTCGTGCACGACTGGGGCTCGGCTCTCGGGTTCGACTGGGCCGCCAACCACCCCGAGGCGGTGGCCGGGGTCTGCTACATGGAGGCCATCGTCCGGCCCATAGCCACGTGGGACGAGTGGCCCGAGGCCGCACGGGGCATCTTCCAGGCCTTCCGGTCGCCGGCGGGCGAGGACATGGTGCTGGAGAGGAACCTGTTCGTGGAGGCGGTCCTCCCCGGAGCGATGATCTGCGACCTGGCACCCGAGGACCACGACGAGTACCGGCGACCGTTCGCCGAACCGGGCGAAGGGCGGCGCCCCACCCTCACCTGGCCCCGTGAGATCCCCGTAGCGGGCGAGCCGGCCGACGTGGTGTCGATCGCCTCGGCATACGCGGACTTCATGGCGTCGGCCCCGTTCCCGAAGTTGTTCGTGAACGCAGAACCCGGCGCCATCCTGACCGGCACCCAGCGCCGGTTCTGCCGTACCTGGCCCAACCAGACGGAGGTCACAGTCGCCGGAAACCACTTCATCCAGGAGGACTCCGCCGATGAGATAGGAGCGGCGCTGGCCGACTGGCACGCGCACCTGTAGGCAGCAGGCAGCAGGGCCCGCCCTCCTGTGCCTCAGACGGCGGGCGTGATCAGCCCGTAGTGGCCGTCGAACCGGCGGTAGAGGACCTGGCCCCTGCCGGTGCCCGGTTCGGCGAAGAAGACGAAGGCCGCGTCGCCCTCGTCCAGCAGCGCCTCGGCCTCGGTCAGGGGCAGGTGGTTGAGCACCAGGGAACCGGCCCGGATGGGTGGCCTCGTGTCGCCCGGCAACTTCTCGCCTGCGGTGGTGGGGGAGACGTGGAGGGATCCGTCGCCGTTCCTGTAGACGACCCTGTCGATGTCGTGGTCGGCGTCGAGGAACAGGAAGAAGCCGTGGTCCAACTGGTCCATCTCGTCGGCCGCCTCCTCGAGGCTCATAGGCCGGAGGGCCAGGCTCTTGTGGCGGACCACCTGCCGTTCGTCGGGCGGGATCGTCGTGTAGCCGGGCGGGCGGTGGTCCGGCTCGTACCCGTGTTCCCGGTAGCGGTCCTCGAGGCGCTTGCGGTGCCGTCGCAGGCGGCGGCTCAACTTGTTGTCGAGCAGGTCTGTGGCCTCGGTGATGGTCTGGCCCGACGCATGCGCACGAACCGACACACCGTTCAGGCCGAGGCTCGCCTCGGCTATGGCTGGTAGTTCCACCATCGACCCGGGACGTATCCTCAACTTCACCACTGCCGTGAGCACGGGCTCGTGGCCCAAGTCGCACAGCGCCCTGACCTTGTTCAGCGCATAGGCCCGTTCGTCTGCGCTCACCTCGCCCTTCGTGAGCAACTCGATGTCACTGACGGCATGTGGCTTGGCCAATGTTCAACCTCGGGTCTGTTGTCAGGTCGGCGCGGTCGCCTTTCAAATCGCTGCCGGTCCATCATGGCGCGAAAATCGGCCCGTGTCAGCACGCCGGAGCGCCGGCGGGCCGACCGTGTGGCGGGTTCCCCCGTTGGGTGATCGGCCGACGGTGGGCCAGACTTCCCGGTCATGGCATTCAGACTCGGCAACCTGGGCGACGGCAGGGCCGTCCTCATGGACGACGGCCTCGTCGATGGCGACTCCGCCAGATGGTGGGACCTGGCCCGTCTAACTGGCGGCCGCCTGGCCGATCCGATGGACGCGCTGTCGGACACCGGGGCGCTCCACTCCCTGACCGGTCTCGGCGGGGTGCCTAGCGGCACGCCCGATGGCGAGGCGGCGCTCGGAGACCTCGGGCCTCCTGTGCCGAGGCCCCGGAAGGTGTTCGGCATAGGCATGAACTACAGGGCCCATGTCGACGAGATGGAGCGCAGCCTCTCGGCCGCGCCGGTCATCTTCACCAAGTTCCCGTCATGCCTGGTCGGCCCCGCCGGCGACATCGTCCTCGTGGGCGACCACACCGACTACGAGGTGGAGCTGGTCGCCGTGGTCGGCCGTAGGTGCCGGAACCTCCGGCCCGCCGAGGTCTGGGACGCACTAGCCGGTGTGACCGTGGGCCAGGACGTCTCCGACCGGGTGTTGCAGGTTGCGGCTGAGCCGGCCCAGTTCAGCCTCGGCAAGAGCCATGACACGTTCGGTCCGATCGGCCCGAACGTCGTCTCGGTGGACCTGCTGGACGATCCGGACGACCTGGCGCTCACCTGTGCCGTCGACGGCGAGGTGCGCCAGGACAGCAGGACGGGCCGGATGATCCTGGGAGTACCGGGCCTGGTGGCGTTCCTGTCCGGCGTGTGCACCCTCGAGCCCGGTGACCTGGTCTTCACCGGCACGCCGGCAGGCGTCGGGGCTGCCCAAGGTCGTTGCCTCAGGGTGGGCCAGTCCGTCGAGTCACACATCGCAGGCGTGGGTCGACTGGACAACCTCTGCACCTGACCGGCCCTGCGTGTGGCCGGTCCACGACCGGGCGGCTCAGTTGAGCGCAACCGGTGTGGTCACCTCGGCGAAGAAGTCGCCGCCCTTGTCGTCCACCACGATGAAGGCCGGGAAGTCCTCGACATGGATACGCCACACGGCCTCCATGCCGAGTTCGGGGTAGTCGAGCACCTCGATCTTCCGGATGGAGTCCTTGGCAAGGCGGGCAGCCGGGCCGCCGATCGACCCCAGGTAGAAGCCGCCGTGGCGTGCGCACGCCTCGGTCACCTGCGGGGAGCGGTTGCCCTTGGCCAGCATCACGAGGCTGCCGCCCGCCGCCTGGAAGCGGTCCACGTACGAGTCCATGCGCCCGGCGGTCGTGGGACCGAAAGACCCGGAGGCATAGCCCAGGGGCGTTTTGGCGGGACCCGCGTAGTAGACGGGGTGGTCCCGGAGGTAGGCGGGCATGGGCCGGCCGTCGTCGAGGAGGTCCTTGATCCTGGCGTGGACAATGTCCCGGGCGACCACCAGCGTGCCGGTCAGCGACAGCCGTGTCTTGATCGGGTGTCTGGTCAGCTCGGCGCGGATGGAGTCCATCGGCTGGTCGAGGTCCACTGCCACGACGTCGCCCGGAAGCTCGTCGTCGACGGTCTCGGGCAGGAAGCGGGCGGGATTCTCCTCGAGCTGCTCCAGGAACACGCCGTCGGCCGTGATCATGCCCAGGGCCTGCCGGTCTGCCGAGCAGGACACGGCGATGCCCACGGGGTTGGATGCGCCGTGGCGGGGCAGCCTGACGACGCGTACGTCGTGGCAGAAGTACTTGCCGCCGAACTGGGCGCCGATGCCGAAGCCGCGGGTCATCTCCAGGATCCGGTCCTCCCACTCGAGGTCCCGAAAGGCGTGGCCGGTCTCGCTGCCCTGCGTGGGCAGGTAGTCCAGGAAGTGGGCCGAGGCGTACTTGGCGACCTTCAGGTTGTGCTCTGCCGAGGTGCCGCCGATGACCACGGCCAGGTGGTACGGAGGACACGCCGACGTGCCCAGGCTGCGCAACTTCTCGTCCAGGAAGGCGGTCAGGCTGTCGGGGTTGAGCAGCGCCCTGGTCGCCTGGAACAGGTAGCTCTTGTTGGCCGACCCCCCGCCCTTGGCCATGAACAGGAATCTGTAGGCATCGCCGGGCACGGCCTCGATCTCGATCTGGGCCGGCAGGTTGGTGCCGGTGTTGCGCTCGGTGAACATGTCGAGCGGCGCCAACTGCGAGTAGCGCAGGTTGGACGTCTGGTACGTGTCGAACACGCCGCGTGAGATCGCCTCGCGGTCGTCACCCACTGTTAGGACCTGCTGGCCCTTCTTGGCCGAGATGACGGCGGTGCCGGTGTCCTGGCACGACGGCAGGACACCGCCGGCGGCGATGTTGGCGTTCAGGAGGAGCTCGTGGGCGACGAAGCGGTCGTTGGGGGAGGCCTCGGGGTCGTCCAGGATCGATGCCAGCTGGGCCAGGTGGGCCGGACGCAGCAGGTGCGCGATGTCCCGCATCGCTGTAGCGGTCAGCAGTCGGATCGCCTCGGGATCCACCTCCAGGAAGGTGCGGCCACCGGGTCCCTCGACGGTGGCGACGCCGTCACCGGTGAGGCGCCGGAAGTCGGTGGCGGCGTACGGGTCGTCCACCAGGCCCAACAACTCGGTGTAGGAGAACACGGGTGCCTCGTCGGGGCCTGCCATGGCGTCAAACCTACCCGGCGTGCACCGACTCGCCTGTACGACGTGTGCCGCGGGCGATGCCGGGGGCCGCTCGGTTCAGGCGGACAATTCGGCGACGATAGGTGCCCAGAGGTCGTCGCTGTCGCCGCCGCCGGGGGTGTAGAGGCTGAGCCGGTCCACGCAGTCGCCGTACCGTTCGAGGTATCCGGAGGCGATGGACGACGGCTCGCCGACCACGGCGAAGGTGTACAGGATGTCGTCGTCGATGAGGTCGGCCATGGCCTTCCACTCGCCCTGCTTGGACATCCGGTTCAGGTCGGCCTGCAGGTCGCCCCAGCCGTGCACGTCCAGGACCGGTCGATATGCGGGAGTGGAGGCGTAGAAGGCGATCTGCTGCCGGGTGGCGGCGATCGACCGGGCCATCGACTCGTCGGTGTCGCCGGTGGCCACCATGCCGGGCCCGACGATCTCTAAGTCGTCCATGCTGCGTCCGGCCGTCGCGAGCCCCCGCTGGACGGCCGGGATGGTGACCTCCCTCAGGTACCTCTCGGTGCTGAACCCGTGGCAGATGAGCCCGTCGCAGACCTCGCCGGCCACCTCGGACATCCTGGGCCCGACCGCGGCCAGGAACACCTTCGGCGTTCCGTACCGGTTGGGTCCCGGGTTGAAGAACGGGATCATGAGCGTGTGCCGGTAGAACTCGCCCCGGAACGCCAGGGGCGTGTCGTTGTTCCAGCAGTCCCAGATGGCCCTTATGGCCATGACCATCTCGCGCATCCTGGCCGCGGGCCTCGACCACTCCATGGAGAACCGCTTGGTGATGTGCGGCCTGATCTGGGTTCCGAGGCCAAGGATGAAGCGGCCGCCGCTGTAGTGCTGCAGGTCGTTGCCCAGGTTGGCCAACAGCATCGGGTTGCGGGCGAAGGCCACGGCGATCGAGGTGCCCAACTCGATCCGCTCGGTGTGCTCGGCTGCGACCATCAACGGCAGGAAGGGGTCGCGGCTGGTCTCGGCCGTCCAGGCCCCGGCGTACCCGGCCTCCTCGATGCGTCGGGCAGCGTCGGCTATCGCCCCTGTGCCGAATTTCGCATGATCGCCTGCGGTCGTCGAGCCGATGGGCAGGCCTCCGTCGATCTTCACGTGGCGGACCGTACAACGGACCCACGCCACAGGTAGCGTCCGCCACCCATGGAGCTGTTGATCATCAGGCACGCCCTCCCGGTGGCCGTCGACAACACCGCAACGGGCGAGGAGGCGGATCCGGAACTCTCCGACCTGGGTCGGCGTCAGGCCGGGGCGCTCGCCGACTGGCTGGTGGGCCCGGGGGCGGGCGCCGGCTGGGCACCTGAGCGGATCGACGCCGTCTACAGCGGGCCCAAGCGCCGCGCACGCGAGACGGCTGCGCCCCTGGCCGCGAGGCTGGGCCTGGATGTGGTGGTCGAGCCTGGGATCAGCGAGTTCGACGACGGTGAGGTCGAGTACATACCGATCGAGGAGCTGAAGGCCGTCGGGGACCCCCGGTGGTTGCAGATGGTGTCCGAGGACGGCATTCCCGACCCGGAGGCGTTCCAGCGGCGTGTGGTCGCGGGGATGGAGGGGATCGTGGCGGCAAATCCCGGTGGACGCGTGGTCGTCTCGTGCCACGGCGGGGTGGTGGCCGCCTACCTGTCGTACCTGCTCAGGATCGACCGGATCCTGTTCTTCGAGGCCGCCTACACCTCGGTCAGCCGGGTGCTGGCGGCAGCGACCGGGGAGCGCACGGTCGGGTCGATGAACGAGGTGGCTCACCTGCGGGTGGCGGGCGTCCCGCTCTACTGACCGTCAGGCCCGTCGGAGGGGTCGGGTGCCAGCTCGGGTCTGTTCCGGAAGAGTTCGAGGGCATCGGGGTTGGCGAGGGCCCCTGCGTTGGCGACCGGTCTGTCCTCGACCACGTTGCGGACAGCCAGTTCGACCAACTTGCCTGAGCGGGTACGTGGCAGGTCGGGGACGGCCAGCACCACGGCCGGAACGTGCCGCGGCGAGGCTCCCGAGCGGATGGTGGAGCGGATGAGGGCTACCAGGTCGTCGTCCAGGACGATGCCGTCGGCCGTGACCACGAACAACACGATGCGGGTGTCGCCCTCCCACCTCTGTCCGATGGCGAGGCTCTCCGTGACCTCCCCGAGGCGTTCGACCTGCCGATAGATCTCGGCGGTGCCGATCCGCACACCGCCCGGGTTGAGGGTGGTGTCGGACCGCCCGTGGATGATCAGCCCGCCCTCGGTCGTCCACTCGGCGAAGTCACCCTGGTGCCAGGTTCCCGGGAACCGCTCGAAGTAGGCGGCGTGGTAGCGGTCGCCGGAGTCGTCGTTCCAGAAGCCGATCGGCATGGAGGGGAACGGCGCCGTGCACACCAACTCTCCGTGCCCGCCCGGGCCGAGGGGCGAGCCGTCCTCGTCGAACACGTCCATCGCCATGCCCAGCACCGGTCCCTGTATCTGTCCGGCGTGGACCGGTCCTGTCGGCCGGCCGCCCACGAGGCAGCCGCACAGGTCGGTGCCGCCGGAGATCGACGCCAGGTGGACGTCGGACTTCCAGTTCGCGTACACGGACTCGAAGCCCTCGTGGCTGAGCGGGCTGCCGGTGGAGCAGATGGTGCGCAGGGAGGACAGGTCGTGGGTGTCGGACGGGCGCAGGCCCGCCTTGGCGACCGAGTCGATGAACCTGGCCGAGACGCCGAACAGCGATACTCCGCAGTCGTCGACGAGGTCGAAGAGGCGGTTGGCGTCGGGGTGGAACGGCGAACCGTCGTAGAGCACCAGGGCGGCGTCGGCGGCCAGTCCCGAGGCCAGCCAGTTCCACATCATCCATCCGGTGGTCGTGAAGTAGAAGACGCGGTCCCCGGCGCGCACGTCGCACTGCAGTCGATGCTCGACCAGGTGCTTGAGCAGGATTCCGCCCGCCCTGTGGACGATGCACTTGGGTATCCCGGTCGTACCCGACGAGTAGAGGATGTACAGGGGGTGGTCGAAGGGAAGCGGCGTGAACGCGACGTCGGTGGCGGGATGGGGCTGGACGAAACCCGCCAGCGTGGTCGCTCCGTCGGGGAGGGGCACGTCTCCTCCGGCCGGACCGGGTACTACCACCATCCGGCGCAGGGTGGGAAGGCCGGCCGACACCTCGGCCAGTCGCCCGGTGGTGTCGTGGCGCCTTCCGCCGTAGTGGTAGCCGTCGGTGGCGAACAGCACCACGGGCTCTATCTGTCCGAAGCGGTCGAGCACGCCCGAGGTCCCGAAGTCGGGCGAGGTCGACGAGAACACGGCACCGATGGAGGCCGTCGCCAGCATCACTGCGTAGGCCTCGGGGACGTTGGGCAGCCAGGCGGCCACCCTGTCACCCTGCCGGACGCCTTCGGCCAGCAACGCCTGCTGGACCCTCGAGACCAGGTCGTGCAGGTCGGCCCTGGAGAGGTCGCGTCGGGTGCCGTCCTCGCCCCGGAAGAGGAGCGCAGGAGTTTCGTCGTGTCGCCCCAGGAGGTTCTGGGCGAAGTTGAGCCTGGCGTCGGGGAAGAACCGGGTGTCGGCGAGCCGTGGACCCGTCGAGCGGAGGGTGTCGTCACCGGGCTCGCCCACCACCTCGCACCATGTCCACACGTGACGCCAGAACGCGGACGGCTGGTCGACCGACCAGCGGTGGAGGTCCGCGTAGCCTCCGTCGACGCCCGCCGAGCGGCGGAACGCCTCCAACTGCGACGCACCGATGCGCGTGGGCGACGGTCGCCACAGCGGGGTGCTCATGGCCCCGGAGCGTAGCGACGTGGCACCGGGCCGGTCCGGGGCCAGACTGGTGCCGTGGGCGATGCCTCAGACCAGACGACCGGGCACGGGGTGCCGGAGCCGGTGGACGGCTCAGCGGGCCGGTGGTTCGAGGACCTGCCTGTGGGGCTGGTGATCCGCCACGCCCTCACGCGCACCATCACCGAAGGCGACAACACCCTGTTCTGTGCGCTCACCCACAACCCCCAGCCCCTGCACCTGGATGCTGAGTTCGCCGCTGGAACCGAGTTCGGCCAGCGCCTGGTCAACAGCCTCTTCACCCTCGGCCTGGTGGTCGGGGTGAGCGTCGGCGACACGACGCTCGGCACCACCGTGGCGAACCTGGGCTTCGAGGAGACGGCCTTTCCGTCACCGGTCTTCATAGGCGACACCCTGCGCATGGAGACCGAGGTGGTGGCGTCGCGCGGGTCGCGTTCCCGTCCCGACGCCGGCATCGTCACGTTCGAGCACCGTGCCCACAACCAGCGTGGCGAGCTGGTCTGTCGGACCCGCCGCAACGCGCTGATGCGCAGGAGGTAGCGACCCCTTGCGATTCTCGATGATTCCCGACAAGTGGACCGTGTCCTAGGCTGGGTTCCATGTCGGTGGGCGCCATGTCTGTGGGAGACGGGTCTGACGGTGGTGCCCTCGACCGGGAGGACCTCCACGCCACCGTGGGCCTGCGCCTGCGTGCGGCGGCCAGGCGGTACAGCCGTTCCAGGCACGCCGTGGTCGAGACGCTGGCGGCTGCTGGTCGACCCCTATCCCTCCCCGAGATCCTGGATGCCGGGTCCCACCGCGACCTGGCCCAGAGCTCCACTTACAGGAACCTCGGCGAGCTGGTCGACGTCGGCGTGGTGCGTCGCGTGGAATCCGGTGACGACCACGCCAGGTTCGAACTGCACGAGTCGCTGACAGGCCACCACCACCATCTCGTGTGCCTCGACTGCGGCAGGGTCGAGGACTTCGACGTCACCGACGAGTTCGAGGCCGGGATCGAGGGCCTGGTCGGGGAGGCCGTGGACCGGGGCTTCAGCGTGGAGTCGCACAGGTTCGACATGCTCGGCCGCTGTCCGGCCTGCATCGGCTGACCGGGCACCCAGTTGCAGGAGGTCGTCGAACCGTGCTGTTGAAGCGTCCCGCGGCCCGTGTGGTCCTGCTGGATCGCCTGGACCGGATCTTCCTTGTCAACGCCGAGGACCCCATCGACCCCTTCAAGCCCGCCTGGTGGGAGATTCCCGGTGGGGGCATCAGCTGGGGTGAGGACAGCGCCACCGCTGCCGCCCGCGAGCTCTACGAGGAGACCGGTATCGCGGACATCGAGATGGGCCCCGTGATCTGGACCCAGCACGTGCAGTTCACCTTCGCGGGCCTCCACTTCGACAGCGACGAGAAGATCCACCTGGCCCGGTGCGACGGCGGAGAGTACCGACCCAGGCACCTCGAGGCCCTGGAGGCGGCGGCCTTCATGGGCGCCAGGTGGTGGGGCCTGGACGAGCTGTTGGAGGCCGACTTCCCGGTGCTGCCCGAGTTGCTGAGGGAACACCTGCCGGCGATCATCTCCGGCCACCTGCCCGACGAGCCGATCGACATATCGCCGAGGCCCATTGTCTGACTCCAGGCCCGGGCCCATCTCCCGTCAGGCCAGGCGCTCCAGGCCCCCCCAGGCCAGGCGGGCTGTGAGGGCGGCCATCTCGGCCGCCGGACGGGAGCGACCGTGATGCATCCAGTGCCGGATCATGCCCTCGGACAGGCCGTTAATCCCCGAGGCCATGGCCACGGCGTCGTCGTGGTCGGTGACCTTGATGAGCCGCGACACGTACTCCGCGAAGTTGTCCTGGACCCGCCGGGCCTCTTCACGGAAGGAAGGATCACTTCCGAGGCTCGAACCGTAGAGGACGCCGAACGCGTCAGGGTGCTCGTCGAAGAAGTCGAAGAACGCCCTGAAGCCCGCCTCGACCCGCTGGCGGGGTGTGTCCAGGCTGTGGGCCTGTTCGCTGATCGCGGTCAGTAGCCGGTCACCGGTCTGGGCCAGGAGCTCCCTGAACAGGTCGTGCTTGGAGGCGAAGTGCTGGTAGAGGACGGGCTTGGTCACACCGGCCTCGGAGGCCAGGGCGTTCATGGAGGTCTCGTGGTATCCCAGTCGGGAGAAGACCCCGAGTGCCACGTCCAGCAACTGCTGGCGTCGTTGCCGTGCCGGGAGCCGGACGGATGCTGTGGCGGCCATGACCGGACGGTAACCAGATGGCCCGCCCCGGACCCAACCGGGCGGAGGTCCCCGGTCCGCCCGGTGGCCGTCGCCTACCGCCCGGCCTGACGGTCCTCGGCGTCTGCAGCCCTCACCGCATGGTGCAGGATGATCGACGGTGCGAGCACGACCGATCCGCCGACCAGCAGCGCGACCAGCGAGGTGGCCACGCCCTCGGTGAACGCGGTGGCCAGGCCAACGCCGAACACGACCAGTGCGACCAGGAACGCCAGGTAGCCGACCCGTTGGCCGAGCGATGCCAGGCGGGCGGCCAGGGCGCGCCGGGCGATCACGGGATCGGGTGCAGGACCGGCTTCAGCATCGGGCGTCACGGCAGCCAGCCTGCCCCGTCCAGCAGCGATTCCAGACGTCGCGCCATGCGTTCCAGTGACAGCTGACGGACCGCCACGTCCCGGTTGTGGTCGAGCAGTCCGTCGCGCCGGGCCTGGTCGTGCCCGCCCAGCCAGGAGGCGACGGGGTCCAGGTCGTCGTGGGTGAACCACCGGAAGCCCAGGCCCCGCAACTCGGTGGCCACCGGATAGTCGCCGACCACGACCGGTCGGCGGTACAGGGCGGCCTCGACCGGTGGGTTCCCGAATCCCTCCCACGTGGACGGGAACACGATGAGGTCCGCTGCGGCGTAGATGTCGCCCCGGGTGCCGACCGGTGCGTGGATGACGGGGCACGTGGCGGCGGCCAGCTCGCCGGCCAGGGTGGGTCCGTAGCCGTCCTCGGCGGGTCCCAGCAGCCAGTAGGTGCCGCCCAGTGCCTCGGCGATCCCGACGGCCCTGCTGATCGCCTTTCGCCTGATGGCCCGCACCGGATGGGCCACGAGGAGCGTGTCGTCGTCGAGGCCCAGGCGTCGCCGCGTCCCTGCCCGGTCGCCGGTCGGCGGGTCGGGGTCGAAGCCGTTGTAGACGGTTGTCGCCTCGATGCCCCGGTCCGCCATCTCCCTCCGGGTGAGGTCGTTGACGGTGACGTGCAGCCAGGCGGGGTCGTCGGGCGGCAACTCGGTGATGTGCTCGAACCGCTGCCGCTGCCACGGCGGATCGTGGTGGTGCAGGATCGCCGGCCGGCCACGGAGCACCCCTGTGACCGCGCGGGCCGCCGGCAGGTTGAGGGGGATGGAGCAGAGGTTCTCGACGATCACCAGGTCGGCGTGGGCGAGGGCGCCGGTCAGCGCCGCCACGTCGGGCGGCATCGGGTCGTCTATGCCCAGGCCGGCCACGAGGTGCGTCGGATCGCCGGCCTCCCATCCCGACTCGAAGGCTCCGGCGACCCAGGACACGTCGAATCCCAGCCGACGCAGCACGACGGCCCAGTTCCGTGATACGACCGATACGCCGTCGGTCAGGCCGAATCGGAAGGAGACGATGGTGCAGCGGGGCATGGTTCTCCGGAGCCCGACAGATGATGATCTCAGGGACGCCGTCCAACGCCTGCTCGACGACCACTGGATGCCGCAAGGGTACGTGGCCCCCAACCCGGTGGCATACCCGTGGCAGTGGCTCTGGGACTCGTGCTTCCACGTGCTCGTGTGGCAGGCCCTCGGCGACGCCGATCGGGCCCGACGGGAGCTGGCTGGGCTGTTCGGGCCCCAGGCGTCATCGGGGTTCGTGCCCCACGTCAACTATGTCCGGGATCCCGAAGTGCATGCGGACCTGTGGGGACGCTCGGGTGGGTCCTCGATCACCCAGCCGCCGATGTACGGCCATGCGGTGGCGACGCTGGTTCGTGCCGGGGCGCCGCCGGCCGACGGGGTGGTGGCTGCGGCGTCCGCTGGCATCCGGTTCCTGCTCGGGCAGCGGGCCCGCGACCCGTCCGGCCTGCTGCTGCTGTGCCATCCGTGGGAGTCCGGAGCCGACGACAGCCCCCGGTGGGACGGGTACTGCCCCGGCGGATTCGACCCGGAGCGCTGGCGGGCCGAGAAGAGCCGGCTGGTCACCACCATCCGGGCCGATGGCGACGGGTCGCCGGTGTCCAACCCTGCGTTTCCGGTGGCGTCGGTGGCGTTCAACGCACTGGTGGCGTTCAACGCCCGTGAGCTGGCCTCGGTCATGGGCGACGCCGCCATGGATGCCGCTGCCGACGAGCTGACCCGTGCGCTGGCCGCCCGCTGGGACGGGGACCTGGGCACATGGGTGGACGCCGGTCCCGCAGCCGACGGGTCGGGTCGTTGCCGGACCGCCGAGGCGCTGCTGCCGCTGCTCGTGGACCGGGAGCCGGTGCGGGTCGCCTGCGTGTTGGCCCAGTTGGAGGATCCGACGGCCCACGGCGGGCCGGCCGGGCCGACGGGGGTGCACCGGGCCGAACCCGTCTTCGATCCCACTGGCTACTGGCGCGGGCCTGTCTGGCCGCAGTTGGCCTACCTGCTGGTGCTGGCAGTAGGCCACCACGACCCTGCGGCCGCCGACCGCCTGGCTGCGGCGACCGTCGCCGGTGCCTGGACCTCGGGGCTGGCCGAGTACTGGCATCCCGACACCGGGGTCGGCATGGGGGCGGTGCCCCAGGCGTGGGCCGGCCTGTCGCTGGTGCTGAGGGATGCGATGGGTGACGCTGGACATCCGACCCGGTGTCCCGCCGGCGGCTAGCGGAGCGAGCCCCCGGCGCTCCCCGTCATCTCCACACCGTCCTCCCTGAAGACGTAGCAGTGCACGCCCCTGAACTGCGCCACGTCGTGTTCGAAGCTGGCCCGGCTCGGTGTCAGGAAGCCCAGCTCGAGTGCCGACAGCTCGTAGATGGTTCCCACGAAGTCGGCGAACGCGTCGTAGCACTCGGCGGTGGCGAAGGCCTCCATCTCCCGGTCGCCGGGCCAGGGGGAACCCTGTCGGGCCGGGTGCTCGGCGAGGTGGTAGATCTCGAACTGGTGGGGTCCCGTACACGGCACGACCGTGTCGATCTGGATGTTGCGGTCGTTCTGGGTCCACGAGTACCGGTTGAAGCAGGCCTCGGCTCCGAGGTCGTGGAGGTTCACCACCTCGCCGAACCAGTCTGGAGCCTCCTCGTCGACGAGGGTGGGTCGGCTCTGGACGATCGTCGTCGACGGAGTCGTGGCGGTCGGGGGCCGCTCGGCCGGGTCATCGGCCCCACCGCAGGCGACGAGCGCAGCCAGGCAGAACACGGCCAAGGGGGAGAGTGTCCGTGTCCGGTGGCGACGGGCCACGGGGATCGGTCGGCGACGCTGTCCCACGACGTCAGGGTAGGGGCGAGGTGTCGGTCCACCGGTACCGTGACGGGGTGTCGGTGGTCGAACTACGGGGAGCCGTGGTGCTCCTGGGGCGCTTCCCCGCTCTGGCCGGTCTCGACCTGTCGGTGGACGTCGGTGAGACGGTGCTCCTCCAGGGTCCCAACGGCGCCGGCAAGACCACGCTTCTCATGTTGTGCGCGGGCCTGGTGCGACCGGCCGACGGCGAGGTGCGGGTACTCGGCCACGATCTGACCGTTGAGAGGCGGGAGGTGCGTCGGCGGGTGGCGCTGCTGAGGCACGGCACAGGGCTCTATGAGGATCTCACCGCGGCCGAGAACATCCGGTTCTGGGCCAGGGCGGCAGGGCTGGGGGAGTCCGAGGCAACGTCCCGGGCCGCATCGGCGGTGGGCCTCCTGGGGCTCGACGACCGACTGCTCAGCAGGCCCGTCCACGCCCTCTCCGCCGGGCAGCGCCGCCGCACGTCGTTGGCGTCCCTGGCCGTCCGGCGCCCCGACCTGTGGCTGCTCGACGAGCCGCATGCCGGGCTGGACCAGGTCGGCCGCGACGCCGTAGACAGCCTGATCCGGGATGCCGTCTCCGCCGGGGCGACGGTGCTCGTCGCATCCCATGAACTAGAGCGGGTGAGGTCACTCTCACCCAGGGTCGTGACGGTCGCCGCCGGCGTCGTGGTCCGGGACAGCGGGCGGGGTGGCGGCACGACGCGACCCGCCTGCACGCCGGAGGCCGCGACAGGGGAGGCCGCCGATGCGTGAGGTGTTCGCCGACGCCTTGCTGATCGCGGCCAAGGACCTCCGCATCGAGGCCAGGTCCCGTGTGCTGGTCAACCAGGTCGCCCCGTTCGCCCTCCTCGTGCTCGTGCTGTTCGGGTTCGCCCTGGACGCCGACCAGCGCACGCTCCGCACCTTCGCACCGGGTCTGTTCTGGGTGGCCGTGCTCCTGGCCTCCCTGTTGGCCGTGCAGCGGTCCACGTCGCTGGAGCACGCCGACGGAGCGCATACCGGGCTGCGCCTTTCCGGAATGGCCCCCTCGTCGGTCTTCCTCGGCAAGGCCGCCGCCGTATTCGTGCAGTTGGCCGTGCTGGAGGTGCTGCTTGTGGTCGGCATCGTCGTGCTGTACGGCTCGACTATCGAGGACCCACTGCTGCTCGTGGTCTCCGGCCTGGTCGCGGGTGTGGCGGTGGCGGCCACCGGTACCCTCTACGGCGCGCTGGCCTCGGGCCTCGGGGTCAGGGAGACGCTCCTGCCGATCCTCCTGCTCCCGGTGCTGGCGCCGGTACTGATCGGCGCCACCCGGGCGTTCGACGACGCCTTGGGTGCGGCAGCCGTCGACGGTTGGGCCTGGTTGGGCCTGCTGGTCGTCTTCGGCTTGGTCGCTACCGTGTTGGGCGCCCTCGCCCACGGCGCGCTGATCGAAGACTGAACCCGATCCCAGACCGAACCGACACACCGGAGACCCAGGACCGCCCATGACCGGCAGACGAGACACCACGGGGTCGGCGGGCTCGCGCCTGCTCGGCGTGTCGGCCCTCGTCGGCGTGGCCGTGCTGCTCCTCTTCGCCTTCGTGCTGACCGATCCCGATGTGCGGGTGCACCCGACGACCGGCGAGGAGTTCGGCCAGTTCGACGCCGTGCGCCTGCTCTACCTGCACGTGCCGATGGCCGTGCTCACCTACGCGGCCTACATCCTGTGCGCTGCGGCGAGCGTCGGATACCTGGTCAGGCGCACGCCCTGGTGGGATGTCACCGCCTATGCGGCAGCCGAGGTCGGCACGGTGTTCTGCGGTCTGGTCCTGGTCACCGGCTCCATCTGGGGTCGCCCCGTCTGGAACACCTGGTGGGAGTGGGGCGATGTCCGGCTCATGACCACGCTGGTGCTGTTCCTGCTCTTCCTCGGCTACCTGGCACTGCGACGCACCACGGTCGATCCGCGGCACCAGGCCCGTCGCGCCGCCGTGGTCGCCCTCGTCGCGGTGCTCGACATACCGCTCGTCAACCGGTCCGTCGAATGGTGGGAGAACCGGACGCTGCACCAGCAGTCCACGCTCGCCGAGCTCAAGATCCAGGACCTCACGCTGTTCACCCTGATGCTGGGATTCGTCGTGTTCGGACTCGTGGCCGCATGGCTGCTGCTGCACCGCTTCCGGGTGGGCTGGCTCGAGCAGGCTGCGGCCGAGCATGGCGTGGCCATGGCGATCGCCGAGCGCCACGCCGAGCTCGACATGCCCGACGTCGACGCAGCCGTCGGCGACGCCGGGGACGGACCATGACGCACCTCGCCTACCTGGTGGCCGGATGGGGGATCGCCCTGGTCGTGCTCGGCGTCTACGGGTTCGGGCTGCTCCGCCGGGGTCGGAGGCTGACCGGGCAGGTACCGGCCGGGCAGCGGCGCTGGTTGACGTCGCCCGGGGATGATGGTCGTGGTGGATGACGTCGGCGGGGTCGAGCCACTCGACCTGACGCCCGAGGCGTCCCGCCCGGACCGATCCGCCCGCCGCCCGTGGTCGGTGCTGGCACTGGTGCTCGTGGTGGTCGCCGTGGTGTTCGTGCTTCTCCGCACCCTGGGCGACGCCTCGCTCTTCTTCTACGAGGTGGACGAGGCGGTGGACCGCCGGGTCGAGCTGGGCGACGACCGCTTCAGGGTGGTCGGAACCCCCAAGCCGGGCTTCGTGGACACAGAGTTGGATGGTCGTGCCGCCGTCGTGTTCACCCTGTGCGTCGCCGAGGTGTCGGCCGACGTGGCCCACATGGGTGATCCCGCTGAGCTGTTCCAGCCCGGTGTGCCGGTCGTCCTCCAGGGCGCATGGGTGGTCGGCACCCCGCCGGGGATCGGTGGCCTGACCTCGGCGGCGGATGACGGCTGGTACCTGCGCACCGACCACATGGTCGTCAAGCACGACAACGACTACCGGTCCGACGAAGCCGAGCTGGAGACCTGCGGGGCGGGCTCTTGACCACCAGCCGGAGCGGCCGGGCGGGACCGTGAACGCCACCCTAGGTGCGGGGTTCGTCTCCCTGGGCCTCGCCGCCGCGGTGCTCGGCGTGGTCGGCGTGGGATTCGGGTTGGCCACCCGCAACGGCCGCCTGCTGGCGCGGTCCGGCAATTACGTGGTCCTCCTAGCCATCGCAGCGGTCGGGCAGTTCGCCGTGATGGAACGTGCTCTCATCACCCGTGACTTCACCGTGGCCTTCGTGGCCGAACACGGCAGCCACCGCACCCCGGCACTGTTCAACGTGGCCACCCTGTGGTCGGCACTGGAGGGGTCGATCCTGCTGTGGGTGCTGATCCTGGTCGGCTACCTGGTGGCCGTGACCTGGCGGTTCCGGGGCCACCTGGGCGACCCGTTGGTGGCATGGGCCCTGCTGGTGATGTTCGTGGTCTGCGCCTTCTTCTTCCTGCTGCTGGCCGGTCCCGCGCACCCGTTCGGGCGGTTCGAACCCCCGGCCGGGTACGACGGCCCGGGCCCCAACCCGCTGCTCCAGAACCACGTGCTGATGGCATTCCACCCCCCGGTCCTCTACCTCGGGTACGTCGGCTTCACGGTGCCGTTCGCGTTCGCCGTCGCTGCGCTGGCCACGGGCCGGATGGGCGAGGGTTGGCTCGTCCAGACCAGGCGCTGGACCCTCGTCGCCTGGGGCGCCCTGACCGTGGGGATCATGCTCGGGGCATGGTGGTCCTACGAGGTGCTCGGCTGGGGCGGCTACTGGGCCTGGGACCCGGTGGAGAACGCATCATTCCTGCCGTGGCTGACCGGTACGGCGTTCCTGCATTCCGTCATGGTCCAGGAGCGACGCGGGATGCTGCGGGTCTGGAACCTGTCCCTGCTCAGCGCCACGTTCGCCCTCACCATCCTCGGCACCTTCATCACCAGGTCCGGAGTGCTGGCCTCGGTGCACTCCTTCACCGAGTCGGGCATCGGTCCGATGCTCCTGGGGTTCTTCGCCCTTGTCGTGGCGACCACCGTCGGCCTCATCGCGTGGCGTGGCGACGACATCCGCGTGGGCGGTTCCATCGACTCCCCCGTGTCGCGGACCGGTGCCTTCCTGGCCAACAACCTGCTGTTCGGGTCGTTCGCCTTCGTGGTGCTGCTCGGCACGGTGTTCCCCCTGCTCGTGGAGGCCGCCAACGGCAGCCAGATCTCGGTCGGGAACCCGTACTTCGAGCGGATGACGATGCCGATCGGGTTCGCCCTGCTGTTCCTGATGGCCGTGGCCCCGGCACTGCCGTGGGGTCGTGCCGACGCCGAGCTGCTCTCCAGGCGCCTCGTCTGGCCGGCCGTGGCGGGGGGTGGGTCCATGGTCCTCGCCGTCGCCGTGGGCAGCCGTGGCTGGGCGCCGACCCTGGCGGTGGGGCTGGGTGGCTTCGCCGCCGCCGGGGCGTTCAGGCAGTTGGCGCCGGCCGTACGGGCACGCGGGCTGCGCGGCTTGGTGGGTCGCTCCAGCGGCGGCATGGTGGTGCACGTGGGCGTCGCGATCGTGGCCGTGGCCTTCGCCTGCTCGTCGTCGTTCCTGCGCCAGGCCGAGTTCCGGTTCGAGTCCGTCGGCGACAGGGCCTCGATAGCCGGCCACACGCTCGTGTTCGAGGGGCTGGAGTCGGTGGCGCATCCCGAGAAGACGGAGGTCAGGGCCGTGGTGCTGGTGGACGGCCAGAGGTACACGCCGGCCATCAGCGTGTTCCCGTTCGGCGGCCAGACGATCGGCACGCCGAGTACCCGGTCCTCGTGGCGGGATGACGTGCAGTTGGCCCTGCTGGCGGTACCGGACGGGCCGGGACCCACGATCGTGCGGGTGACCGTGCAGCCGTTGGTGTACTGGCTGTGGGTGGGAGGCGGCGTCATGGCAGTGGGGACCCTTCTGGCCGCGGTGCCCGGTGGCCGTCGCCGCGACGACGCACCCGTGGAGGCGCAGCCCGGCCTCTCGGACGTCGTGGCATGAGCCCGCTCCGGGCCACCACCCTCGTCGCCGGGCTGCTGGTGGCGGTCCTGATCGGGGTTCTAGCCACCCGCCAGTCCGGACCGGACCAGATGAGAGCCCACCTCGTCGGCCAGGTCGCCCCGCCGGTGGTGGGCACGACGATCGATGCCGAGGTCTGGGACCTGGACGGGCAGCGGGGCCGCTGGGTGGTCGTCAACTTCTTCTCCACCACGTGTGTGCCGTGCATCCGCGAACATCCCGAGCTGGTCGCCTTCGCCGAGGCCCACGTCGCAGCCGACGACGTCAGGGTCGTGAGCGTGGCCTTCGACGACAGCGCTTCGGCAGTCGAGGCCTTCTTCAGGCGGAACGGGGGAACCTGGCCCGTGCTGGCCGTCGACACCGGCCGCATCGCGGTCGACTGGGGGGTGGTGGCCGTACCCGAGTCGTACCTGGTCACCCCTTCCGGACACGTGGCGGCCAAGGTGATCGGCGGCGTCGAGCAGGACGACCTTGAGGACCTGCTGGACAGGGCCAGGACGTCGGTCGGATGAACCGGCGCACGGCCTGGTTCCTCGTGGCTGCGATGGTCCTGGGAGCCCTGCTGGTGGCCGAGACCGCTGAGCGGCCTGCGCTCACCAACGCCGACCGGGTGCATGACCTGGCCGGGGACTTCGCATGCCCCGTCTGCCAGGGCCAGTCGGTGGCCGAGTCCGACGCGCCCGTTGCACGGACGATCCGGGCGACTATCCGTTCGATGGTCGACGAGGGGGCCACCGACGGCGAGGTCCGCGAACTCCTGGTCTCCAGTTTCGGCGAGGACATCGACTACGCACCCAGGGGTGACGGCCTGACCAGCCTGGTCTGGATCCTCCCGGTGCTGGTCCTGGCGATGGCGGTCCGGAGGTGGCAGGGGGGTGCCGGGAAGGGCCGCTCCGTGGTCGGACGCCCGGTCGTGTTGACCGGGGTGGCCCTCGTGGCCGTCCTGGCCGGCCTCCTGATGGCGCGATCCGTGGGCGACCGGGGTAGGGGTGACACCCTGTCCGGCGAGATCAGGCTGTCGACGCGGACTCTGCTGATTGAGGCCGGCGTCGCGGGATCCGACGAGGCGATCGACCTCTACGGTCAGGTGCTCGAGATCCAGCCGTCGAACGTCGAGGCCCTGGCGTACCGGGGGTGGGCGCTCTGGCGGAGTGGCGCCGCAGAGCGGGCACGCGCCGACATGGCGGACGCGGTGGACCTGGATCCGACCTACCCCGATGTCCGGGTGTTCCGGGCGTCGCAGCGCCTGGCCGATGGCGACCCCGTCGGAGCGGCATCCGACCTGGTCGTCCTGGACGGGCTGGACGCCCCGCCGATCGTCGGCGACCTGGTGGTGGCCGCCCACCTGAGGGAACGCGTCGCCGGTGAGCTCGCCCGCGGTGGCGGACTGCTCGCCGCGCTGGAACTGCTCGACTCCGGCCTCGAACGGGACCCCGGTGCAGCGTCCCTCCTGGCCGAGCGGGGCTGGCTCCTGGCAGGTACGGGCGACCCCGACCTCGTGGCGCTCAGCCTGGTCTCGCTGGACGCGGCGGTCCTGGCCGGACCCGACAACCCGTATGCCCTGGCCTACAGGGCGCTCGTGAACGGGGTGCTGCTGGGTAGGCTGGAGGCCGCCTGGGAGGATTCGGAGGCATTCTTCGGACTTCGGGACCGCCCGACCGGGCTGGCCGACCTGCTGGCCGACCAGGGCCTCGGACCGGAGCGCTAGTAGTTGTAACCGGGGACGTCGTGGCTAGTGCGCAGGCCACCCCGGTTGCACAGGTCGCTGTCGGTAGTGGCCGTGGACCACCTCGCCCTCGTCGACGGTGAGTTCCCACACCGAGGCCTTGGCACAGCCCCGGCCACCGCTGACGTGCATGCCGCCCATGATCAGGTCGCGCAGCACCTCGGGGATCACGTCGGCATGGCTGCAGAGCACGGTCGTGGCCTCGGCGTCCGCACCGGCGAGCCGTCGGACGAGGAGGGTGGCACGGTCGGCACCTCCCTCGCCCAGGGCATCGTGGACCTCCACCTCGATTCCGTTGCGGCGTGCGATGGGGGCGACGGTCTGTTGGCAACGGGCGGCGCTGCTGGACAGCACGGCCGTGACCGGGCGGTC
>DQOF01000040.1 GCA_015658775.1 Acidimicrobiia bacterium | reverse complement strand
GGCGGGCCCGCCGCCGACGACGAGGAGGTCGTAGACCCGTTCAGTCATGGGACCTGTCGACCGTGTCCGGAGAGGTCATGTGGGCACCGAGTCATGTAGGCACCCGGTCAGCTGCACCGACACGGGTCAGCCCGCGGCCAGTTGCGAGTCGAGGTCGTGTGCAGCGGATTCCAGCAGTTCGGTGACCTCGTCGACTGTTACTGTCGCCGGATACAGGTGGCCGGACAGGTCCAGTTCGCCCGCGTGGGACGCATGGTCGATCGCCTCGGCAAGGGCCAGGTCAGCATCGGAGCCGCTGAGGCGTGCACGCTCGTGGAGTACCACGCCGATCAGCTCCTCGGTGGTCAGGACACTGCCCCAGGCGGGCATTCCGCCCTCGACGACCCTGCCCCTGGCCGCGTCGCCGTAGCGGTTGCCCAGGCCGACGCCGTCGGAACCAACGGCGACCCAGACGATGTGCTCGGCGGGGGTGGGAAAGGTGACCAGAACCTCGCCGTCGGACAGTGCGTGGCCGCTTCCACCCCCACCGGTGGCCCCGTGGCAACTGGCGCAGCGTGCGGCGTAGACGTGGTCCCCGGTGGCCAGGACACCGGTCACCTCCTGGGGGGGACGCTCGAGGGTGCCCACGTAGGCGATAGCCCAGATCGGCAGGAGGACCAGGGTTCCGGCCGCCCACCATGGGATCTTCGGCCGGGCGGCGGCGGCGGCATTGTAGGGAGCCACCGGAGCGGGTGGGGCTGCCTGTGCTACCTCCGCGGGCGCGGCTTTCGCCGGAACGGATGCGGGGGTCGTCGGCTGGGCCGTAGGCGCGTCGCCGGTACCGGAGTCCGCCGATCCCTGCGACCCACTGCCGGCGAGGTCGCCCCGGCGCTCACGAGAGCGCTTCAGGAGGTGCTCGGGAATTTCGGTCAACGTGGCCTCCGGGACGGCGGAGTCTGGGCTTCGGTGGGCCCGGACGGCACCGACCGCTGATCAGACAGGAGCAGACTAACTGGCACTTTAGGGTGATCGACGCCGATCCGCCCAAGCCGGATGGGCACGGTCGAAGTAGTAGCTCGCGACCACGCGTGGTAGACACCCCCTCTGGGTCGGGGCACCCCGATGGGCTTCGGTGGGCCGTCGCCGGGTCGTCGCCAGAACCCACTAGCATGAGGCGTGCACAGCGCTTGTGCACCGTTTCACTAAGTCGCCGAGAGTAGTCCGGGAGGAGTGGGAGCGATGGTCGCGTTGGCGGTATCCATCATCGTCCTCGCACTGCTCGTCCTGGGTGCCAACGCCTACCGGGACCGGTGCCCCGCCGACAAGGTCTTCACGTGGGGCGAGTCCATGCTCTTCGCCACCTACGTGTTCCTGATCATGTTCTGGGTCTACGGCGTCGTACCCCACCAGTGGCTGACCTGGGCCGACAGCGAGTTGAACTGGCGCCCCGACCGCCTCCTCGTCGGGCCGCGGCTGCCGTGGACCGGCGACCAGGGCATCGTCGCCTGGGGGCTGCCGTTCACCATGACCTACCTGGTGATACGCGACATCGTCGCCGTGCTCATCTACGCGGTCGGCCTCGGCGGCAACGTCGTGCTCTGGCGCAAGTGGCAGAGCCGGGGCACCGAAGCCCCCGAGCCCACGGCCACCTCCGAATACGGTCGACCGCTCATGCGGGAGGGGGCAGGCACGTGAGCGTCACAGATGCCAACCCGCCGCATCCTCTCTTCGTCGACGACTACCAGTTGCACGAGGTGGACGCAGCCTGGATGGCCACGGCCAGCAAGCTGAAGCAGTTCATCCACATAGACCAGTCCGAGTGCATCATGTGCGAGGGCTGCGTCGACATCTGCCCGTGGAAGTGCATCCACATGGTGAGGCCTGATGCCATCGCCGAGGCCGTCGGCACCGAGATGCCGGGCGACGACCCGAGCGACCACGTGATCTTCACCATCGACGACGACGCGTGCACCCGTTGTGCGCTCTGCGTGGACAGGTGCCCCACCGGTGTGATCATCCTGGGGAAGTTGAGCGACCCGTTGGCCGACGGCGACGCCCACCAGCGCACGAACACACACGGCTACGGCTACGGCATGCGCCTCGGCTAGGTGGGGCGGACGGTACACATGGTTCTGATGGGCGGCATGAGAGTGCGCACGGGTTCACAGGAGAACGACGACAGTGGCCGATAAGAACGGCAGGAAGCCGACCGGGCAGGCGCTCCAGGAGCGCGTCGGCCAGATCGGCGACCAGATGAAGGCATCCCAGGCCTGGGGCTCGATATTCCGGCCCGGCTCGATCTTCCGCAAGGGCTACAGCGACAACCCCCGCAACCGGTCCTTCGTGATCATGAACAGCGTGCTTTACCACCTCCACCCGGTGAAGGTGAAGCGTCACGCGGTGAAGGTGAGTTACACCCTCTGCCTCGGCGGCCTCAGTTTCTTCCTCTTCATCCTGCTCACGATCACCGGCATCTTCCTCATGTTCTTCTACCGGCCCACCGCTGCCCAGGCATGGGACGACATCCAGGCCCTGCAGACGGCGGTCGGCTTCGGCTACCTGGTCCGCAACATGCACCGCTGGGCGGCCCACCTCATGGTGTTGTCGGTGTTCCTGCACATGGCCCGGGTCTTCTACCACGGCGCCTACAAGGCACCCCGCGAGTTCAACTGGGTGATCGGTGTGATGCTTCTGCAACTCACGCTGCTGCTCTCCTTCACCGGCTACCTGCTGCCCTGGGACCAGCTGGCCCTGTGGGCGGTGACCGTGGGGACCAACATGATGGGGTTCACGCCGGTGTTCGGTTCGCAGGTGAGGTTCGTCCTCCTGGGGGGCGTGGAGATAGGCACCGACACGCTGCTGCGGTGGTATGTGCTCCACGTCCTGATGCTGCCGTTCGTGCTCGTCATCTTCTTGGCGATCCACTTCTGGCGGGTCCGCAAGGACGGAGGCATCTCGGGACCGCTCTAGGCCGAGGACACCACGATGACCGAGATCCCCGAACATCTCAGGAAGAGGGCCGAGGAGGCCCGCAGGAAGGCTGCAGGCGCGACCGAACCCCCCGCAGCCGAAGCCGGTTCCTCCCGGGCGGCTTCGGCCCCACCGCCGGCTGCCGACGGC
>DQOF01000027.1 GCA_015658775.1 Acidimicrobiia bacterium | reverse complement strand
GCAGCGCCGGTGGCTCCAGTGGTGGAGCCGCATCCGCACTGGTCTGCGGCTCTCTGTCCGTCGCCGACGGCTCCGACCTGGGCGGATCCCTGCGGAATCCGGCATCATTCTGTGGGATCGTCGGCTTCAGGCCGTCGGCCGGCCGGATCCCCCACCGGGTCGCGTCCGACCCCCGGATCTCGATGCCGACAACCGGGCCCATGGGCCGTTGCGTCGCCGATGTAGCCATGCTGCTGGACGCCATGACGGACGGTACGGCTCTTCCCGGTGCCCCAGAGGACGGCCCGGATTCGCCCACCCACAGGCCCCGGATCGGCCTGTCCCTCGACCACGGCGACCTTCCTGTGGATCCCGAGGTGCGGAGCGTCGTCGAGGCCGCCGCCCGTCGCCTGGAGGCGGCCGGATGGCGTGTCGATGCCGCCACCCTTCCTTTGGCCGGCGCCGACCGGTGTTTCGCCACGCTGCGCTCATTCTCGTACAGCCTCATGCACCCGGGCCTGGTGGACGACGCCCGCGTCAAGTCGACGGTCCGCCGGGAGATCGCTTCGGGCCTGGCGCTCACCGACGACGAGGTGGCGGCTGCACTCACCGAGGAGCAGAGGCTCCGCCGCGAGTGGTCCAGGTTGTTCTCGTCGGTCGACATCGCCCTCACGCCGACCAGCCAGGTACCGCCGTTCCCCGTCGGCGATGAGTGGGTGACCAGAATCGACGGCGCCGATCTCGACACGTACACGGAATGGATGCGGTCCTGTTCGCGTCTCACCGTGCCAGGCGGGCCCTCGCTCTCACTACCCGCCGGATTCACCGATGACGGGCTCCCGGTAGGAATCCAACTGTCGGCCGCCCGTGGTGCCGATCTCAGGCTCCTGGGCTTCGCCCGCATCGCCGAAGAGGTCCTCGGTGTCTGGCCGCGACCCCCGATAGACGCACTTGAACGTATGGATCCCGCAACCCTTCCCCCCGGCCCGGGGGACTGACGACCAGGACAGGGCAGCGACCTGATCTAGGGGCACCACCCTAATGTCAGCCTCCGGCAGCGGCGCCGTGGCGAAGAACCACCGAAGGGCGATGGACCCCTCCGGGTGGCAGGCGGTGGCCAGCCAGTTGGGCACGCCGGGTCGGCATAGGCGACCACCACATGTGCGCGGCCGTCGGCCCGGCGCACGGCGTTGGAACGGTTCACAGAGGCCGGCCGCTCGCGCCAGTCGACCGTCTCTCCCCAGATGCTCATGATGACCAAGTTCCAGTAGTCCGCGGTTCCGTCGTCGACGAAGTCGACCACGAGCGCCTCGTACGGCGCCAGCCGCCAGTAGCCGGACAGGTACCGGACGTTGTCGGAGGTCACCAGGTCGCCGGCGTCGGCCAGGGTCGACCAGAAGGCCCTCCAGGCCCCCCACCGGGTCGTTCGCACGATCATGGTCCATGTCGACCGGTATCCACCAGTTCCGTATCACACTGGCGATCGGTTCCCGCGGTGGTCCATGTCATGCGCTGCAGCGTTGTAGCGGAGCGGCGGCGGCCCTAGATTGCGCTCGTCAACGCCGTCGACAGACGGCACCACCCCCGCCGTGGGCGGGACGGCCTGGCTGGGAGGTGTGGTCGATGGGAGCAGCCCCCGAGCCCCTCAGGGTCTGGCAGGCAGTCGTGCCGGCCGGGTGGATCGACTACAACGGCCACCTCACCGAGGGCTACTACGGCGTCGCGTTCGGCGCTGCATCCGACGAGGTGCTCATCCACCTCGGCTTCGACAAGGCCTACCGGGAGCAGCACGGCACCTTCTACACGGTCGAGGCCCACATACGGTTCCTGCTCGAGGTGCACGAGGGGTTTCAGATCTCGACCGACTCCTACATCCTGGGCGCAGACCAGAAGCGGTTCCACATACACCACGATCTCATGGTCGACGATGACCCGACGCCGGTCGCCACCCAGGAGGCGATGCTCCTCCACGTGGCCCACGCCGCAGCGGGTGACACGCCACGGGCGGCACCCATGGTCGAGCCGGTGCTCGGCAATGCGCTGGCGCTCGCTGAGCGGCACGCGACGTTCCCCCTTCCCGACCATGTCGGCCGGGGTGTCCGGATCCTGCGTTGACCGCCCCCGCCCCGCGCCAGTCGGCATCGGCCTCCCTGATGGGAGTCTGGGCCCTCTTCCTGGGGTTTGCGTTCCTGCAGGTGGGCCATGGTCTCCAGCGCATCCTTCTGCCGATCCGTGCAGAGTCCGAGGGCTTCGGCGCCACGGCCATGGGCCTGGTCATGGCATCCCACTTCGCCGGCTACCTGGTCGGGGCGAAGGGCATTATGCGGGCCCTCTCCTCCGTCGGTCACGTGCGCACGTTTGCCGCTCTCGCCTCGTTGGCCTCCACGGCCGTGCTCGTGAATGCCGTGGTGGTCATGCCGCTGTCGTGGGCGGCCGTCTACTTCATCAGCGGAATCTGCAACGCCGGCGTATGTGTGGTCCTGGAGAGCTGGCTGAACGACCGCGCCACCAATGAGAACAGGGGCCGCATCCTCTCCGTGTACATGGTGATCATGATGGGCGGAACGGCGGTGGGCCAGTTGCTGGTCAACGTCGGGGCGCCCACCGGTTTCGAGTTGTTCGTCCTCTCCTCGGTGCTCATCTCGGCGGCTGTGCTTCCCGTCACGATGTCCGCTTCGACCACGCCGACCCTGCCATCGCCCGAGTCGATGCCGATCCGTGAGATCTACCGAACGGTTCCATCGGCAGTCGTCGGTCTCTTCCTCTGCTCGTTCGTTCAGGCAGCGGCAAGCAGCATGGGTGCGGTGTTCGGCACCGAGATGGGCATGAGCACCCAGCGGATAGCCCTGTTCACGTCGGCCGGCGTCATCGGTGCAGTCCTTCTCCAAATGCCGCTGGGAAACCTCTCGGACCGCTACCCGCGTCGGGCGGTGATCCTCGCCGTGGCGATCACCTCCTGTGGCCTCGCAGCCATCGGGGGGCTCCTGCCTGGCTCGAGCATCCTGCTGGTCGTGGTGAACCTGTTGTTCGGTGCCTTCGTCTTCCCGCTCTACGGACAGTTGGTGGCCCTCGGCAACGACTGGATACCGCCTGAGAGGCGCCAGGCGGCTGCAGCCGGATTCGTCATGATCAGCAGCCTGGGTTGCATCACCTCCCCGATGGTGATCGCCATGTCCATGAGCGTGTTCGGTCCCGCGGGCTACTTCTGGACGCACGCCGCGGTGCTGGCCCTCCTGGTCGCCTACCTCTCCTATCGCACCCGGGTCCGCGAGGCGGTTCCCGTCGAGCGCCAGTCACCGTTCAAGCCGATCCTGGCACGCTCAGGCTCGATCGCACACACGGTCGGTCGCTGGGTGATGCACCCGCTGGCGGGCTGGCACCGCCAGGGCGACGACCACCCCGGCCTCTACGGGCACGGCGACGAGATGTACAGTTGACGATCGGTCAGGCCACCTTCGAGAACACCGCAACCAGGGCCCTGTCGCCGGCATCTCCACCGGCCTCGTAGATCGGCACTCGCCGCATCACGAGGTCGCTGATCCGTCCACAGACAGTGTCGGCATCGAATCGCTCGGCGAATCCCTCTGCCTCGAAGTGCTCCGCGTTGACCCCGATGGCAAAGCGGGCACCCGGCCTTGCTATCCGGTACAGCTCCTCGAACGCGCCGTGGCCGACGTGACCGTGGGTGAACGTGCCGGAGCTCAGGATGCCTCCGTAGCTGCAGTCCGGGATGTCCAGCCGCCCTGTCAGGTCGCCGGTCATCAGCCTCGTGTAGACGGGCGCGCCGGAGGCATCGACCTTGCCGGCGGCCCGGGCCAGCATCTCCTCGGACATGTCCAGGCCGTCGAGCATCCACCCACCCAGCTCGCACATTGCGACGCCGACGAGGCCGGTGCCACAACCCACGTCCAAAACGGGCCCATCGGCCGACGAGGCTCCATCGGCGAACACCCCGGCCACGCTTTTGGGGT
>DQOF01000106.1 GCA_015658775.1 Acidimicrobiia bacterium | reverse complement strand
GTCTCCCGAACGGCGGCCCGGGTCACCGGCAACCCCAACTGGTCGGCCTGCAGGCGTAGCAGCAGGTCCATCACCGAGGCGCCACCGTCCACCTTCAGGCTCGTGACGGGCACGACACCCGCCTCGTCCATAGCGGTCACGACATCCCGTGTCTGGAAGGCCATGGCCTCGACGACCGCACGTGCCAGGTGCGCCCGCCCGGAACCCCGCGTCAGGCCGACGATCGTGCCTCGTGCCCGCGGGTCCCACCAGGGGCTTCCCAGCCCGGTGAACGCGGGCACCATGTACACGCCGCCGGTGTCGGGCACGGATTCCGCCAACGGTCCGATCTCGGCGGCCGTGGAGATGATTCCCAGCCCGTCGCGGAGCCACTGCACGGCTGCGCCGGTGGCGAAGATGGAGCCTTCCAGGGCGAACGTCGTCGGGCCACCGTCGGCCAGTTGCCACGCGACGGTGGTTAGAAGGCCATCCACGGGATGCGGCAGGGAGGTGCCCAGGTTGACGAGTACGAACGAACCCGTGCCGTAGGTGTTCTTGGCCTCGCCGGAACCGAAGCAGGCCTGGCCGAAGAGGGCGGCCTGCTGGTCTCCGGCGATCCCGCTGATGGGCAGGCCGGCTGGGAGGGGTCCGTCCGGGGCGGTGTGCCCGAAGCATCCGGACGACGCCCGCACCTCGGGTAGTGCCGGGACCGGGACCCCGAAACGTCCACAGAGTTCCGGCGACCAGGTGCCCGATGCCAGGTCGAACAACATGGTGCGGCTGGCGTTGGACGGTTCGGTTGCGTGCACCGCTCCTGCTGTCAACTTCCACAGCAGCCAGGCGTCGACGGTGCCCAGCCTGAGGGCGTCGTCGATTTCGACACCACCCTCCCCCAGGAGCCATTCGACCTTCGTGGCCGAGAAGTAGGGGTCCAGCACGAGCCCCGTGACCTGCCGGACCTCGTCCTGTAGCCCATCGGCCAGAAGCTTCTCGCAGCGCGACGTCGTACGACGGTCCTGCCAGACGATCGCCATGTGCCGGGGCCTGCCCGTACCCGCATCCCAGGCCACGATGGTCTCGCGCTGGTTCGTGATTCCAACGGCGGCTATCGGTGTTCCGGTCGACTCGAGGCGGTCCGCGACCTCTCGAAGGGTGTCGCCCACCGCCTGCCAGATCTCGTCCGCGTCGTGCTCCACCAGGCCCGGCCGGGGGAAGTGCTGAGTGAACTCGCGCTGGGCGGAGTCGACGACACGACCGGCATCGTCGACTGCGAGCGTGCGGACGCTGGTGGTCCCTGCGTCTATTGCGAGCACCACGGCCATACCGGCAGGTTACGTTCAGGTGGGACGAGGGATGACACGAGGAGGTGACGGGATGCGAATCGGGATTCTGACCGGTGGGGGCGACTGCCCGGGGCTGAACGCAGTGATCCGTGCTGTCGTGCGTCGTGCCGAGCGTGGGTTCGGCGACGAGGTGATCGGCTTCCGAGACGGCTGGCTCGGTGTAGTCGAGGACGACACGACGCCGCTCGACGTGGAGGCTTGCCGGGGCCTGTTGCCACGTGGCGGAACGGTGCTCGGCAGTTCCCGCCTCCAGCCGTTCGGTCTCGATGACGGGGTCGAACGGGCGAGGTCGACCATTGAACGGCATGGCCTTGGTGGGCTCGTCGTGGTCGGAGGCGAGGGCACCCTGTCCTGCGCCCACCGTCTCCACGCCGAGGGATTCCCGGTGGTCGGCGTGCCGAAGACCATCGACAACGACATCGGCGGGACGGAGATGACCTTCGGGTTCGAGACGGCGGTGGAGATCGCCACCGAGGCTATAGACCGCCTCCACACCACCGCCGAGTCACACGACCGGGTGATGGTGGTCGAGGTCATGGGTCGTCACGTGGGCCACATAGCGGCATGGTCCGGTATGGCGGGCGGTGCCACCCTGACCCTGGTGCCCGAGGAACCGTTCGACATCGAGGAGGTCTGCGAGGGCGTGCGCAGGAGACACGACCGCGGCCGGTACGCATCGGTTGTCGTCGTGGCAGAGGGCGCCAGGCCGAAGCCGGACACGATTCCCATGCCCGACGAGGAGGTCGACCGTTTCGGCCACGTCCGCCTGGGGGGCATCGGAAACCTCGTGGCGGCAGAGATCGAGAGTCGCACCGGCTTCGAGACCAGGGTGACGGTCCTTGGCCATGTGCAGCGGGGTGGTACGCCTACGGCATTCGACCGCGTGCTGGCCTCGCGGTTCGGTGTCGCCGCGGTCGACGCCGTCCACGACGGTGGGTTCGGGATGATGACGGCGCTGGTGGGCGGCGACATCGTCCTGGTGCCGTTGGCTGACGCGGTAGGCGACCTGAAGCGCCTGAGCGCCGGGGTGTGGGAGGCTGCCCGGGTCTTCTTCGCCTGAGCCCCGTCAGGGTCGGGATCGCGGGCCCGGGTAGGTGGACGGCCGGCTCACCCGGCCTCGCCGGGCTGCTCCTGCATGAGCGGATCGAAGCTGGCGTAGCTACCGCAGTCCACCGGCTCCCCCTCACTGGGAGGGTCGCCGTCGCTGACGGGGATGTTGATGGGTTCGAGCTCCCCGTCGCGTGTCACGAGGATCCTGACAGAATCGATCTCGGCTCCGATGATCAGCTCGGAGGCGGTGCACACGAGCATGGCGTAGGCCAGCCGGTTACTCGTCGAGTCGTCCTGGGGGAATCCGTCGAGGCTGTCGAGGTGGATCTCCAGAAGCGTGCCTGTGAGGACGGTCCCGATCACTGTGCTGCCCTCGGCGAAGGGAGAGATCAGTTCCGCCTCCTGTTCGCTCGGCGTCGGACCGGCGAACACCCGGTCAAGGATCACGTTGACCGAGCCGTCGGCCGAGATCTCCCGACTCACGGCCTCCAACAGCATCCTGTCGTCGATGGTCGCCCGCGCCAGGTAGATCTGAACCAGTTCTGTCGGTGCCGGAGCCTCGGTGGTGGTTGACGCCGGCGGTAGGAGGACGTCCGAGAGGCCGGCCGAGAGGTCGCGGGGCTCCGCATCCAGCGGTATGCCACATCCCGCCAGGAGAGCGGCGGCTAGGGCGGCCGAGGCGATGCGGACGCCGGCCGTCATGCTGGGTCCTCGAGGTGGAGGGGTAGTTCGAACACGAATCTGGCACCGCTCAGCCCGTCGGGTCGATCCTCCACCCAGACCCGTCCACCATGAAGGCGCACATCCTCGATCACGAGGCTCAGCCCCAGGCCGCTGCCACCGCCCCTGCGGCCACCTGCCGACCCCCTGGAGAACCGTTCGAAGATCGCCGTACGTTCCACCTCTGGAATGCCCGGTCCGCTGTCCTCGACCGAGATCCGGAGGTGTGTGTCGTCGCTCTCGACTGCTATCGATGTGGGCCCTCCCCCGTAACGCGAAGCGTTGTCGAGCAGGTTGGCGATCACCCTGGCAAGGCGTCTCTTGTCGGCGTTGATGACCATGTGCTCGGCGCCCAGTGGTAGTTGGAGGGTGACGGCTCCGGTGGAACCCGCCATCACTGTCAGGAACTGCGCCACCTGGACCTCGGACAGGTCCAGCGAAGCCGCGCCGGCGTCGTAGCCGGAGATCTCCAGGAGGTCGGCGACCAGCCTGTTGAAGCGCTCAAGGTCGCCGGACAACAGGTCCAGGACGGTCTGGGAACGGTCGGACAGCTCGCTGCGGCGGGCCTCCAGGACGGCGACGCTGGCCATGAGGGTCGTCAGCGGGCTGCGCAACTCGTGGCTGACGTCGGAGGCGAAGCGCGCGTCACGGCGGATTCGGTCCTCCAGGGCGCCGGCCATCCCGTTGAACGAGTCGGCCAGCCGATCCAGGTCGGGATCCGACTGAGGTCCCATCCGGGTGTCGAGGCGCCCACTGGCTATCGCCTCCGCGGCATCTCCCACACGCCGAAGAGGACGAAGGGTCCGCTGGCTCACCCACGAACCGAACAGGGCGGCGATCAGGGTGGCGACGGCGCTGGCGCTGAGCAGGACTATCTGCAGGTCGTCGAGTGCGCCCTCGACGTCGGCCAGGTCCACGACGGCGAAGTAGTCGGCGTCGAAGGCCGGCAGCGGGATGCCTATGAACAGGTGGGCACGTCCCGCCAGCGGGGCCCGCAACTGCCCGGCCCGGCGGTCGGCCACCTGGTCCAACAGGGCATGTGGCAGGTCGTCCAGGTCGAGTTCGGGAGCGGGCAGCCAGGCGTCATGCAGCCGGATGAGACGCTGGCTGCCCTCGATCTTGGTCAGGGAGTCCGCAATCGACGGAAGGTCCTCGATGGTCGCATCGGGGGTCAGTTGGTTGCTGAGGCGTGTGGCATTGCTGACCGCTACGGCTGCGGCCGCCTGTTCCCGGTTGTCGAGCAGCTGGCGGCGGGTGAGGACGAGTGTGGCCGCTGACAGCACCATCGAGACGAGGAGCCCGCCGACGGCGAACGAGAGCGAGATCCGGGCCTGCAGCCCGAGGGGTGCTTGGCGTGGAGCGGCAGGTGGAGCGGGACCGGGCTGTTCCGGAGAGCCGGCCCCGGCCGCGGGCGCGGTCGCCATCAGGGTTGGAGCTTGTAGCCCATGCCCCGCACGGTCACCACGTACCGCGGGTTGGCGGCATCC
>DQOF01000175.1 GCA_015658775.1 Acidimicrobiia bacterium | reverse complement strand
GTAGTGTGTCGTCATTCCCGCCGACCGTCCCGCCGACCGTCCCGCCACCGTCCCGACGCCGACCCGGACCTACGTCCTAGACACCTCGGTGCTGCTATCGGATCCTCTGGCCTTCAGCCGGTTCGGCCGCAACGAGGTGATCCTGCCCGTGGTGGTGCTCGACGAGCTCGAGGCCAAACGGCACCATCCGGAACTCGGCTGGGCGGCACGGACCACCCTCCGGTCGCTCGAGAAACTCCGCCTCCACCACGGACAGCTTCACTGCCCCATGCCCGCGAACGACGACGGTGGCACCGTCAGGGTCGAACTCAACCACCGCGAGGCCCTGCACCTGCCCGAAGCCCTCCGGGGCACCAGCAACGACCATCGCATCCTCGCCGTGGCGTCCAGCCTCGCCGCCGGGGGTGCCATCGTCACGCTGGTGTCGAAGGACCTGCCGCTGCGGCTGCGGGCGTCGATGGCCGGACTGGACGCCGACGACTACAGGCCCACGAGTGGGACCAGCGACCACTGGCAGGGGTTCGAGGAGTTGTCGGTGGATGGGCTCCTGATCGACGAGCTCTACAGCGTCGGCATCGCCGACCTGGACGAGGCACGCGACATGCCGTGCAACACGGGCCTGATCCTGACCAACGGATCGCAGTCGGTTCTGGCCCGGGTCCACCCCGACAAGCGGGTCCACCGGATCGACGCAGACATGGAACTGTTCGGTGTCCGGGGCCGCAACGCCGAGCAGCGCATGGCCCTCGACCTGTTGGCCGACCCGACGATAGGGGTCGTCAGCCTGGGCGGGCCCGCCGGCACCGGCAAGAGCGTCCTGGCCCTGGCCGCCGGCCTGGAGGCCGTGGTCGAACGGCGCACCCACCGTCGGGTCGTGGTGTTCCGACCGCTGTTCGCCGTGGGCGGCCAGGAGCTCGGCTACCTTCCCGGCAGCGAGCAGGAGAAGATGTCGCCGTGGGCGGCGACCGTGGCCGATGCCCTGGAGGCCGTCACCGAGCGGCACGTCGTCGAGGAGCTGATGGAGCGGGGCCTGTTGGAGACCCTGCCCCTCACGCACATCCGCGGCCGCACCCTGACCGACTCGTGGGTCGTCATCGACGAGGCGCAGAACCTCGAACGGTCGGTGCTGCTGACGGCGCTCAGCCGCATCGGCCCGAACAGTCGGGTGGTGCTGACCCACGATGTCACCCAACGGGACAACCTGCGGGTGGGTCGCCACGACGGGGTCCTGACGGTGGTCAACGACCTGCAGGGGCACCCCCTGTTCGCCCACATGTCGCTGTCGCGTTCCGAGCGGTCGGCGGTCGCCGGGCTGGTCGCGGACCTGGTCGACACCGGGCCCCTCAGGCTGAACTGATCCACCGGACGGGGGGTAGCGTCAGCCCCTGATGGCCGATCAGACGCGTCCGCGTTTCACGTACATTCCCGCCCTCGACGGGATCAGGGGCATCTGGGTGGTCATCGGACCGCTCCTGTACCACGCTGCCACCGACACGGTCTCGGGCGGCATCCTGGGCATCGACCTGTTCTTCACCCTGTCCAGCTTCCTGATCATCTCCATCGCACTGAACGAGTGGGAGGCGACGGGCCGCATCGACCTGAAGGCCTACGCCGGACGACGGGCACGCCGACTGCTGCCGGCCCTGTTCGTGGCCCTGGGCCTCCTGACGATCTACCTGGTCGTCAAGGTTCCCCCGGGCGAGTACGCCCGCTGGACCGGTGCCATCTTCTCCACGCTCACCTACAGCGCCAACTGGTACGAGATCTTCTCGGACGTCTCGTACTTCGAGGGCTTCCACTCGTCGCCACTGCGCCACGTCTGGTCGTTCTCGATCGAGGAGCAGTTCTACATCTTCGCGCCCCTCTACCTGATCGGCGTGTTGTGGATGTTCCGGCGTCGCGCCTACCCGGCCCTGCTGGTGACGATGGTCCTGGGAACCGCTGCGTCCACCTGGTGGATGGGGCACCTCTACCCCGGAGGCGGCGACCCGTCGCGTGTCTACTTCGGCACCGATACCCGGGCGCACTCGCTGTTCGCCGGCATCATCCTGGCCGTGGCGGTCCGCATGTGGGGGCCGGTGCGGAGTCGGGCCGGCCAGCGGCTGTGGGTGTTCGGGGCCTATGCGGCAACCCTCTTCTTCACGTGGGCGATCTTCGAGATCTCGCAGGAGGACGCCTGGATGTTCGAACACGGCGGCTTCCTGATGGTCGCCATCGTGTCGTGCATGATGGTCTACGGCGTCGCCCAGCCTGCCGAGGTGGCGTGGCACATCCGGCTGCCGGCGTTCCTGTCGGCCGACGACGCACCGTGGCCCGGACGCCTGCTCTGTGGTGGTCTCTACGCCGGGCTGTTCACCGCCGGCTGGGCCGTGGTGAGCGTCGTTCGCGGCAACACGGCGTTCGACCACTGGCCCTACCTGCTGGGTGTGGGCATCGGCTGGTTCTGGTACGGCAGTGCCGGTGCCACGAAGGGCCCGCTGCACTGGTTCCTGGAGTCACGGATCATCCGCTGGGTCGGAAAGATCAGCTACGGCCTCTACATGTACCACTGGCCCATCTACCTGCTGGTCACCCCCACCCGCGCGGCACGCCTGGTACCCGGGGTCGAGGTGGTCGACGGGAACAACCTCATATGGATGCACCTGGCGCTCACCTTCGCCATGGCGGCAGGCAGCTTCTACCTGGTGGAGCAGCCGGTCATGAAGCGCCGGATGCCGCTGCTGGACCGACCGCTGACCCCCGTGTCGGGGGCGGTCGTCGGTGGTACAGCGGTGCTCCTGATCCTGACGGGGCTGCTCTGGGTGAACACCCGGCCCGGTGAGGGAGGAGCGTTCGCAGCGTCGAGGAGCGCGTGCGCCGAGCAGGGCCTGTTGCCACCTCCGAGCGACGAGCGGGCCCGGGTCCTCGTCATCGGCGATTCGGTCTCGCTCCAGATAGGCGAGGCCCTGTGTACGTGGGCGCTGGAGAATCCGGGCCGGATCGTGGTGCTGAACGAGGCCCACCTCGGCTGCGTGGTCGGCCGGCACGGGTTGAAGCGAATACCGGAGGGCGACGAGGGCACGGTCGGCGAGCTCTGCTCCGCCTGGAACGAGCCGGTGCCCAGCCATGTGATGCTGGACCCCGAGGTGGTGTCATGGCCGACGGCGGTGGTCGCGTTCGAGCCCGACGTGGTGCTCGGCCACATCACGCCATGGGACGTCACCGACCGCCTCGTCCCCGGGTTGGGCGACGAGTGGGTCTGGGTCGGCGTGCCTGTGTACGACGACTACATCTCCTCGGAGTACAGGCTTGGCAGCGAGGTGCTGGGGTCGGGCGGCGCCCACGTCTACTGGCTGGAGGGCGCCCACCTCCGGCGTGAGATCCGCCCCCAGAACCACCCCGACAGGATCGACCGCCTGAACGAGCTGGTGGCCGCGGCCACGGCCGACCTTTCGTATGTGACCACCGTGTCGTACCGGGCCTTCGTCGGCGAGATCGGCACGGCCAGGGAGCGCGACATCCGCGACGACGGGGTGCACCTGTCCGAGACCGGGATGGCCGAGGTGGGCAACTGGCTGGTCGGTGAGGTGTTCGCCGAGACGCGGTGACGCTCCGGTGGGCCGGGCCAGGCCGGGCCGGGTCAGGTCTGCGACGAGTGCCAGGCGTCCAGGCGGGCTTCCAGTTCGGACCGGTCCAGGTCCCCCTCGGTGCGCTTCAGGTCAAGCAGGAAGGCCAACGCCCGACCGACGACCGCACCCGGCCCGATCCCGAGGTGGGCCATGACGGCGTCACCGTCCATTCCCGGCCGTTCGGCCGCCACCCGGTCCGCCTCGGCCAGGCCGGCGATCCGTGCCTCGAGGTCGTCCATGGCGGCCTGGATGCCCGCCGCCTTGACCCGGTTCCGGGTGGTGCAGTCGCACCTGATCATGTCGTTCAACTTGCCGAGCAGCGGTCCGGCGTCGCGGGCGTAGCGCCTGACCGCCGAGTCGGACCAGCCCTCGGCGTAGCCCTTGAACCTGCCCGACAGCCGCACCAGCTCGCTCACCTCCAGGACCAGCTGCTCGTCGTATCCGAGCGCGGCCAGGCGCTTGCGGGTCATCCGGGATCCGACCACCTCGTGGTGGCGGAAGGTGACGCCGCCGTGCTCGAAGGACCTGGTGCGGGGCTTGGCGATGTCGTGGAACAGCGCGCCCAACCGCACCGTGATCTCGGGCTGGGTCTTGTTGACCACTGCGATGGTGTGGGCCAGCACGTCCTTGTGCCGGTGGATGGGATCCTGTTCCATCTGCAGCAGTAGGAGTTCGGGCACCAGGTGGTCCATCTCGCCGGACTCGATGGATGCCAGCAGCCCGGGCTCACAGTCCGGTTCGAGCAGGATCGCGCTGAGGCGGTCGGCGCCCGCTGAACCGTCTGGCATGCCCGCGAGTCTACGGATCGGACCCCGGTCGGAGAGACGGTGTCACCGGCAGGTACGGTCGAAGCGTGGTCATGGAGTCGTTCGACCTTGGTGGCAGGGTCGCCGTCGTCACAGGGGCCGGCCGCGGCATAGGGGCCGCCATCGCCCTCGCACTCGCCGAGGCGGGTGCCGACGTCGTGCTCGCAGCCCGTACAGGGTCCCAACTCGACGTGGTGGCCGACGCCGTCCGCTGTCACGGCCGGGCGGCCCTGGTGGTCGCCGCCGACCTCTCGAACCGCGAGGCGATGGAACATCTGGTCTCGGCCGCCGTCGACCGGTTCGGTCGCATCGACGTGGTCGTCAACAACGTGGGTGGGACCAGACCCGGGCCCCTGCTGGAGGTCTCCGAGGGGTCCTTCGAGCGGGCCCTCTCGTGGAACGTGACGACGGCGTTCAACCTGACGCAGCTGGCCGTGCCGCACCTCCTGGCCACGGGCGCCGGATCGGTGGTGAACATCGCCTCCTCGGCAGGCAGGTACCCGTCCCGGGGCCTGCTGGCATACGGAACGGCGAAGGCGGCCCTCATCCACCTCACCCGCAACATGGCGGCCGACCTGGCCCCTACGGTGAGGGTGAACGCCATCGCACCCGGCGCCATCGCCACGTCCGCTCTCGCGGGCGTCCTGACCGACGACCTGGAGGCGCTCATGACCAGACGGATACCCATGCGGCGTGTCGGCACGGTCGAGGACGTGGCCGCAGCCGCCGTGTACCTCGCCTCGCCGGCATCGTCGTACGTGACCGGTCAGGTGATACCGGTCGACGGCGGCATCCAGGCATCGGTTCTGGATTCGGGTCCGCCCGACGGTGACCTGCTCCCGACGCACGAGGTGCCGACATGAGCGCCGGCGACACGGACCCTCCCGACATGGGCGATATGACCCCTGGTCGGGTCGACCCCGTCGGGACGGCCGCCACCTACGGGCGTGACGGACACGTAGCCACCATCACTTACAACCGCCCCGAGGCGCTGAACGCCGTCAACGGCGAGATGCGCCGGGACCTGAACGCGGCATGGAACCGGTTCATGGCCGACGAGGAGGCGTGGGTGGCCATCCTCACCGGCGCCGGCGACAGGGCGTTCTGCGCGGGAGCCGACCTGAAAGACAGCGCCGGATCCGTCGGCGACTGGCCGGGCTCCTTCTGGGAGATTCCGACCGTCAACTCCTTCGAGTCGGGCCTCGAGGTGTGGAAGCCGACCATCGCCGCGGTCAACGGCCACTGCATCGGCTACGGGTTGACGGCTGTGTGCGCCTGTGATTTCGTCGTGGCGTCCGAACGCGCAACCTTCGCCTGGCCCGAGGTCACCATCGGCACGCCCACGATCGTGGGGGCGATCCGCCTGCCCCGCCGCATCAACTGGGCCGACGCCATGGAACTGCTGCTCATCGGTGAGGCCGTCGGCGCCGAGCGGGCCAGGGAGATGGGCCTCGTTTGGCGTGTGGTCGACCACGACGCCCTGATGGTCGAGGCACGTGCGCTCGCCGACCGGCTCTGCCGGGCCGCCCCCTTAGCTGCACGGGCCACCAAGGAGGTGGCGTGGCGCAGCAGGGACATGTCGTGGACCGATGCAGTGCGCTTCGGCGAGACGATGCGCCGGGTGGTCGGCGGGACCGACGACTCCGCAGAGGGCCGCCGGGCCTGGGCGGAGAAGCGGGACCCCGACTGGACGGCAGGCTGACCCGGCGGCGGCTTCCGCTGTGCGGGAGATCAGGGCCACAAGATGTAGAACACATGAACAGGTGGAGCACATGAGGAGATCGAGCACATGAAGATAGGCATCGCTTTCGCCAACACCGGTCCATTCGGAACCGCCGAGGGCGTGGTCACCCTTGGCAGGGAGGCCGAGGCAGCCGGGTTCGAATCGGTCTGGACGGTCGAACACGTCGTCTATCCGGATGCCTACGGGTCGACCTACCCGTACGACGACAGCGGGCGGATGCCCATGGGTCCGGACACGCCGCTCGTCGACCCGCTCATCTGGCTGGCATGGTTGGCCGCCCACACCTCGACCATCCGGCTGGCCACCGGCATCCTGATCCTCCCCGAGCACGAGCCGGCCGCGCTGGCCAAGCGTCTCGGAACGCTCGACTCGATGAGCGGCGGCAGGGTCGAGCTCGGCATCGGTGTCGGCTGGCTGAGGGAGGAGTTCGACGCCCTCGGCGTGCCCTGGGAGCGGCGCGGCGCGCGCACCGACGAGTACGTGCAGGTGATGCGCACCCTGTGGTCGGGCGACAGCGTCTCGTTCGACGGCGAGTTCGTGTCGTTCGCCGGCGTCTCGTCGAATCCCAAGCCGGTCGGAGGCACGATCCCGATAGTGGTGGGTGGCCACAGCGGGGCGGCAGCCCGACGTGCGGGCCGCCTGGGCGACGGCTTCTTCCCCGCCAAGGGAGACCTCGACGACCTCGTGGCCACGGTGCACAGGACCGCCGAGGAGAACGGTCGCGACCCCGACTCCATCAAGGTCACCTGGGGCGGACCCGAGTTGCTGGGCAGCGACCCCGTGGGTGCCGCTGAGGAACTGCGGTCTCGTGGCGTCAGCCGGATCGTGGTGCCCGCATACCTGTTCTGGGCCGACCCGGCCGTATCGCTGGCCGAGTTCGGAGAGCGGGTCGTCGCACCGGTCGCCGGAATCTGACAGAGCCGGTCTGGCAGAACCGGGCTGCATCCGATCACCCGGGATTCGACCGGGGTACCGTCGCTACGGCATGACTGGCTGGATGCGAGACCCACGCGATCGGCGGAGCCGGGGCGGCGGTTTCGGACCCGCCTTCGGTGGCGGTCGTCGCCCGGGCGCTCCCCGCCGGGGAGGCGTGGCCGAGCTTGTGCTCGAACGTCGCGGCCTCGTCGCCGTCGTCATCGTCGTCGCCTTCTTCGCAGTCGTGGCCATCGGCTCGGGGGGCGAACAGGTCGCCGAGGACGAACAGCAGGACCTGACGGCGATCGTGCAGGGTGCGATGGTCCAGGCCGGGCTACCGACGGTCGAGGTCCGGGTAGTGGACTGGACGGTGGTCCTCGAGGGGAGGGTGGCCTCGTCCGAGTTGAAGGAGGCCGCTACCCGGGTGGCGCAGGCCCAGCCGGCGGTGATCAGCGTCGACAACAGGCTGTCCGTGCCGGCCCCGATCGTCGTGGAGGAGGAGCCCGAGGCACCCGACCTTCCGGCAGAACAGGCGGACCTGCTCCTCCAGGCCCGGCTGAGCGCTGCGGGTGCGAGTCCCCCCATCCGCTTCCAGAGCGGTGGGGACCGCATCACCGTGGAGTCGGTGCCGACGCTCGACCTGTTAGCCGGGTTCCTGGCCACCAACCCCACCGTCTCGATCCAGATCATCGGGCACACCGACAGTGATGGCGACGCCGCTGCGAACCTGGAGTTGTCGACCACCAGGGCCGAGGCGGTGCGAACACAACTGGTGGCCAGGGGGATCGAATCCGAACGCCTCGCGACGCTGGGCCTCGGCGAGACCGATCCGATTGCGGACAACCTCACCAAGGGGGGCAAGAACGCGAACCGTCGGATCGAGTTCCTCGTGATCCCCGTCGGCGGTGAGGGCCTTGCGCCTCCGACCACCACGACCTTCGCGCCGGTCGCCGAAGAGCCGGCCCCGACCACGGTCCCCGCCGGCTGAGACCGTGTCCGCCAACCGTTTCCCGGAACCGTGATCAAGTACCTGGGCTCCAAGCGACGGTTGATCCCGGTGCTCGAGGACCTCTTCGTCCGCAGCGGCGCGTGCACGGCCCTCGACATGTTCACCGGCACGACCCGCGTGGCCCGGTCGTTCAAGGCAGCGGGCGCGCACGTCACGGCCGTCGACATGACCCGCTACGCCGAGGTCCTGGCCCGCTGCTACATAGCCACCGACGCCGACCTGGTCGACAGCGACCGCCTGGCCGCCGAGGTGGCCCGCCTGAACGGCCTCCCCGGACGCCGCGGCTATTTCACCGAGACCTTCTGCGAGACCGCCCGTTACATCCAGCCGTTCAACGGGGAGCGGATCGACGCCATACGCGACGACCTCGAACAGCACGGCGACGACCCGCTGTTCCCCGTGCTCCTGACCAGCCTCATCGAGGCCGCCGACCGGGTCGACTCGACAACCGGGGTGCAGATGGCCTACCTGAAGGGCTGGTCGCCGCGTAGCCACAAGCCGCTCGACCTGAGGGTGCCCGACCTGCTCCCCGGGTCCGGTGCAGCGGTCCGGGGCGACGCCGTCGACCTGGCCGGTCGCCTAGGACCGTTCGACTTGGCATACCTGGACCCGCCGTACAACCAGCACCGCTACCTGGGCAACTACCACGTCTGGGAGACGCTGGTCGCCTGGGACGCTCCGGAGCACTACGGGATCGCCAACAAGCGGATCGAGTGCCGTGACCCGGCCTCGGCGAGCGTCTTCAACAGGAAGGGGCTCATGCCCGACGCCCTCGGCAGGGTGGTAGCCGAGATCGACGCCGGGGTGGTCGTGCTCTCGTACAACGACGAGTCATGGATGGGCCTGGACGATCTGATGGCTGCCTGCGGCGACCGCGGCCACGTCGCCGCGCTGGCCTTCGAGGCCGACCGGTACGTCGGCGCCACGATAGGGATCCACAACCGGGAGGGTCGGAAGGTCGGCACGCCGGGGCGTCTGCGAAACCTGGAATACGTGCTGGTGGCGGGCCCCGAGGACGCCGTCGAGCACATGGTCGGACCCTACGGTGCCGCACGGGTGGCACGCGCCGCCTGAGGCCGTGCGGTCGTCCACACCGCAACGTGGCCAAACGGCCGGGATGCTGCGAGACTGGTCACATGAGCGACGCCGTCGACACCGCACCGGTCGGCTCCACCACCGACCTGCCCGCCGCACCCGCATGGCGGGGCGTCCACCACATGGCGATGGTGACCCCCGACATGGATGCCACGGTGCGCTTCTACGTGGGCGTCCTGGGCATGCCGCTGGTGTCCACCCTGCGTGCGGGCCCTATGCGCCACTACTTCTTCGACCTGGGTCCGGGCAACACCATCGCCTTCTTCGAGGTGCAGGGGGCCGGGACGTTCTCCAAGCCGGCCGGCGCCCCGACGACCAGGGTGATCCAGTTCGACCACGTGTCGTTCGCAGTCGACGACGAGGCCGCCCTGGTGGCACTCCGGAACCGGCTCGAGGCGGCCGGCTCCGAGGTCACGCCGGTCGTCGACCACAGCGTCCTGCGGTCGATCTACTTCCAAGACCCAAACGGCATCGCGCTCGAGGCCTCGTGGTGGACCGTGGGTGCCGACGCCCTCGCATTCGACCCCGCCGACAGCCGACTCTTCGCCGATCCCGATCCGGTGCCGGCGGTGGCCGAGCTGGCCGGCGGTGGCCTCGACTGGGTACCCACCACGCGACTGCGGTGACCGGGCGTCGCTCGGGCTGGCGGTCCCGGGTCACCGATACGGCGGTGGGCCTGTTCAGCCATGCGCCGGACCCGCTGGCAGACACCTTCGGTTACCCCGGCGATCCGGGCCTGTTCGGTCCCGATTCCGTCACCTGGCGGATAATGGGCGACACGTCCACGTTCATCGGGGGGCTGCGTGCGCTGGTCGTACAGGCCGCCCACCCCGAGGTTGCCGCAGGTGTGGGCGACCACTCCAACTACCGGGACGACCCGCTGGGCCGCCTGTCGCGCACGGCTTCCTACGTGACGGCCACCTCCTACGGCTCGATGCCCGAGGTGGAGGCCGCTATCGCCGCCGTCCGAACGGCCCATCGGCAGATCACCGGCGTATCCCACCGGGATGTCGCCTATTCGGCCTCGTCACCCGGCCTGGCGGCCTGGGTCCACAACTCCCTTGTCGACTCCTTCCTGGCCGCGCACCGCGTCTACGGACCTCTGCCGATCAACGAGGCCGATGCCGATCGCTATGTGTCAGAGCAGACGAGGCTGGGTTCGATGCTGGGGGTCTCTCCGCTGCCCGAGACCGCCCACGACCTCCACGCCTGGCTGGCCGACCACCCCGACGTCGGACCCTCCCCGGCCGGTCGGGACGCCATCTTGTTCCTCGCCGAGACGGGCCTTCCGCTGCCTACCCGTGTCGCCTACCGCCTGCTCTACCAGGCGGCCGTCGCAACAGTCCCCACGAGGCTGCGTCACGCCGTCGGGATCCGGCCCGGCCCGGCTGCCCGGATCAGTGGTCGCATGACCATCGGTGTCCTGCGGTCGGCTCTCGGCTACTCACCGGCATGGGCCGCCGCCCTCGAGCGGAGCGGCGCACCCAGACCCGCCGGCATCCGGTTCCGTACCACAGCGGGCGTGACCCGCTGACCCGTCGGGTCCGCCACGGCGACCGGACCGGCGGTATGGTCCGGTGCCCCACCAGGAGATCCCCATGGCCAGCCCCTTCGAGTCACTGATCGGCACCGAGGTAGGCGTGAGCAGGTGGTTCGACACCAGCCAGGCCGACGTTGACGCCTTCGCCGACGTGGTGGGCGACGGCGGCTGGATCCACAACGACGTGGAGGCCTCGGCGGCCGGCCCCTACGGGGGAACCATCCTGCAGGGCTTCTTCATGCTGAGCAGCCTCAGCCGAATGGCCCGCAACCTGGAGCTGCCGTCCGAGGGCGTGTTCAACCGCTTCAACTACGGTTTCGACAGGGTCAGGTTCGTGAGCCAGGTGCCGACGGGAACCCGCATCAGGGGCCGGTTCACCGTCGTCGAGGTCGAGTCCCGTCCCGACGGGGACGAGCGGGTCCGCCTGACCGCTGTCGTCGAGGCCGAGGGTATCGACCGGCCGGCCGTCGTGGCCGACTGGTTGATCTACTTCCGCTACGGATCGTGACCGTCCGATGACCGCCCCGGTCCTGGGCCGGATCGACGCCTACCTGGACTACTGGGGCGACCTCAGACCAGACGCCGAGTTCCTGATCGACGGTGGGCCGACGTTCGTGGGCAGGAGGCTGACCTGGGCCGAGGCCCGGCTGGAGGTGGACCGGGTGGCGGCCGCTCTCGTAGCCGCCGGCATGGAGAGGGGCGACCGGGTGGCGTACCTGGCCGACTCCCGCCTGGACTACTTCATCCACTTCCTGGCGGCGACCAGCGTCGGTCTGATCTGGCAGGGTCTCAACCCCGGCTACACACGGGACGAGTTGGCATACGTGGTGGGCGATGCCACACCCCGTGTGGTCTTCGATGGCACCACGGGCGGACGCGGAGGCGGCGACGACCTACGCAGCCTTGCGGCGGAGATAGACGGCGTCGAGCGCTCGGTGTCCGTCGGTAGCGCCGACTGGACCGCATTCCTGGATGCGGGACGATCCGTGGACGCCGCGGCGCTGGCTGGACGCAGGTCGGCCGTCGACCCGCTGGATCCGGCGTTCATCGTCTACACCTCCGGCAGCACCGGGAGGCCCAAGGGGGCGCTGCTCACCCACCGGGGTGTCTGCTACTGCGGTGTGACGGGTTCGACAGCCCGGGGTGCCGGCGAGGGCAAGATCATCTGCAACCTGCCTATCAACCACGTCGGTTCGGTCAGCGACATCTGCTGTCGGAAGATGGTGGGCGGTGGCCCCATCGTGTTCCAGGAGCGCTTCGACGCAGGCGCCATGCTGGCCCTCATCCAGGCCGAACAGGTCCGGGTCTGGGGCGGCGTCCCGACCATCTTCCACCTCTGCGTGGAGCACCCAGACTTCGGCACCACCGACCTGTCGTGTGTCGAGCAGATCGCCTGGGGTGGTGCCGCCATGCCGGCACCTGTCCTGGAGAAACTCCTGGATGCCACCGGAGCCGTCCGCTGCACCACCGGCTACGGCATGACCGAGACGACCGGCGGGGTCATGTGCACCCGTCGGGATGCCGACCTGGACGTGCTCACCACCACGGTCGGAGCACCGATCGACGGCCACGAGTACCGGATCGTCGCCGCCGACGGCCGGGAATCGGCCGTCGGCGAGTCGGGTGAGATCCTGGTCAGGGGCGACTGGACCATGGCCGGCTACTGGAACAGGCCCGACGCCACCGCCGACACAATCGACGCCGACGGCTGGCTGCACACGGGCGACCTCGCCGTGATGCGCCCGGACGGCAACGTCACGATCGTGGGACGACTCTCCGAGATGTTCAAGTCGGGTGGCTACAACGTGTACCCGAGGGAGATCGAGTTGTGCCTCGAGGACCACCCGGCGGTGCAGATGGCCGCCGTGGTGGCCGTTGCGGACCAGGTCTTCGACGAGGTCGGCCACGCGTTCGTCGTGACCTCGGACGAAACCGGTGTCGAAGACCTCCGCGCACACTGCATCGGTCGGCTGGCGAGGTACAAGGTGCCGAAGGCCTTCCACCTGCTGGAGGAGCTACCGATGCTCGCCGTGGGCAAGATCGACAAGAAGGCGCTGCGTGCCGAGGCACTCGACCCGGCCTGATCGGCTCCCACCGTTCCCGGTCAGATTCCCGGAAACGGTGGGCCGGTAGCCATCCCTTGATCCTGGTCGTGGCGTCGGCTGGATGGGAAGGCTACCCGTTGATCTTGGCATCAGAAATGCCTGATGACCAGCGTCGATGTCACGTGTGGCTCCGCTGGGAGCGTTTTCGCCCCCTGGAGGAATTTTCACTGGCAGTAAGTGTAGTTGATGTATATGATACTCGAGTCCCGGCGCACGACGTCGGACACACTCGTCAGGGATACCGACGAACATGCCAGGAGGAATGATGGCTACCGACATCGAACGCACGGTCGAGGTGGACGGCCGCGAGGCGCAGATCGCCGAGGTCGAACACCAGATCGAGACCGAGGGCATCCAGTACCTCTACTGCCAGTTCGTGTCCGTTACCGGACGGATCATGGGCAAGGGCATACCGGCGAAGCACTTCGGAATGATCGCCCGCAAGGGCTTCCAGCTCGTCTACGGCTCCACGGCCAACCTGTTCGTCGACCGGCACGGCCACTACATCGGCTACGGCCCCGAGTCGCGCGAGTTGGTGGGCATAGCCGAGGTGGAGACCTTCTGCCGCCTGCCCTGGGACCCCAAGACAGCGCGGGTCTTCTGCACCCTGTTCCGCGGTCGGGAGGAAGAGGTCGACGGCGGCATGTTCCTGACCTCCGACTGTCGAGGCAACCTCAGACGCATCCACGCCGAGTTCGAGGCCAAGACCGGGCTCCACCTGCGGGCCGGCACGGAACCCGAGATGATGTGGCTGAAGGTCGACGCCGACGGCAAGCCGACCGTCGAGGGCCTCACCAAGCCGAACTGCTACCACATCGACCAGTTCGCAGAGTTGCAGCCGCTCATCCACAAGGTTGTCGAGTACAGCGAGGCCATGGGCCTCGACATGATCCAGGGCGACCACGAGGACGCCCCAGGCCAACTGGAGTTGAACTTCCAATTCGACAGGGCCGAACTCACGGCCGACCGGCTCACCACCTACCGCCAGATCTGCAAGCAGGTGGGCCGCGAGCTGGGTGCCTTCCCGTGCTTCATGCCGAAGCCGTTCATGGGCGTGTCGGCCAACGGCTGCCACCACAACATCTCCCTGTGGGACGGCGAGCCCAGCGAGGGCGGCGACAACAAGTTCATGCCCGACGGCGACAACCCGCAGATCCCGGGCAAGATCGGCATGAAGGCCATAGGGGGGATCATGGAGCACCTCAGGGCGCTCACCTGCCTGTCCTCGCCGACCGTCAACTCCTACCGACGGCTCTGGGACACGGGCTTCTGGGCTCCGGTCTTCGCCGACTGGGGCTTCCAGAACCGGACTACGGCACTGCGCGTCAGCGCACCGGGGCGCTTCGAGTACCGCTCGGTCGACTCGGCGGTGAACCCGTACCTCTCGTTCGCCGCCCTCATCAAGGCCATGGACGACGGCCTCGACCGCGACCTGGATCCGGGTCCGCCCGAGGAGCGCAACATCTACGAGGCCATAGAGGCGGGCAAGGAGGTCAAGAAGATCCCGATGTCCCTCGGCGAGGCCCTCGAGGCCCTGGCCGCCGACGAGGTCGTCAGGAGCGCCCTCCCCGGCGACATGTACCGGGTCTTCGAGCACTACAAGCGCGACGAGTGGGAGCGCTTCCTAGCCACCGTGACCGACTGGGACATCGAGGAATACCTCGACGTCCTCCCGTAGCCCGACTCCCCCGACAGTTCGCAGACCAGGAGAAGCACCCATGTGCGGCATAGCCGGCATCATCCATCGTGACGGACCCTCCGACCTCGGCACAGAGATAACCACGATGCTCCAGTCCATGAAGCACCGCGGGCCCGACTCCACCGGCTACGCCCTCTACGGCCAGCCCGACGACCTCATCGTGGTCCGCTTCGTGCTCGCCGAGCCCAGGGAGTACGGCGGCTTCGGCGTGGAGGAACGCCTCGAGCGGAGTCGCGCCGAGGTGGAGTCCCGGCTGGCCAAGATCGGCGCCGAGGTGGCGACGATCACCAGCCCGACCGGCTACGCCTTCCGGGCCACGATCCGATACGAGGGCGACCTGAAGCCACTGGCCGACTACCTCGAGGACATTCCCGGATGCGAGGTGCTGTCGCTCGGCAACTCGCTCGAGATCGTCAAGGACCTCGGCGACGCCGCCACCGTCCTCGAGCAGTACAGCTTGGCAGGCCTGACCGGCACCCACGCCATCGGCCATGTGCGCATGGCAACCGAGTCCGACGTGGACCTGGCCAGCGCCCACCCGTACTGGGCGTACCCGTTCGCCGATGTGGCGGTCGTGCACAACGGCCAGCTCACGAACTACCACCAGTGGCGCAGGCGGCTGGAGAGGCTCGGCCACCGCTTCCAGTCCGAGTGCGACTCCGAGATCATCGCCGTGTACCTGGCCGAGAAGCTCGAGGGTGGAGTTCCCCTGGAGACGGCCATGAAGACCAGCCTCGACGACTTCGACGGTGTGTTCACCTACCTCGTCGCCACCGACAGCGAGTTGGGGATCGCCAAGGACGAGATGGCGGCCAAACCCCTGGTGCTGTTCGAAAGCGATGGCCTCGTGGCGATGGCATCAGAGGAGATAGCCATCCGGGCCCTGGTGGGTCGGGAGGTCGAGACCCGGGATCCCTACGAGCGGGAGGTGCTGACATGGCAGGTCTGACCAAGAGCGGCGTCGTCTACGACGCCCGGGGACTCGTGGAGCCTGATCCCGAGCCGCCCATGACGGCCGAGATCGACGGTGACAGGGCCGTCATCGACGCCACCGAGCTCACCACGCGCAAGATCAACCTGGAGCTCAAGCGCATCGTCTACGACGAGGGTGTCAACGACGTCACAATCGTGAACCCCGGCTCAAAGCACTCCCTCGGAGTCGGAATCCTGAAGCGGTGCAGGATCACGTTCGAGGGCAGCCCCGGCTGGTACGCCTGCGGCCTCATCGACGGGCCCGAGGTCCAGATCAACGGACGCGTCGGCTGGGCCCTAGGCGAGAACATGATGTCCGGATCCATCGTGGTGGAGGGGCCGGCCGGTTCGCTGACCGGCGCCGCGCTGCGAGGCGGCGACATCGTCGTGAAGGGCAGCGTCGGTGCCAGGACGGGCATCGACCAAAAGGGCGGCACGATCATCACCCTCGGAAAGGCCGGGATCAACACGGGCTTCATGATGCAACGCGGCCGCCAGATCATCTGCGGTGACGCCAACGACGGCCTGGGCGACTCCATGTACGACGGCTTCATCTACGTCGGCGGCAGGATCGCCTCCCTCGGCGTCGACTGCGTGCCCGCCGAGATGGACGAGTCCGACCACGAGTTCATCAACCGCAAGTTCGAGATCTACGACCTCGGCACCCCGCCGGAACTCCAGAAGTTCGAATGCGGAAAGGTGCTGCACAACTACGACGCGCTGGAGCCATCCGAACGCAAGCTCGTGCTCTAGGAGGAACGGACGATGACAGAGGCGAACGACATCAAGCCGGTCCCGGTCCAGATCGACACAAACCGGCCGACCGACGTGCTCGGCAAGAGCAGGATCTTCACCCCGGACGTCATCAACGACATCCACGTGAAGGCCGAGTTGGGCCGCTACCGCATGAGGGGCTTCTCGATGTTCAAGAAGATCCCGCACTGGGACGAGCTGGTGTTCCTCCCCGGCACGCTGACCCGGTTCGTGATCGAGGGCTACCGGGAGAAGTGCGAGACCAAGACGGTCCTGGGCGCCCGATTCGCCGCGCATCCCCTGGAACTGGACATCCCGGTGTACATCACGGGCATGAGCTTCGGAGCGCTCTCGATCGAGGCAAAGATGGCCCTGGCCAAGGGCGCCTCGATGGCCGGCACGGCCACATGCTCCGGCGAGGGCGGCATGATCCCGCCCGAACGAGACCTCTCGACCAAGTGGTTCTACCAGATCATCCAGAGCCGGTACGGCTTCAACCCCCACCACCTGATGCTGGCCGACGCCGTCGAGTTCTTCATCGGCCAGGGCTGCAAGGTGGGCCTGGGCGGCCACCTCATGGGCCAGAAGGTCACCGAGCAGGTGGCCGAGATGCGCTCGCTTCCCGTAGGCATCGACCAGCGCTCACCCGCACGCCACCCCGACTGGATCGGTCCCGACGACCTGTCGCTGAAGATCCAGGAGATCCGGGAGGCCACGAACTACCAGGTACCGATCCAGCTCAAGCTGGGCTCCGCACGGGTGTACGACGACGTCCGCATGGCCGCCAAGTGCGGCCCGGACACGATCTACCTCGACGGTGCCGAAGGTGGCACGGGCGCCGGACCGCACCTCGCCACCGAGGAGACCGGCATCCCGCTGATAGCCGCCATCCCCGAGGCCAGACGGGCGCTCGAGGACGTGGGCCTGGTCGATGAGATCGACCTTGTCGTGGCCGGTGGGATCCGCAACGGCGGTGACGTCGCCAAGTGCCTGGCCCTGGGCGCCAAGGCCGTGGCGATCGGTACGGCGGCCCTCATGGCCCTCAACTGCAACAAGCACATCGAGGGCGTCACCGACTACGAGGGCACCATCGGGGTCCCGGCGGGCGAGTGCTACCACTGCCACACCGGCCGCTGCCCGGTGGGCATCGCCACTCAGGACGTCGAGTTGCGCCAGCGCCTCGACGTCGACGAGGCAGCCCTACGGGTCTACAACTACCTCCACACCCTGACGATGGAGGTCCAGTTGCTGGCCCGGGCATGCGGCAAGACCAACATCCACAGCCTCGAACCCGAGGACCTGGCGGCCCTCACCCACGAGGCGTCGGCGATGGCCAAGGTCCCGCTGGCCGGCACCACATACATCCCCGGGGTCTCCGAAGAACGGGCACTCGCGGAGATGAAGGACATGATGGCCAAGCACATGGCCGAGACCGGGAACTAGGAGCAGCCATGGCAAAGCGAACCGTAGCCATCGACGCCGAGGCCCTGGCCGGACACTCGTTCCCGTACCAGCACGACATCTCGCTGGTCGAGGACATGGACCTCATGGCGGCCACACCCGGTGGGGACCTGAACTGGCTGGAGGACATACTCCTGCTGGAAGAGGACGGCACACCCGCAGTCTTCGACCGGTACTCCAATTCGTTCCTGAAGATCTACTTCGACATTCCGGAGGGCCGGGGTGACGAGTACGCCCGCAAGGTCCTGATGACCCACCTCACGACGGGCAACTCCTACGGCATCCAACTGAAGGAGAAACACTGCAAGTTCCACCAGGTGGAGTTGGGCCCGTGGGTAGCCGATTCAAAGTCCGTGGGCGACAACTACACGCCGCCGGTGCTCGAAGGCTGGGAAGCCCCGGCCCACTGACCGGGACCGCCCTGTCGCAGACCCCGGTCGACCGATCGGCCCAGACTCGAACCAGGAGGCATAGCCGATGGGCATGACCAAGAACCTCCCCGAATCCGTCCGGTACTGCATCATCGGTGCCGGCATCCACGGCTTGTCGACCGCGTGGCACCTGGCCCGTGAGCTGAAGGCGCGCGGCGCCGGTGACGGCAGCGACATCGTCGTCATCGAGAAGTCACATGCCGGCGCCGGACCTTCCGGCATCGCCTGCGGCGTGGTCCGCAACAACTACTTCCAGCCGGCCATGCGCGAGCTCATGGCCCACTCCGTCGAGGTGTGGGAGTCGGACCCCGAGGCGTTCGAGTACCACGCCGTTGGCTACCTGCAGATCTCATACGCCGAGATGCGTGACGACGTGGCCACGATCCACGAGCAGCAGCAGGCGATCGGATACGAGTCGGTGTTCATCGACGGCGAGAAGGCCACCCTCGACTACATGAAGGGCATCTTCAGCGACTGGCGGGCCACCGGCGTCTCCAGCGTCCTGCACGAGAAGAAGGGCGGCTACGCCCACAATATGGCCACCGTCGAGGCCCTGCTCGCGAAGGCCGAGGCCGAGGGCGTGAGCGTGGTGACCGACACCGCGGTCACCGAGTTGCCGGTCAACGGCGGTGCCGTGACCCACGTAGTGACCAACCGCGGCATGGTCGAGGTAGACCATGTGGTCGCAGCCGCCGGACCGTGGGTACCCAAACTCTGGGAGATGCTGGACCTGCCCGACACCACCGACATCGTCGTGAACGGCACGACCCACACCGAGCCGACATGGAGGTTCTGGGCCCTCCAGGAGGGAACCCTGGGTGTCGATCCCGGCTACCTCATGAACAACGAGGGCGGGATGCCGCCGGTCGTACACGTGGACGCCGACGCGGCCCTCCACGACGAGGACGGCGACCTCCTGGTCGACGGCAAGTGGGGTGTCTACTACAAGCCCGACTTCAACTTCGGAGGCGTGCAGGGTGGCTACATGCCGTACAAGGTCGAGAAGCCGTGGCGTGAGGTGGCAATCGACCCGTATGGGCCGGCCAGCCCCGACTTCATAGTCGGCAGGGACTTCCGTGCGGTGTGGGCGGCGGCCCTGTCGCACTGCCAGGAGCGCTTCGAGGGCAAGGCGGGCCTCATGAGCCATGCCCCGTCGGGCGGTATCGGCGCCTTCACGCCAGACAGCTTCCCGGTGTTCGACACCTTCTGCCAGAACGTCTACGTCATTGCCGACTCGAACCACGGGTTCAAGATGATCGGCGTCGGCGCTCTGGTTGCCAAGGAGTTGGTGGGCGAGACCCAGACGCTGTTGGAGCCGTTCAGGTACTCGCGCTACGCCGAGGGCCGACTCCACCCGGTCAGCAACTCGCCGTACCCCTGGAGCTGACCGTCCGGACCGGGCCCGCCCGGCTTCACTGCAGTCCGCCCGACCTCACCCCTGAGGGAGAGCGAACAGTTCCCGGTCGACACCTGTCGGCCATGGCTCTCCGATCAGACGGCCGGCCGCTATCTCGCCGATGGCCGGAGCGCACTTCGCCACATAGCCGTTGCCACCGATCACGGCGCTGACCCTCGGCGTCAGGTCGTCTATGACCGGGTGGCCGGACGGGGTGTAGGTCGTGACACAGGGGGCGGTGGTGCGACCCAAGACTGCCAGCCCGGGCAACAGGTCCGTGAGCAGCCCCTCCTGCCGGTCGGCCTGCTCCGGGTCTCCGTCGGTGCGGAACCAGGCGGTGATCTCGTCGACCGTCAGCCGGAGGCCCTGGTGGGAGACACCGATCTTGATCACCGCCCGTCCGTCCGGCAGGAACTTCGGCGGGAGGACGAAGCAGTCCCGGCCGGGCTCGCCCGGCTTCAGGATGAGGCTGGGGAGGTCGGCCAGGCTCTCGGCCTCGGCCGGTGGGATCTCGACCGTCAGCATCGTGTGGGTACCGACCGTCAGGTCCAGCGACGCCGCCGGCGTGTCACCGTGGGCGAAGAAGGCGCCGGTGGCCAGAACGGCCCGATCCGCAGTGATGGTGCCAGCCGAGGTCTCGATCAGGACGGTTGTCCCGATGTCACGGACCGATGTTACGAGCGCCTCCAGCACCGTGCCACCTGCCGACCCGAAGGCGAGACCCTCGGCCCGG
>DQOF01000083.1 GCA_015658775.1 Acidimicrobiia bacterium | reverse complement strand
CCCCGCGTGTGGGCGGCCGTGGTGGAGACCCATCGGCAGGCCGACGGCACGGTCGCAGTTCCCGAGCCGCTCCTGCCCTACTTCCGGGGCGCCACCGTCATCTCCTGAACGGCCCGTCCGCACCGGGCCCGGTCATCCTGCCGTCGGGCAGTCGGGTCAGGACCCTTCGTCGGCGACCTGTTCCCTGGCCCAGCGGTAGTCGGCCTTACCCGCCGGGCTGCGCACGATCACGTCGCGTCGCACGATCAGCTTCGGCAACTTGTAGCGGGCGATCGACTCGGATGCGGTCGCCAGCAGCTCGTCGTCTCCGACATCGCCCCTGAGGGCGACGACGGCACAGACCTCGCTTCCCCAGCGCTCCGACGGTCGGCCGCACACGACGGTGTCGACGACAGCCGGGTGCACCATGAGGGCCTGCTCGACCTCCTCGGCGAAGATCTTCTCGCCCCCGGAGTTGATCGTCGCCGAGTCACGCCCGTGGAGGACGAGGTTGCCGTCCTCGTCGAGCTGGGCACGGTCGCCGGGAAGGGCCATACGCTCGCCGACCACGACCGGGAAGGTGGCTGCGGTCTTGTCCGGGTCGCCCAGGTAGCCGAGTGGCAGGCGTCCGCGCTGTGCAAGCCAGCCCATGTCGTCCTCGCCCGGCTCGGCCAGGCGGGTGCGGGTGCTGTCGACCACGGCCATGTCGGTACCCGGCGTGAAGCGGCCGCTCTGGCTGCCGGCGGCTTCCGTGGCCACGGCCGAGGCCTGGGCACCGGTCTCCGAGGAGCCGAGGGTGTCGATGATCATCCGCCCCTCGAGCAGTTCGAGCATGCGGCGCTTGGTGTCGACGTGCAGTGGGGCTCCAGCGTTCACGAGGGCGTTCAGCGAAGAGAGGTCGTGGTCTCCCCGCTCGAGTTCTTCGGCCAGCGGGCGGGCGAAGGCGTCGCCGACCATTATCAGCGTGTTCACCCGTTCCCGGTCGACCGTCGACCAGATGTCCACGGGGTCGAGGTGGACGACCTGGTTCGGCAGGACGACCGTGCTGCCGTTCATGAGGGCGTTGAAGCACGCCCACTGGCCGGCGCCGTGCATGAACGGCGGCAGCGGCATGAGCCGGGTGCCTCCCCTGCGTGCGATGGCGATGACGGCGTCGAGGTCGGGCCACTCCTCGCCGTTGTTGCGGTTCCGGCCACCCATCGCCGCCACGAACACGTCGGCCTGTCGCCACAACACGCCCTTGGGCATGCCTGTCGTTCCACCCGTGTAGATCATGTAGATGTCGTCGGGCGACGGTTCGACGCCCGGATCCGGGTCGCTCTGCGCCAGGGCGTCGTCGAACCAGACGGCGCCGGGCAGCAGGGCGTTGCCGGAGTCGTCGGGAACCTGGACGAGCGTGAGGGGGCCGGTCGTGCCTCCCAGGACGTGGGCGAGGGTCTCGGCGAACGTCGAGTGGAAGACCACGCCCCGAGCGTCGCTGTCTCGGACCAGGTAGGTGAGCTCCTCGGCGACGTACCGGTAGTTGATGTTGAAGGGGACCGCCCGTGCCTCGTATGCGCCCAGGTTGGCTATCAGGAACTCGGGACAGTTGTGGAGGTAGAGGCCGAGGGTGTCCTGGCCGATCTCGTGGTTGGCCAGGGCGCTCCGCTCGGAGTGGACCGAGAAGCCCCGGTCCACGAGGAAGCGCCCGAAGCGGCTGGACCTGTCGGACATCTCTGCGAACGTGAGCCGCGTGTCCCGGCTGACCAGGAACTCGGCCTCGGGGATCGCCTCGGCCACGGCACGGGCCGTGACAGCCAGGTTGAACTCGGTCACGCTGCTGCTCCTCGGGGCGGGCCTGCGATCAGGTGCTGATGGCTATGCCGGTGAATGCAGCGGCCATGCCCAGGGTCAGTATGGCTCCCACGTACACCGCCCCACGAACCAGACCTCCCTCCTCTGCGGCGTCTGCGGCGTCTGCGGCGAACGTCGAGAACGTGGTCAGGGCGCCGAGGGCTCCTGAGCCGAGGATGGTCACGGTGGGGCCGCTCCACCCGGCCAGCAGCCCGAGTGCCAGCGAGCCGGCGACGTTCACGACGAGGGTGCCACGGTGTCCGCCGGGCCAGATGTGGACCACGGCGCCACGCACCGCGGCACCGGTACCGGCCGCCAGGGCGAACAGCACGACGGTGGTCATGTCGCCACCCGGTCTGGGCCGTCGGGTCCTGTCCGGGTGGTCAGGCCCCGTGCCCGGTCGAAGCAGACGAGGCCGCCGACCACCGAGGCGACCAGGTAGGAGGCGGCGATCCCGGCACGGTTGTCGCTCAGCAGTCGTGCCACCTCGACGGTGAACGTCGAGAACGTGGTCAGGCCGCCGCAGAGGCCCGTTCCGAACAGGAGCCTCGCCCTGTAGGACACGCCGTGCCCCACGAGCGCACCTAGTAGCGCGCAGCCGACGAGGTTCACGAGCAGGACGGGCCACGGGAAGGGGGTCGACGGTGCGACCTCTATCACGGCCCAGCGGATCCCGGCTCCGATGGCGCCACCCAGTGCCACGAGGGCCAGCAGGTGGGGCCGTTGCATCATCGAATCCTACGGTTGCAGGCGTTGGCGGGGGTCGGAACGCCAGGTGTCTGGTTTGGAGGAGTGGCGGAGCGGGTATTGACTGCACCCGTGGACCTGAGCGAGGTGCGGGAGTCTTACGAGGAGCGGGGGCTCGACGAGTCGGACCTGGCCGCCGACCCGATCCAGCAGTTCAAGAAGTGGTTCGCCGAGGTCGGGGAGGCCGGCTACTGGGAACCCGACGCGATGGTCGTGAGCACGATCACGGGCGACGGGTGGCCGTCGGCCCGGAACGTGCTGCTGAAGCGCATCGACGAGCGCGGCTTCGTGTTCTACACCAACTTCACCAGCGACAAGGCCGTGGAGCTGGACCTGACGGGACGGGCGGCGCTCACGTTCAGCTGGACCGAGTTGCGTCGACAGGTCAGGGTGGTCGGTCCCGCCGGACGGCTCAGCGCGGAGGAGTCGGACAGGTACTGGGCTACACGCCCCCGGGGTAGCCGGCTGGGCGCCTGGGCGTCGGACCAGAGCGCCATCGTCCCCGACCGGGCGCATCTCGAAAGGCTGTTCGCCGGCCAGGAGGACCGTTGGGCCGGTGCCGAGGTGACCCGCCCGGACCACTGGGGCGGCTATCTGGTGCGACCCGAGGTCGTGGAGTTCTGGCAGGGGCGCCCCGACCGGCTGCACGACCGGTTGCGCTACCGCCTCGAGGGAGGCACCTGGGTGATCGAGCGCCGGGCACCGTAGAGGGGGGCGCCCTCACCCGGCCCAGTCGGCCAGGGCGGCCGCCAGGCCGTCGATGAGGGCGTCCAGCTGCGGGGCCCGTGGCGTGTCGTCGGTGTCGGACCAGTTCCGGTACTGCTCGTGCCAGCGGATGCTCGGTGGCAGCTCTACCTGGACGCCGGCGTTGGCGGGTCGGTTCACCGGGTTGTCGGCGTGGATGCCACGCAGCGGACGGGGGATGGCGTCGATGTCGTCGACCACGACGTACTCCGGCGGTAGCGACGAGCGGAGGTGGTCGGCGACGTGGTGGGCGAGTCGACGGTTGGCGCCACCCAGCAGCACGGTCCTGAAGTCGTCGAAGCGGCCGTAGCCGTGGATCGAGACGGCGGTGTCGATCCTCTCGAGGAAGGACCGCAGGCGGGGCGACACCTCTGGGTCGAACCGGGTCGACGAGAGGTGGTGGCGCGACCCCGCAGGTTGGACCAGCGCGTAGTACGAGGCGTCGACACGGGCGGCCACCTCGTCGGCCACGACATCGGTGGCCCTCTCCAGCCCACCGCCGTGCAGTGCGCACACGCCGAGCCTGGAACCCAGTCGAAGCTCCTCCACCACTCCCGGCATCGACAGGAGGCTGTCGAGATCGGCGACCCTCGCCACGTCGGTCACCAGCGACGGCTCCTGGTCGCCGGGCCGCCCAGGGTGGCCTTGACCGACGCCATGAGCACCAGCAGTGCGGCGGCGGTGAGCAGTGCCTCGAACGGGACCGCCCACCGGACGGGCTCGGAGGCCCAGTGTGTGACCCGCTCCGGCCAGGCGACGGCTACCCGGGCCACGGGGAACAGGATCAGCTCACCCCGGTGGAAGATGCCTTCGGCCACGACCCAGGCGGCGGCGGTGAGCGCGCGGAGGGTGACCCGGGTCCTGCCGGCCAGGGCCGGTCCGACTCCCCACACGGCGGCGGTCCAGATGAGCAGCCAAAGGGCCAGGCCGACGCGGGTGCCGCCCACGTCGGCGGTCCAGGTGGTGAGGAACGACTGCAGGTCGGTGACAGCGTCCACGATCGGGTTCGAGGCGGTGTTCACGTCACGCAGTATCCGGATCTCGAATATCCCGTAGATGACCAGGTAGCTGCCTCCCAGAAGCAGGGCGAAGGCGCCGATCCGGTCGACATGGGGGAGCAGCCGTCGGAGATGGCGCACGACGCCACCCCGGGCCAGGGCCAGGGAGAGGGTGAGCGCCGTGAGCACCGCAGCCATGCCGGCGGCGAACGCCAGGTAGACGACCAGGCCCTCGGCGACCCCCTGGCGACGGAAGCTGCCGGCCACGTGCAGCAGGAACAGCGGCGCCGCGCATCCGATCGATACGACGGCGTACGAGGCCCCGAACCAGAAGACCGACCAGAGTTCACGTGACCGCGGGCCCCGGGTGGGTTGGGGAATCGGCAGCCTGGGTTTGCGACCGGCGAGCACTGCCAGGCCGTAGGGGATGAACGCGAGCCCTATGACCACGGTGGCCCACGGGGTCCTGCTGGCGATGGCCTCCTCGCTGACCAGGTGCGTCACCGCCATGCCCAGGATGCCGAAGACCAGGACGAAGGCACCGGCCAGGGTGAGGCTGACCACCAGCCCCCGGACCACCTGCTCGGGGCGGGCCCCGGTGTCTCCGGTGTCGCGTCCTATGAAGTAGCCGAGCCAGGTGGGCAGCATCGCGAACCCGCACGGGTTCACCGCCGTCACGATCCCGAGCGTGAACGGGAGGGCGATCCCGATGTCGATCATCGTGGATCCCCGTCGGTCGGGTGTGGCGTACCGGTCACGAGAGGTACTCGTCGACGGCCGCCAGGAGGCCGTCGTAGTTGAGCTGCCCATGGTGCACGTGGGTCAGTTCGCCCGATCGGCTTACGAATGCGGTCACCGGCAGCCCGACGGCCCCCAGCGCCGCCACGAAGACGCCTCCGGGGTCGCGGCCGAGGAGGTAGGTGATTCCGATCTCCTCGGCCAGTTTCGCCGACCGGGTGGGAGAATCGCTGATGTTGAGGCCCACAACCCGGATGTCGTCGTCCCTGGCCCGGTGCAGGGCCTCGATGTCGGGCATCTCCTCGAGGCAGGGGGCACACCACGTGGCCCAGAGGTTCACGAGGAGCGGTCTGCCGTCCTCTGCGTGGAGGGCGGCCAGCGTGGTCGTTCCACCGTCGACGAGTTGGAAGGTCCGGCCCAGGACGTCGTCGGCGGCCGTGAGCCCGGCGGGATCGGCGCCACAGGCCGTGAGCACCAGAAGGGCTGCGAGGGCCAGGCGGCGGATCGGGAGCACGTCGACGACGGTACTCCCGGGTCGTCGTGGTGCGCCCACGGGCCGGGGATCGCCTTGGCGTCACCCCGGCCCGCGCCGGGCGGCTTGGTGCGAGGTCCCTCGTGGAGGCCTGCGCTCCCCGTGGTCCGATCTCTCGGTCATGGCCGTCGGTAGGGGGAACCGACGGGTCAGGCCGACCGCTGGAGGTGGACGGGGATCGGTACCACGGGGAGCTGATCTTCTGGACGGGGCACGCGTGGTGGCCGTCCGCGCCGTCGCTTGGTGGCGAGCATCCGGCCGTTGCGGAAGAGCTGGCCGCCCCACACGCCCCACGGCTCACGCCTCTCGAGCGCCCCCTCCAGGCACGGGGCCAGGGCGGGGCATTCGGCGCAGATGCGCTTGGCCTGGGCGATGTCGCCGAGGTCCTCCGAGAAGAACACATCCAGCGAAACGCCGAGGCGTGAGCATGCGGCGTCCCAGCGCCACACCTCCGGTTCGTAGAGAAGTGCCTGCATTGTCCTGTTCCTTCTTCTGGGGATGGGGTTGTCGGTCGGGCAGTCGGTGTGAAAAACCGGAAAGGCCGCCGGATTTCTCCGGCGGCCTCGGGGTGTTGGTGTGCAGTTCAGCTGATCAGCTGGTTGCTCCCCGGGGCCGCTGGTGGATGGTCCAGAACACGTCGTTCATCAGGTCGATGGGCGTGGACCAGGTGGCCTTGAAGGTGGCCATATACGCCGGCTTGGTGGCGCGCGAGGAGATCACGAGCGCACCGGCCGGCCGGCCGTGACGGTGGTGATGCATCGTTTGCATGGTGGTGTCTGTTCCGTGATTCCTGGATCGTCCGGTATGGCGGGTGGTTTCAAGGCACCCGGTCTGGCATCCCAGCGTACGGGATGCCACGGCGAGTGACCACTCAACACCATCGGGTGGTCACAGTCAAGTGAATAAAATGGCTCAGGTGCCGGGGGCTCCGGCGTCGGGGAAGAGGCCCTTGCGGTAGTGGCGCAACTCGATCAGCGATTCGCGGATGTCGTCGAGTGCCCGGTGTCCACCGGCCTTGGTCGGGGCGGAGGCGACGAGCTCGGGCCGCCACCTGCGGGCGAGTTCCTTGATGGTCGAGACGTCGATCGACCGGTAGTGGAGGAAGGCCTCGATCTCGGGCAGCCAGGCGGCCAGGAACCGCCGGTCTGTTCCGATGGAGTTGCCACACAGCGGCACGGTGGCCGGTTCGGATATGTGCCCACGGAGGAACGCGAGTGTCGTAGCACCGGCCTCCTCGAGGGTGGTGCTGGAGGCCGTCACCGCATCCAGGAGGCCGCTCCTCGTGTGCATCTCCCTTACGTGGTCGCCCATCCTCGAGAGGGCTTCGGCCGGTTGGTGCACGACCAGGTCGGGGCCTTCGGCGATCAGTTCCAGGTCGTCGTCGGTGATCAGGCTGGCGATCTCGACGATGACATCGGTCGTCGGATCCAGCCCGGTCATCTCGAGGTCGATCCATGCCAGCACGGCGACGATCCTATGGCGACCGTTGCGCCGGCTGGTGTCCCGTGCGGGCGTCCTCGGCCGGTCGGCTGGATGACGGCCCCCGGCTAGGGTCGCCGCCGTGCTGGAGATCCCCTTCATCAGGCTCGTCGACGAGGCGACAGTGCCGGCCTACGCCAGGGAGGGCGACGCCGGTGCCGACCTGGTTGCCGCTGAGACCGTGACGCTGGCTCCCGGCGGCGGGCGGGCACTGGTGCACACGGGCGTGGCCATAGCCATACCGCCCGGGTACGCCGGGTTCGTGCAGCCGAGGAGCGGGCTGGCCCTGAGGCACGGGGTGACGTGCCTGAACACGCCCGGCCTCATCGATTCCGGCTACCGGGGCGAGCTCAAGGTCCTGCTGGTCAACACCGATCCGGTCGAGGCGTTCGAGGTGGTGTGCGGTGAACGCATCGCGCAGCTGGTCATCCAGCAGGTCGCGATGTGCCGGTTCGTCGAGGTCGATGGCCTACCCGGATCGGAGCGCGGCGAGGGCGGGTTCGGCTCTACGGGCAGGTGACCCGCAGGTTCGTGAGGAGCGGGTCGGTCAGGAGCGGGGCGCGCTCAGTCGGACGGTGCGCCCCGCGCTGTCCAGGTCGACGCATACCTGCGTATTGGTGACACGGAGGTGGATGTCCACGGAGTTGCCGGTCGCGGTCATCTCGGTGGCGGTGTGCTGCACCGAGGTGCTCAGGTCGCCGATGTCGCCGGGATCGATGCGGTGGATCCTCAGCAGTGAGGCCAGGGCGACCCGGGGAAGCTCGGCGAACTGTGCGTCGGGCGGGAGATGGAGCGTGACCGTGTCGTCCTTGTCGTCTCCCATGGCATCAGTGTGCCACCCGGTGCGGTGAAGGTCGGGGCAGTGCCTCGGACCTGCGTGCATGGCCGATCCGGGGTCTGGTCTGGCACGCGGTGGGCCGGTTCGGCCAGCATGGTCCCATGACGATCCTGGTCGACGAGGCGATCTGGCCCTGGCGGGGCGGTAGGTGGGCCCATCTTGTGAGCGACGACAACATCGCCGAACTCCACGAGTTCGGCCGCCGGCTCGGGTTGCGGCGCATGGCGTTCCAGGGCGACCACTACGACGTGCCCGAGGACGTGAGGGCGGAGGCGTTGGCCCTGGGTGCCGAGGCGGTGCGCGGCCGGGACCTGGTGCGGCGTCTACGGGCTGCCGGCCTGCGGCTGGCGGCTGTCGACAGGCCCGGCCGCTGGGAGCCCACCGGTACCTGGCCGGCCTCGGGGTCGATCCCCGATCTGGCAACTGCGGCGCCCGCTCCACTCGTCGAGGCGTTCGGACGGTGCGTGCAGGCCGACTGGGCCTCGGCGTCGACGGCTGCCTTTCGGCGCTCATCGGAGTCGGCGGTGGTCGTCGAGGACGGTGGTGGGTTGGCGCTGGTCGGCAGGTTGCCTGAAGGCGTGGAGGCCCGGTGCAGCACTGGGCGTGTGCTCGAGCTGCTGGTGTACGAGGTGCGCGGCTCATGACGGCCGGGCGGTTCCGCCCCGGGGAGGTGATGCAGGTGGTCGTCCTCTCAGTTGCCCTCCTAGTGGTCGCCGTCTCCTGCGGGACCGGCGGCCTGGAGACTACGGAGACTTTCCAGCCCGAGGCCATCGTGTCGACATCGACATCAACATCGGCCACTACCACCCCTCCGGTCGTGACGGTTCCGACCAACGGCTGGGTCCAGGTCGGCGGCCAGACGTTCAACCTGCTGTTCACGTGCTACGCCCCGGGGGCCGGTGACGTTGCCGCCATCGGCGTCGGAGAGCACCCTGACAGTGGCGAGTGGATAGAGGCGCTCATCCAGGGCTTCCTCGGGCAGCCCTATGTGGGCGTGAGGGTCGGTGAGTCGACCAGGTACGAGGCGGTCCTGGACGAACCTCTCAACGTGTATGTGCGCGACGACACGATCAGCGTGGGGGCGATCCGCTGGGAACGGGATCTGGACCTGGCGTCCGGTGTCGGCGAGCCGGCCGGGTACGGGACCGTGCTGGTGGAGTGCACCGACTACGAGGCTGAACTTCCCGAGGGCTACTAGCGGCTACCCGGTGTGGGCCGGGCAGCCGCCGAGTTCCTCGACCCAGGGCAGCCGCCCCGACCAGAAGCGCACGATCTCGTCGCCGTCGCTCTGGAACATGACCCGGAACACCTTGTCGCTCTGGTCGCGGGGCACGAACGCCAGCAGGTTGCCCGAACCGTCTGGAAGGGGCGAGATCCGGATGCGGTCGCCGAACATGTCGACTATGCGGTCCTCGGAATCGCCGATGCCCGCACCCGAGCGGGTCGTGATCTCCCTGGTGTCGATGTCGACCCGCTCGATGGTGCCTCCGACGATCCAGAAGGTGATGCCGTCGGGCGCCTCGTCCGGTGTCACGAGGAAGCACTCGCCCATCGGGGTGATGGGCGTGAACCGGGTGCCGGCGGCGAGCTGGGCGGTCCTGGCCGTCATTCCGAAGAACACCTTGTCGATGCCGACGGTGCTCACTGACGAGGTGTAGCCGATGGTGGGGGCACCCAGGTCGTCGATGGGCGGCAGGGTGCTGAGGCTGGGCGGCTCGGTTGTGGTCGTCGCCGGCGCTGTCGTGGGCGGCGTGGTGGACGGTGCGACCGGGGTTGTCGTGGGGGTGGTCGTGGCCGGAGCGGTGGTAGGCGGAAAGCCCTCGTCGGTGCTGTTGCAGGTGCCTGCTAACAGGACGACGGCTACGAGCAGGACGCCGATCCCCACGATGAACCCGATCCGCATGGTGTGGAGGCTACGTCAGGGTGGTGGCGGAGTCGGGTCGGTGCCACACGCGGCGGCGGGTGTGGTGCACTGGCCGGGTGAGGTATGTCGCTCTGGTCGTGGTGCTGGTTCTGGCGGGGTGTGGGGGCTCCCAGCCGGTGGCTTCGCCTCCGACGACCGTCGTGGCTGCTGCCACCACGACGACGTCGACCACGACGTCGACTACCACCACGACGACCACGACGATTCCGCCGCAGCCCGAGCCGACCGAGTGTGTGGAGGCGCTGCCGGTGGCCACACGGGTGGGACAGGTGCTGTTGCCGGTCGTCGACCAGGGCGGGCTCATGGTCGTCGCCGACCTGGCGGGCCGGGGCCTGGTCGCCGGCGCTGTGATAGTCGAACCCGTCGACGCCGGGCTCGGAGATGCGATCGCCGTCGCGCAGGCACTCTCGGCTACGGGAAGGCTCGTCATGGCCGTGGACGAGGAGGGCGGCACAGTGCAGCGCCTGCACGAGCTGCTGGGGAACCTGCCTTCTGCCCGGCGCATGGTCGACTCGCCACCCGACGAGGTGCGGACGATGGTGAGGCGGCATGCCGAGGCGATGGCCGGCCTGGGCTTCACCGTGGCCTTGGCGCCGGTGCTCGATGTCGGCGGTGGTCCCGGCATCGGGTCACGGTCGTTCTCGGACGATCCGGCCGTGGTCGCAACCTACGGCGAAGCGTTCGCCCAAGGTGTGCGGGATGCCGGGTTGACGCCCGTCGCCAAGCACTTCCCTGGCCACGGGCGGGCCTCGGTCGACAGCCATGAGGACCTGCCGGTCACCCCTCCGATCGACGACCTGCGGAGCGTGGACCTGCTGCCGTGGGAGTCTCTGCCAGAGGAGATGGCGGTCATGGTCGGACACCTCTCCGTGCCCGGACTGACCGACGGCGTCGCCGCCTCGCTCTCGGCCGCAGCGGTCACCGGACTGCTGCGCGGAGACATGGGCTTCACCGGGCCGGTCATGTCCGACGACCTCTCGATGGGGGCCATCACCGACGATATGGATGTGCCCGAAGCGGCGGTGACGTCGCTGTTCGCGGGCGTCGACCTGCTCATCGTCGGCCCTGTGTCCAACGTCGTCCCGGTTGCCTGGGCGTTGGTGGGTGCGCTGGACGACGGTCGTCTGTCGGCCGACCGCCTGAACGACGCCGTGCGAGGCGTGCTGGCCCTCCGCGGTGTCGACCCGTGCGGCCTGGTGCGGTGAAGCAGGGGATGCGGCGGGTCTGCGCCGGTGAGGGCGGCGCCATGGGCAAGAATCGGTAATGGCCGACATCGCAGGACTGTTCCTCCCGTCGCCCGAGGAGCGTGCGCTGAACAGGCGGCTCCGTGCAGAACACCTCGAGCACCTCAGAGGAGACCCTGCCTGGGCTCCCGCTGCGTTGGCCCGCTGGCCGCGGGCCGTGGTCAGGTTCCACAACCGCCTGGTTCCGCGGTTGCCCATGACGGCGCCGTTGGGTTGGCTGGACGGCACCACCTGGGCCGACGAGCAGGAGCGTGGACGCATCGGCGGCCTCCCTGCCGACGAGTAGGCTGCGGCCCGGATGCTCTACGCCCGCGCCGTCCACTTCCGTTGCGTGAGGACGACACCCCT
>DQOF01000163.1 GCA_015658775.1 Acidimicrobiia bacterium | reverse complement strand
GCTGCCGGGCGGTGCCGTGGACCTGTCCATCGGCTCACCCGGCGATCCGGTCCCCGACGTGGTGATGGCCGCACTCTCCGAACCCGGCCCGGCCCGGTCGTATCCGCCCTCGGTGGGCAGCGCCGAGCTGCGTGGGGCCGTGGCCGCCTGGATGAAGCGCCGACTGGACGTAGACATGGACCCGACCTACGTGGGTGTGTGCATCGGCTCGAAGGAGCTGGTCGTGGGCCTGCCCCAGCTCCTGAGGCTGCGGAACCCCGACCGCGACACCGTGCTCTACCCGTCGCTGTCGTACCCGTCGTATGCCATGGGCGCCGAGCTGGCCGGCTGCAGGGCCGTGCCCGTTCCCGTGGACGACGCCTGGTGCATCGACCTGTCGGCGATCGACGCGGCCGATGCCGATCGTGCCCTCGTCCTCTGGGTGAACACGCCGGGCAACCCTGCCGGGGGACTCGACGACCTGGGCGCCGCGGCCGCATGGGGCCGGGAGCACGGGGTTCCCGTGGTCTCCGACGAGTGCTACGTGGAGTTCACCTGGACTGGCCCGGGCAGGTCGATCCTCCAGCACGGCTCCGAGGGGGTGCTGGCAGTCCACTCCCTGTCCAAGAGGTCGAACCTGGCCGGCCTGCGGGTCGGCTTCTACGCAGGCGATCCCGACCTGGTCTCGTACCTCGGGGAGGTCCGCAAGCACCAGGGCTTCATGGTGCCCGGACCCGCCCAGGCAGCCGGCGTGGCTGCCCTGTCCGACCAGGTCCACGTCGACGTGCAGCGAGACCGCTACCTGGGGCGGCTGCAGGTCCTGGTCGGGGTGATGGCCGCCATCGGGATCGAGGCGGTGCTGCCAGAGGGGGCGTTCTACCTCTGGGTCGAGGCGCCCGATGGCGACGCATGGGCGTTCGGCCGGCGCCTGGCGGCCGGGCTGGGCGTGGTGGTCAGCCCCGGCGAGTTCTACGGCGAGGCCGGTACGGGCCATGTCAGGCTGGCGGCGGTGGCCGTCGACGAGCGGATCGACCTGGTGCGCGAGCGCTCCGGCGCCTGACCCGAATCGGTCCCCGACGGGGACCGGCCGGGCGGTAGCGTTGGCGCCATGTCGGGACTCCGCGCTCAGATCCAGGAACTCTGGGACCGACGCGAGTCCCTCAGCGTCGACGACTCGGACGCCAACGCCGTGATCCACGACGCCATCGGGCTGCTCGACACCGGAGAGGCCCGGGTGGCCGAGCTGGGCGACGACGGCGGGGTGGTGGTCAACGAGTGGCTGAAGTTGGCGATCCTGCTGCTGTTCCGGCAGTCGCAGATGTCGACGATCAGGATGGGTCCTTTCGAGTACGCCGACAAGATCCCGCTCAAGACCGACTTTGCAGCACGCGGCGTCCGCGTCGTGCCCGGCGCCTCGGCACGGTGGGGCAGCTTCCAGGGCTCGGGCGTGATCATGATGCCCAGCTTCATCAACATCGGCGCCTACGTGGGCGAGAACACCATGGTCGACACCTGGGCGACCGTCGGGTCGTGTGCCCAGGTCGGGCGCAACGTGCACCTCTCGGGCGGCGTCGGAATCGGCGGCGTGCTCGAGCCGCCCAACGCCGTCCCTGTGGTCATCGGCGACGACTGCCTTATCGGAAGCCGGTGCATCGTGGCCGAGGGAGCACGCGTGGGCGACGGTGTCGTGCTGGGAGCCGGCGCCATCCTGACCGGCTCCATCCCCGTCATCGATGCCGCCACCGGCGAGGAGCTCTGCAGGGGAGAGGTGCCGGCCTGGTGCGTGGCCGTGCAGGCCACCCGCCCACGCCGCTTCGAGGGTGGCGAGTTCGGCATGCCCTGCGTGCTCGTCCTGAAACACCTCGACCCGGGTGAGAGGCACGACAAGTCGGCCCTCAACGACATCCTCCGCACGCACGGCGTCACCACCTGAAGCCCCCGTCGGCACGCCTCCCCGTGACCCACCCGCCTGTCTCCGACCCGCCTGTCTCCGACCCGCCTGTCTCCGACCTGCTGGCGCTGACGGCCGAACTGGTCGACATACCGTCGGTCAGCCACCACGAACAGTCACTCGTGGCCCACCTGGAGGCCGGGTTGCGTGCTGTGCCGGGTCTGACCGTCGACAGGATCGGCGACAACCTGGTGGCACGCACGCAACTGGGACTGCCGCACCGGCTGGTGCTGGCCGGCCACACAGACACCGTGCCGGGTGACACGGTCGCCGGAGCCCGCATCGACGGCGACACCTGTCACGGCCTGGGCAGCGCCGACATGAAGGGCGGCCTGGCAGTCATGCTGGAACTCGCCCGCACGGTCAGCCGGCCCGCGGTCGATGTGACCTGGGTGTTCTACGCCTGCGAGGAGGTGGCCGGTGAGCACAACGGCCTGCGCAGACTGTTCGTCGAGGCACCTGACCTGCTTGTGGGCGACGCTGCGATCCTGGGGGAGCCGACCGGGGCGGCGATCGAGGCCGGTTGCCAGGGCACGATGCGCTTCGAGGTCGTGCTGGCCGGTGTCAGGGCACACACGGCTCGGCCGTGGATGGGCACCAACGCCATCCACCGGGCGGGGGCTCTGCTTGCGGCGGTCGCCGACTACACGCACCGTGAACCCGAGGTCGACGGCTGCCGGTTCCGCGAGGCCCTGCAGGTCGTGCGGATCGAGGGTGGCGTGGCGGGCAACGTCGTGCCCGACGAGGTGAGGCTGATGGTCAACCACCGCTATGCGCCGGACCGCACGGTGGCCGAGGCCGAGGCCCATGTGCGCGAGGTGCTGGCCCCGTTCGTCGACGCCGGCGACACGGTCGACCTGGTCGACCACGGCGCCGCAGCCGCTCCAGGCCTCGACCACCCGCTGCTGCAGGGGCTCGTCGACCGGAGCGGGGCCGATGTGAGGGCCAAGCTGGGGTGGACCGATGTGGCGTTCTTCGCCGAACACGGAGTTCCGGCGGTCAACTTCGGCCCGGGAGAGCCCACTCTGGCCCACACGGCCGACGAGCGTGTGGATCGGTCGTCGCTGGAGTCGTGCCATGCCGTCCTGAGGGGCCTGCTGGTCTCAGGGGTCTGACGGGTGGGGTTGCCCTCGGGGCCGGTTGCCCTGGATCGGCGCCTCAGAGTCGGCGCAGGACGGTGACGACCCTCCCGAAGACGGTCACCTCGTCGGCGGGATACTGCATCTCCTCGAAGTCGGGGTTGGCCGGTACGAGGACGACGGTGGTGCCGTCGAAGCGCAGCTCCTTGACCGTGGCCTCCTCGCCGGGGATGCCGGCCACGACCAGGTCGCCGGGATCGGCAGTGGCCTGGGAGTGCACTACCACGTAGTCGCCGTCGAAGATGCCTGCGCCGGTCATCGACTCGCCCCTCACCCTGAGCATGAAGAGGGTGCCGTTGCCGGTGAACTCGGCCGGCAGGGGGAGCGACTCCTCGATGTTCTCGTGGGCGAGCACGTCGCAGCCTGCGGCGACGTCGCCCACGAGGGGCACGTGGCGGACGGCGCCCCGCTCGACAGCGGCACCGGTGCTGGGATCGAGGCAGACCTCGATGGCCCGCGGCTTGCTGGGATCGCGCCGCAGGTAGCCGCGGGCCTGGAGAGTGGACAGGTGCGAGTGCACGGTGGACGGCGAGGTGAGGCCCACCTCGGTGCCGATCTCGCGTACCGACGGCGGATACCCGCGCTCGCGGCTCTGGGTGTCGATGAAGTCCAGGATCTGGCGTTGGCGTGCTGTGAGGGTGGTTTCGCTCATGGCCTGTAACTCGCTCTCGGGCCTGGTTCACGGGCCTGTCGGTGAATCGCTTGCAATCGAACAGGTGTTCGGTACACTGGCTGTGTGATCGAACACCTGTACGTCGCACATATGTTCCCCGAACACGCGTTCCATGTCAAGCACCCTCGTTTCCTGGGGCCGTGTTCCAGCGTGCTCTGTCACACCCCCTCTTCAGGATGCATGGCATGACTGCTATCACCTGTCTGCCCGTTCCCGTGCCCGGACCGGGCATGGCGCCGCCAGTGGCGCGGGCCCTGCCCGCCGGGGTCTACTGGCGTCGCCGCACCGTGGTGGCCAGCGCCGTGGCCCTCATGGTGTTCGCGCTGGCGATGCTGGGCGGCGAGCTGCTCGGGCAGGTCAGCGGGACACCGGGCGCCACGCCGGCAGGCGCAGCCGGCGAACCGGTCGTCTACGTCGTACAGCCCGGAGACACCCTGTGGGAGATCGCCCGACGGCTCAGCCCACCGGGGCGCGACCTGCG
>DQOF01000077.1 GCA_015658775.1 Acidimicrobiia bacterium | reverse complement strand
CGACTACGTGAGGGCGAAGGTCAGGAACCGGGCCCTGGCCGGTCAGCGCTGACGGCCGGCACCCGGCAATCGCCAATCGCCAATCGCCAATCAAGATGGCCACAGCGGTTGACAGATGAGCCCCGCGGCGCGACGGTGTCAGAGTTGTCTCGTTCCTTCGGCGGGGTGGCGATCGACGCAGTCCCCAATCGTGATCGAGGGAAGACAGACCGTGCGATGTGACCGGTTTGTGGAACGGACCCGAGCCCCGCCTGGCGCGTGAACCCGAGGCCCCTGACCGAGCCGGTCCCCTCACGCTCTCGCGACCAACGCCCTGCTGGGCCATGGAGAACGTTGACGCGCGACGACCCGATCAGGGACTCTGAGAGACGGCGCCCTCCCATCGGGGTGGGCGCCGTTTCACGTGGCTCCCACGCCTGTGGCAGGAGACCGGCTCAGCCGGCACCGGCTACGACGGTTGGCGAGCCAGGTGCACGAGGAGTCTCGGCAGGAGGTCCGCAAGGCATGCGTCAGGCACCTCGTGCCCGAGGCCCTCAACCAGCCACAGTTCGGAATCAGGGATGCCCTCGGCAAGGGCGAGGGCATGCTCCACGGTGAACACCGGATCGGCGGTGCCATGGACCACGAGGGTTCGTGTGGCGATCTCGCCGAGCCGGTCCAGGCGGGACGGCGAGACGGCGACAGCCGTGCCGTGGCCCGACTCGGGGTACCAGCAGCGGTGCACCTCGGCATCGGCGACCACCATCGAGGTGGCGGGGTCGACCGGGAAGAGCGGCCCGGTGAAGAGTCCGTCCAACTCCACCACCCAGGCAACACGGTCGTCGTGGGTGGCGGGCGGCGGGTCGAAGAGCCTGTCTGCCATCCGGTCCACCAACCAGTCGGCGGCAGCCGGGAGGCGGTCGTCGCCGAGGCCCGGTGAGGAACAGAGCAGGGTGAGCGACCTCACACGCCCGGGGTGGTCAAGGGCCAGCACCTGCCCGATCATGCCTCCCATGGACCGACCCACCACGTGGGCTCCGCCGAGCCCCAGGTCGTCGAGCACCGACAACGCGTCCGCGGCCATGTCGTCGAGGGTGTAGCCGACGTCGGCCGGCATCTTGGTCGAGAGGCCGGAATCCCGGTTGTCGAACCTCACGACGAGGTGGCCGGCTGCGACCAGAGGATCGATGAGCGCGGGCGTCCAGCGCGTGCAGTGGGCGTCAGCGCCGGAGATGAGCAGGACCGGATCGCCATCGAGCGGGCCGAATGTCTCGACGAACAGCTCGATCTCGACCGCCGCACCCATGGACGGGCAGGCTAACCATCCGCAATCCGGCCACCCACGCACCGACGACCGCCCTGCAGGGGAGCCGAGCGGTGAACCACTAGCGTCGCCGGCGTGCCGCAGCACCTGCATCCGGTCAAGGTCCGCTTCTACGAACTGGACCCGTACGGCCACCTCAACCACTCCGTCTACGTACAACTCTTCGAGACCGGCCGCGTCGAGTTGCTCGACTCGGTGGGCCTCGGCCTCTCGGACCTGGAACTGCGTGGCTACCGGTTCGTGGTCACCAACATCGAGACCTCGTTCCTGAGGTCGGTCGAGGGCGGCGACTCGCTGGTCATAGAGACAGGGGTGCTCGAGATCCGGCGGGCGTCGTCGATCTGGCGGCAGCGCCTCCTCAGGGGCGACGAGGTCATGGCGACCCAGCGGGTCCGTGCGGCGATCACCGACACGGACGGCAGGCCGACCAGGGCCCCCACGGAGATCCACGAGGCGCTCGGCCCCTATCTGGCGGAGCCCGGGCTGTGACGCCGGGCCGGCGGGCGGCCTTGCAGTTCGTCCGCGGGGTCGGCATGGGCGCTGCCGACGTGGTGCCCGGTGTCTCGGGAGGCACCGTCGCCCTGCTGCTCGGCATCTACGAACAGCTGATCGACTCCGTCCGCAACGGTTCCGGCGCCCTCGGCAGGCTGCTCAGGGGCGACCTGGCCGGCTCGGTCGGGCATGTACGGTCCGTGGACTGGTGGTTCCTGGTGCCCCTCCTGGCGGGGCTGCTGGCCGCGGTGGTCGCGCTGGCCGGTCCCGTCGAGGCCGGCCTCGAGGACCATCCGGAGGCCATGGCGGGCCTGTTCGCGGGACTGGTGGTGGCATCCATCATCGTCGCCCGGCGAATCCCCGACTCGTGGGGTCCCCGCAGGCTGGCACTTCTGGCGGTCGTGGCGACAGCCGTGTTCGTGTCGCTCGGGTGGCAGGCCGGTCCTGTGCAGGACCCGTCGGCACTCGTGCTGGTCGGCTCAGGTGCCGTGGCCATCTGCGCCATGATCCTGCCCGGCATCTCGGGGTCATTCCTGCTGCTGCTGCTGGGCATGTACGCCAACGTGCTGGGCGCGGTCGACGACCGGGCGTTCGGCGACATCGCCCTGTTCGGCACCGGGGCCGTGGTGGGCCTTGCGCTCTTCTCGACCCTGCTGGGCCGGCTGCTGGACCGCCACCACGACACCGTGCTGGCGGCGTTGATCGGCCTGATGGTCGGATCCCTACGCGTGCTGTGGCCCTGGCCCGACGGGGTGGGGACGATCAGTCGTCGCGACGACGATGTGCTCACGGGCGCGGCCCTCGAATGGCCGACTGCCGACAACCTGTGGACACCGCTGCTCCTGGCCGTCGCCGCCCTGGTGGTCGTTCTGGGCCTGGACGCCCTCGCCCGCCGACGCGCCTGACTCAGCCCACCGGGGCCTGGTTGTACTCCACCCATGCGTGACCCGTCCTGCCGTCGTCGGTGGTCACGGCCATCAGGCCCCGCGGGATCCTCGTCTGGCGTCCGTCCTCGGGATGGACCAGCAGCACCGGCGCCCAGCCGACCGGCTCCAGGTCGAACCGCAGGTCACCCAGCGTGACGACTCCCGATGTCGGGATGCCCCCGGCGCCGGGTACCGGTGTCGACGTGACGTCGTACGACCCCACCAGCCCCCCGGCCGTCGACCGGTAGCCGATACCGCCGTCCCTGCCGACAACCTTCACGGCGTGGAAGCGCTCGCCGTCGTCGAGTCGCCCCGAGAACCAGGTCCAGCTGTCGGCCCACCAGTCGCGCACCCCCCATGAATGGTCCCGCTGTCCCCACCCGTCGAGCGTGATCCGACGATCGCCTATCAGCACCTCCCCCGCCACGCGGCAGGGGATCTCGTAGCGGGTGGTGACGCCGTAGTGGAAGGCCCAGGGCTCGGCGTCGGCCGCGGCCACATCCGGTCCGTCGGTCTCCCAACCCAGGTCGATTCCGACGGCCATGCGGTCGCCGCGGATGCCCCCGGCACCGCCCCCGTAGGCGTCGGCCGGATCGTCAACGGCGACGCCGAACGCCTCCACGCCGACGCTGAAGTGGTCGAGCGCCTCCTCGATCACCATGTCGGCCCACAGGCCCGACGACCGGACCTCCAGGCTCGGCATCGCCGGTACGGGAACCTCGTGGTCGATGACGAGCACCGTCGGCTCGTCAGCACCCACGAGGCAGCACCAGAACCAGGCCACCCCCTCGTTCGGATAGAGGCCCAGCCTCACATAGCCGCCGGTGCGACCATCCGGGTCGAACCAGTCGAGGTAGTACGACTCGTTCCAGAGTCGTTCCGGGTCGGGACCGTGGCGGCGTTCGTCCGCCGCGTCGGGAATGCTCATCTGGTGCTCCGGGTCAGAGGTAGGGCGGATAGGGGTACTCGTCGGGGTCACGCTCGGGCTGCTCGACATCGGCGGTGACGAGCGGATACAGGTCGTCCGCGACATCACGGGGGCATCTCCAGTCGATCTCGTCGGCCACGCCGGCGATCTCGGCAAACGGTCGAAGGAAGGTGAAGTAGACGTAGGCGCCGCAGGCGATCCTGTCGTCCCGGCTCATGGCTACAACGTTGCGGTACTGGTCCCGCTGGACGGACCTGGCGACCGCGGTCAGAACCTCCAGGTGCTCTTCAGGGACCGGATCCAGGCCACCGCCGTCGGTGGTGAACAGGCCGAAGCCGGACAGGTGGGCGAGATAGTCCTCCGGGTCGGTGATCGACGTGCCGAAGTCGTTGACGGACACCTCCACGACCGGGTCCAGGACGTACGCGGCGGTCAGGTTCGAGTAGGGCATCGCCTCGGCGACCCCCGACCACCAGAAGTCACTGCACGCCAGCCTGTGGTAGTCGCGCACGATCATCGTCCGACCGTCCGGCAACCGGTAGGGGCCGCTGTCGGCGTGACCGACCCGGGTGTCGAAGTAGAGCAGGAACAGATGGCTCACTAGCATGGCGTTGAAGCGCCGGACGCGGCTCCGGCGTTCGTCGCCCGTGGGGGAGGCCCCGGCGGCCAGCACGTCGAGGGTGGCCCGGTCGAGCACCTCGATCCTGTTGCCGGCATCGGCGGCGTGGAGATGGTCGCCACCCCGGTACGCCACCGACACCCGCGCCCAGAAGTCCAGGACCGTGTGGGCATTCGTCACCGAATCCAGGGACGGGTCGACCAGGGCCAGGACGTTGCGGCCCAGCAGCCAGAAGTTGGCAACACCCCACAGGAACACCGAGTCGGCCTGGCACCCCGGTCGCCTCGCCGCATTCCCGATCTCCTCGGGCGACATGGCGTCGGTGATGACGTCGATTGCCGCCGGATAGCGCAGGAAGGCCTCTATGGCAGAGACCACGACGTAGGACGTCACAGGTATGAGCTGTGACTCATAGCCGGTCCGCTCCGTGATGAGCCGGGCCGAGATCGGGTTGATCTCCGCCAGGAGGTCGTTCACCCGGACCAGCTGGGCGTCGACCGTCACCCGCGGCCCGCCAGCCTGATGACCGCGACCGGACCGGTGCCGTCCAGTTCCACCTCGGTGCCGTCCTCGGGCTCGTCGCCGATCTCCGCCGCGATCACCCCGGCAACCTGGAACTCCCGGCTGATGATCCCGATGTGGCTCCGGATGGTCCCCCCGGTGCAGACCACGCCGGCCAACTCTTCGAATATCGGCGCCAGGAATGTGGCACCGGCGTCGCGGATGACCGCGATCAGGCCCTCGGCTCCCGTGTCCATCAGGGCGAGGACGTCCTCAGGGCCCTCCAGCCTGCGCCATACACCCCGTACCGACCCAAAGTCGAAGGCCTTCCGGCCCCGGCCTATCTCGTCCACGGGGCCAGACCGTACCGGCAGCCGCCTGACGGAGTCTGATCCGGGCCCTTCACAGCAGGTCGTAGGCTGCGCAAATGCCCGGTCCGGACCGCCTCCCCCACCTGTCCGAGGCCTGGTTGACCGCCGTCGACGAAGCCGTCGTCGCCCACGAGGGGCTACGACGGGTCAGCGCAGACCTGGAGTTGGTGATCGAATACCGGGTCGCCGGCGTGCCCGATCGGCGTTGGCACCTGGCCATCGACCGCGGCGACGTGCGGGTGCGTGCCGGTGCAGCCGATGACCCGGACGTGTGGTTCGAGACCGACGCTGGGACGGCTGCCGAACTGCTCGACGGCCACGTGGACCCGCTCAGGGCGATGATCTCCGGCGACCTCACGATGGGCGGCGACCCCAGGCTCCTGGTGGACCACCGGGAGGTGCTGGAAGCCCTCGACGAGGCGTTCGGCGCCGTGAGGGCCATCACCGCGGACCGCTGACGGCCCCGGCGGTCCGGGCAGGTCAGATGAGTCCGAGGCCCCTGACCATGTCGCGCTCCTCGCCCAGTTCGGCGACCGAGGCGTCTATGCGGGCCCGGGAGAAGTCGTCGATCTCGAGGCCCTGCACCACCGACCAGGCTCCATCGGCACAGGTGACCGGGAACGAGGAGATGAGGCCCTCGGGCACGCCGTAACCACCGTCGGACGCCACAGCCATCGAGACCCAGTCGCCCTCCGGGGTACCGAGCACCCAGTCGTGGACGTGGTCGACGGCGGCGTTGGCGGCCGATGCGGCGCTGGACGCGCCCCGTGCCTCGATGATCGCGGCCCCACGCTTCTGCACGGTCGGGATGAAGTCGCCCTCCAGCCACTCCTGGTCGTCGATGACGGCTGCCGCCGACGACCCGGCAACCTCGCAACGGAAGAGGTCGGGGTACTGGGTGGCCGAGTGGTTGCCCCAGATGGTCATCCGGGAGACGTCGTTCACCGACACGCCCAGCTTCCGGGCCACCTGGGTCAGCGCCCGGTTGTGGTCCAGTCGGGTCATCGCCGTGAAGCGGGCGTCGGGCACGTCCGGGGCGTTGTTCATGGCTATGAGGCAGTTGGTGTTGGCTGGGTTGCCGACCACCAGGACCCTCAGGTCGTCGGCTGCGTTGTCGTTCAGCGCACGGCCCTGGACCGTGAAGATGGCGCCGTTCGCCTCCAGCAGGTCCTGGCGCTCCATGCCCTTCGTGCGGGGGCGGGAGCCGACGAGCAGCGCCACGTCCACCCCGTCGAAGGCGGTGTCCGGGTCGTCGCCCAACGCCAGGTCCGCCAGTAGGGGGAACGCGCAGTCGTCCAGCTCCATAGCGACGCCCTCGAGTGCGCCCATCGCAGGCGTGATCTCGAGCAGGGTGAGGACCACGGGCTGGTCGGGACCCAGCAGGTGACCGCTGGCGATACGGAAGACGAGGCTGTAGCCGATCTGGCCGGCTGCACCGGTCACGGCTACACGGACGGGAGAGATGCTCACGGCTGCTCCTGGTTGGCTCACGGCGTGGCCCCGAGGGTAGCGATGTCCCGGATCGGTGCACCAACCATGGCCTGTGACCCGCGGCTCAGGACGCAGAAGCCGACGACGGCCTCCTACCGGGTGCTCAACGAGCGGGTGCTCCCCAGCCAGGACTCGTAGAGCCCCGCGTAGATTCCACCGGCCACGACCAGATCCCCGTGCGTACCCTGCTCGACGATCCGCCCACGGTCGAACACGATCACCATGCCCGAGCGCTCCGCAGTCGAGAGCCTGTGGGCCACGGTCACCGTGGTCCGACCCTCTGCGAGGTGTTCGAGCGCCCCCTCCAGTGTCTGCTCGGTCTCGGGGTCGACCGCCGAGGTCGCCTCGTCAAGGATCAGGAGGCCCGGATCGGCCAACTGGGCCCTGGCCAGGGCCACCAACTGCCGCTCACCGACCGACAGGGAGGATCCCCGCTCCCCGACAGGCGTGTCGAGGCCTCCGGGCAGGCCGGCCACCCAGGGCGCCAGGCCCAGTTCGGCCACTGCCTCCTCCACGTCGGCGACGGTTGCACCGGGCCGACCGAAGCGGATGTTCTCACCGACCGTGGTGTCGAACAGGAAGCCGTCCTGCGGGACCATGCGGATCGACGCCCTCCTGTCGTCGGCGGCCACATCCCGCAGATCGATCCCGGCCATCCGGACCCGTCCTGCCGTGGGGTCGGCCAGGCGGGCCAGCAACATGGCGAACGTGGTCTTGCCGGAGCCGGTCTCACCGACGACGGCGACGGAGGTTCCCGCCGGAATGTCGACGTCGATCCCGTGTAGGACCCGGTCGCCCCCCCTGTACGCGAACTCCACGCTCTCAGCCACGACGGCCAGGGCACCGGTGGGGAGTCGCCTGGTCCGGGTCGCATCGGGCTCGGCCACCT
>DQOF01000115.1 GCA_015658775.1 Acidimicrobiia bacterium | reverse complement strand
CGTGACCGGCTTCGAGCTGCTGGTGGGCCCGACCTGACGATGCTCCTCGAAGGGGCCGGGGCCTCCGGGTGGAAGTCCGGTCAGGCGAGGCCCGCCAGGAACTCGAGGAGGGCCGCGTTGACGACGTCCGGGTTCTCCAGGTTGCTGGAATGACCGGCACCCGGAACGGTCACGAACGTGGTCGGACCGCCCAGCCCGTCTGCGGTGGCCCTGCCGCGCTCCAGCGGAATCGCCGCGTCCGCGTCCCCGTGGAGGACGAGTGCGGGGCACGTGATCTCGCCCAGGCGATCGAGGATCGAATCCCGCTCGAAGAGGCACTCCTTGGCGCCCGCCCATGCCGACACCGGCTTGGAGTTCCACTTGGCCCGCCAGAGGGAGGCGTCGAAGTCCGGGCCGAACACCACGGACTGGAGCATGTCGCCGACAGGCCCGGCCAGGCCCTCGGCCAAGGCGGCATCGAAAAGGCCGTTGAACTGGGCGTACTCCTCGGCGTTGAGCGAACCCGCCTCGGTGTCCACGAGGACCATGGCCCGGACCCGGTCGGGAGCGGTGAGGGCGACCCGCAGGGTCAGGAAACCCCCCTGGGACATTCCGGCCAGGACGGCACTGTCGACACCGAGATGGTCGAGGAGGGCCACGGCGTCGGCCGCCAGGTCCCAGTAGGTGAACGGCTCGGTGAACAGGGTCTGGCCCCAGCCCCTCTCGTCGTAGGTGACGACCCGCCAGCCGGCGTCGGTGAGGGGCCCCACCTGGGGGCTCCACATCTCCCAGCCCATGCCGAACCCGTGGCTGAGCAGGATGGCCGGACCCTCTCCGCCGGAGTCCACGTAGTGGATGGTCTGACCGTTGACGTCGGCGAAGGGCATGCGGGTCTCCTGTCGATGGGAGCGCCGACTGTAGTCGCAGCCTCCCGGGGCGGGTACAACTGAGCGGTGCAGGTAGACGCCCCGTTCACCTCCGGCCTCCCGGTCTCGAGGCCCGAGGCCCTCGACCGCCTGGGCACGTCGATGTTCGACGTCCTGGTTGTGGGCGGGGGGATCAACGGGGCGGTGGCCGCCCTAGCCCTGGCATCGCACGGCATGAAGGTGGGTCTCGTCGAGGGCGGCGACTTCGGCTCGGGTACCAGCCAGGAGTCCTCCAACATGGTCTGGGGTGGCTTCAAGTACCTGAGCAGCTACGACCTGGGGCTGGTGGCCGGACTCTGCCGGTCCCGCAACCGGTTGGCGAGGGCCTATCCCACCAGGGTCGTGGAGACACGGTTCATGGCTGCGCTCGGAGAGGACGCACCCTTCGCCCCCTGGTTCGCCGCACTCGGCGCGAACGCCTACTGGGGACTGGGGCGGTTCCGAACCAGACGGCCCCGACACCGCTCCCCGGCAGCCATCCGGCGGCTGGAACCGGCCGTGTCGACGGCAGGCGTCGCCGGCGGCATCGAGTACTCCGACTACCTGCTGGTCGACAACGATGCGCGCTTCGTCTCCGAGATGGTCCTGGACGCGGAGCGCCACGGGGCCACGGTGGCCAACTACGTCACCCTCGAGGCGGTCGAACTCCAGTCGACCGGGTGGAGAGCCGGAATCCACGACCGTGTCACCGGCGAGAGGCTCACCGTCTCGGCCCGGCTCCTAGTCAACGCCGCGGGCCCGCATGTTCCGGTGGTCGGAGCACTCACGGGCTCGACCACATCCAACCGCCTCGTGTTCTCCAAGGGGGTGCACCTGATCGTGCCCCAGATCACCGACTCGGGGCGGATCCTGGCCTTCTTCGACGACGACGAGCGCCTCTTCTACGTGCTGCCCATGGGTGGTCGATCGGTGATCGGCACCACCGACACCCGCGTCGAGAACCCGGACGTGGTCGTCACCAACCAGGACATCGACTTCCTGCTCGAGCAGATCAGCGCCAGGCTGAACCTCTCCAGCCCCCTCGCCCGGTCTGATGTGATCTCGGAGCGTTGCGGGGTCCGTTCGCTGGTCATTCCCCCCGGGGGAGCCGACGACAGCCGCGATTGGACGGAGTTGTCCCGTCGGCACGCCGTCGAGGTGGATCCGGGCCGCCGGATCGTGTCCGTCCTGGGAGGCAAGCTTTCGGACTGCCTGAACGTGGGTGAGGAGGTGGTGGCGGCTGCGCGCCGCTGCGGGGTCCAGCCGATGGCTCCGGCCGGTGCATGGTTCGGTGAGCCCGGTCGGGTCGATCGCGCCCGCTTCGACGGTTGGGCGGCCTCGCTGGGCGTGGCCGGTGAGGTGGCGGCGTCACTCTGGCGTCGCCAGGGCCGGCGCAGCACCGAGATCCTGGACCTGATAGCCGGGGACCCGGGCCTGGGTGAGCCGATGGGTGGCCTGTCCGACCTGACCGGGGCCGAGGCCATGACCATCGCCAGACATGAGAAGGTCGTCCATCCGGAGGACTTCCTGCGGCGTCGGACCATGTTGGCGCTGCTGCACCGGTCGGTCGACCTGGCGGTCGACCCCGGTGTGCGCAAGGCCCTGGAGATCGTCTGCGGCGGCGGATCTGTCGACGTCCGATCAGCCGGGCAGGATGAGGCCCGTGACCAGTCCTGACCGGTCCACCCGCGAGACCGGATCCGAGGAGCCGATCGGCCTCGACGAGGCCTACGCGGTGCGGACGCCCGAGGACAACCGCCTGCTGTACGCCAGGTGGGCCGACACCTATGAGAGCGGCTTCGTGGCGGAACGCCGGTACGTCTACGCCAAAAGCGTGGCCGGGGTGTTCGCCGATGGTGCCTCGTCGGCCGATGGACCCGTTCTGGACGTGG
>DQOF01000094.1 GCA_015658775.1 Acidimicrobiia bacterium | reverse complement strand
CACCAGAAAGTTTTGTTTGAGAAGGCCCTGACTTGATCGGGGGACTTCCCACCGTTCTTGGTCGGATGCCACTCAGCAGCGACCTCAGGAAACAGATCAGCCAACGACTCACCAGGCTTCGGAACAGCAGACGGCACACCCCCAGTCTTCCCCAACGCCACAACAACCCGCAGACGTACACCGTCTCCTAGTGCGCCAGGTGTCCGCTTCACGGGACGCTGACCTGCGCCAACGCAGTTCGGCGGACTGCTGTAAAATCGGTTTCGTCACGGAACCGACGAAAAGGGACGACTGAGGGGCCAACTGGCGAGCAACTGGCGAGCATCAGCAGCACGACAAACGACCAGAACGACAGAATGCGCTGGTCACCACGGTGGAGCTGATGGGAATCGAACCCACGACCCCCTGCTTGCAAAGCAGGTGCTCTAGCCAACTGAGCTACAGCCCCGAGAGCAGCACAGCGTACGCGGTCGGTGACCGCGGTCACCGGTGAATGGTGTCACGCCCCGGCTCCCATGCTGCAACGCGTCGGTATCGTTCCCACCCATGAACGAGACCACCTTCTCTCCGATCGCGCCCGGACGCATGATGTTCGAGCGCTTCATGGGCCGCTTCGAGCACTGCAACGTCGAGGCGGTGCTCGACCTGTTCGCCCACGACGCCGAGGTGCTGGCGTCCGACAGGACCTACCGCGGCCACGACGAGATCGCCGCGTGGCTGGCGGCCGGCTTCGAGGCCGACGGCCCCGGCCTGCTGGTCTCGACCGACCTGTTCATTGAGAACGGCGACGTCGTGCGGTTCGAGGCGACCGTCGCCACCTCGGATGGCGACGTCCGCCAGGTGTACGGCGTCCTGGTGCTGGCCGGTGGCCGCATCGTCCGCTACATACCCGGTGTACTCGCCGACCTGAACGGCGCTGCGTAGCCCACGACCCCCGGGCCTTCCCGCCCGGGTGCCTACCTCCTAGGGCGCGAACGGCCTGCCGAACGGCAGCGCCTCCTGCCATGTGGACAGGAACGCCTCGGCCCGTTCACAGGCGCCCAGCGTGGGGCCGTCAGGGTGGTCGAGGATCTCGCTGATGATGCCGGCCACCCTGACGCGCGCCGTGTCGGCGTCTCCGAGCAGTGGTCCTGCGGTCGTCACGAAGTCGGGGAGTGCGACTATCCCCCGGCGGACGCAGACGGCCATGGCCCTGGCCGTGATCGGGAGTGGCCCGATCGGAACCACCACCGAGGCGGAGAGCCGGGCAGCCGCGTCGTGGTCGACGGAACCGACCTTCGAGCCGCAGAAGAGCACGTCCACCTCGGCTGCGATCGGGTCGTCGGTGTCGACAAGCGTGATTCCCCGAGCCGAGAGTTCGGCCGGCAGGGCAGCGCCGACCTCGTTGGTCGCCGCCGTGCCGAGACCGGGCAGGGCCGCCTGTGCGGCCGCAACCGCGCCTACGGCGACCAACTCGTCCGAGTGGGTGCCCTCCAGCCCCCCCAACTCGCCCTCGGCAACCCCCTTGCCCGCGGTCAGCCGGTAGCCGGTATCCCAGCCAGTGACCTCGGCCAGGAACGCGGCCAGGGCCTCGGCACGATCCTGGGCCTGGGCGTTGATGCCGGCCGACACGCCGGTCTCCTGTCGCCCGAGTGACGCCAGCGCGTAGGTGACCGATCGCGCCCGGTCCGCGGCGCCTCCCTGGAGGATCTTGGGAGCCAGGCGGACGACGCCCCTGCCGGGGGTGCCTCCGATGTCCACGGCGACGAAGGCGTCAACGGACTTGAGCTTCCTGATGAACACCGCGGAAGTCTGCCCTGTCGGCCGCGGTCAGGCCCGGTCAAGGGCGTCGACGACGCGCTGGACCTTCAGGGTCGCCGCCTCGAGGCGGTCCCGGCAGAGGCGGATCAGCCTGTCGGCCCTCTCAACCCGGGCGGCCAGGTGGTCCACGTCCACCGACTCGACTTCCAGTTCGGTGAGGATCTGTTGCAGTTCCTCCAGTGCGGCGGCATAGCCGACGACGTCGTCGGTGCCCGGCTGGTCGCTCATGGTGTCATCCTCCCACTGGCGGACGCGACGCTCGTGACGGTCCCGTCGGCGAGCGCAGTCACCAGCGTGTCGCCGTCCGAGACGTCCCGGGGGCTGCGGACGAGGGTGCCGTCGGACAGCCTGGTGATGGACCAGCCCCTGGCCAGCACCATGGCTGGGTCGAGTGCCCGGAGTCGGGCGCCCAGAGCGTCGAGCCTCTCGCGGTGTCGCTGCGGAAGAGCCGAGGCAGTGTGCAACAGGCGGCTCTGCCCTGCCGCCAGCAGGTCTGTGTGGTGGCGCAGGACCGCGTTTGCGGCCCTGATGGTCCGCCCCGCCAGGTCGGTCCGTTGCCGGTCGGCCATGTCGATGGCCCGGTGGGCGTGGTCGGCGATCGCTGTGCGGAGGGCGCTGATCCTGTCGGCGAAGACGCGGGCAGCACCGACCAGGGCCGCAGCACAGGCCGTGGGGGTCTTGTAGGAGGTGTGTGCCACCTCGTCAGCGATGCTGCGGTCGATCTCGTGGCCGATGCCGGTGAGTACCGGGACCGCCAGGCCTGCGATGGTCCTGGCCACGACCTCGGCATCGAACACCGACAGGTCGACGGCCGAGCCGCCACCACGCACGAGGGCGATCACGTCGGGTCCGTAGGTCGCCACGATTCGGAGGCCCTCCGCTATGTCGATGGCCGCTCCGTCACCCTGCACACGGGTATCGCGCTCGATCAGGTCGAAGGCGATCCCGCTCCGCTCCAACTCGGTGCAGAAGTCCGCGTGCGCGGCCGAGCCGATGCTGGTCACCAGGCCGATCCGGAGCGCAGGCTCGGACAGCGCCAGCGAGGCGTTCCGGCCGAGTATGCCCTCAGTGGCGAGGGCCAGAAGGAGGCGCTCCCGCTGCGCCGCCATTAGCCCCAGCGTGAACCCCGGGTCCACCCCGGTCATCTTCAACTGGAGCCGGCCGTGTGGCGGGTAGAAGTCGATGGATGCCCGAATCCGCACCTGGAGGTCGTCGCCGAGGGCCAGGTCGCCGGCCTCGGCGAGGGTCCGGTCTATCCCGACCTTGGTTTGCTTCCAGAGGACGACGCTGAATGCGGCGACCGGTGGTCTGCCCGGTTCGTCGGATGGCTCGACGAGGTCGAGGTACGTGTGTCCTGAGCGCGGGGTGCGCAGATTGGTGATCTGGCCCTCGACCCAGAACTCCTCCGGGAAGAGCACGGCCAGGCCGTCCTTGACCAGAGACCCGAGTCGGGAGACTGACAGCACCGGCAACTCAGTGTCCACGCCGGCACCCTACAGACGGCACTTCGACCCCGCGGTCCGGCCCGTGGACAGGGCCCGGAACCCGGGTCGCCGGATGTGCACGGTCGTCGGAGCGCTGCTACCTTCCCGCCGGTGTCGGCACCGGTCCTACTGGTTACGACCATTTCAGGGAAATATCATCTAACCATTGATCATTCGGGTCGGCGCACCTAGGGTCCGACGGTGAGTTTGCGGGCCCGGCGGGTGCAGGAGGGAATCGAGGGGACATGGCGGTGACTCTGGTTGACACGCCGACCGATGAGGCTGCCAGCGGAACCGCCACCATCGCCTCCATGGCGAGGGACTGGGCCCAGCGGGCATCCGGCCAGGTGGCCATGCGTGAGAAGGACCTCGGAATCTGGCAGGAGTACACCTGGGAGCGGACCTGGGAACTGGTCCTGGATGCCGCCAACGGGCTGCTGGCACTGGGTGTCGAAACCGGCGACCGGGTGTCTATCCAGTCCGAGGACCGGCCCGAGTGGGTGATCCTGGACCTGGCCACCGTAGCCGTGCGCGGCGTCACAGTCGGCCTCTACCCGACCAACCCCACTGCCGAGGTCGAGTACCTACTCATGGACTCGACCTCCACCGTCCACTTCGCCGAAGACCAGGAGCAGGTCGACAGGGCCCTCGAGGTGGACCCGTCGAAGATCCCGTCGTTGAACCGGATCCTCTACACGGAGCCACGCGGGCTGCGCGACTACGACGACCCCCGGCTGTTGGCCTGGGAGGACTTCTTGGAACTGGGCCGACGGCACCGCCGGGAGTCACCCGAGGCCGTGGAACTCCGCATGGCCGATGCCCGCCCCGACGACCTCATGACGCTCGTCTACACGTCGGGCACGACCGGCCCCCCGAAGGAGGCGATGCTCAGCAACGCCAACGTCGGGTACGCCATCTCGGTCTTCCTGGGCGAGAACGGCCTGCGTGGTGACCGTGTCCCGGGCCCGGGCGACCTGGTCCTGACCTACCTCCCGCTGTGCCATGTGGCCGAGCGCATCTTCTCTACCTGGCACCTCGTCGCGTGTGGCATCTCGCTCAACTTCGCCGAATCCATCGACACCGTCATCCCGAACCTGAGGGAGATCCAGCCCACGCTGTTATTCGCCGTGCCCCGCATCTGGGAGAAGATGCACGCCTCGGTACTCATCAGGGGTTCCGACGCCTCGCGCTTGGAGATGGAGCACCGCCGGGCCGTCGAGGACATCATCGACTTCCTCGAGATCGAGCGGTGGCGCAGGCATCCGGTGGCACTGTTGCCCTACGGATTCCAGAAGCTGGTCGAGTTGGGCCGCGCGCTGGCTATGCAGCCCGAACTGCTCATGCTGGACGAACCGGTCGCCGGAATGAACCTGGAGGAGACCGAGGACATGGCCCGCTTCATCCTCGACATCCGACAGGAGCTGGGCATCTCCATAGTGCTCGTCGAGCACGACATGGGCCTCGTCATGGACATCGCCGACCGCGTGCTGGTGCTGGACTTCGGTGAGATGATCTCCATGGGGCCACCGGGCGAGGTGCAGCGGGAACCGGCCGTGATCGCCGCGTACCTGGGCGACGAGGCGGGCTTCGCCGCTGCCACCGAGTGAGCGCCGGCCCCTTGGACGCCGCGGCCGACGGCTTTGGTGCAATGGCGGCCGACCGGGTGGGCAGTGAGGTCCCCGGTGTCGACCTCGAGCTGTTCCACCTCTCGTTCACCCTCTCCCGGGTGGCGACCCGCTTCATCCGCCGGGTCGAGTCCGTCGTGCACCGCCCCGCGGGGTTGACCTGGGCCGGTTTCCGCGTGCTCTTCACGATCTGGGTGTGTGGCAGCCTCGAATCCCATCGGATCGCCCACTTCGGGGGCCTCTCGCGGGCCTCGGTGTCGAGTGCCGTAAACACGCTGGAGCGTGACGGCCTGGTGTCCCGGTCCCGCAACAGCGATGATCGTCGGCTGGTGACGGTCTCCCTGACCGAAGAGGGACGCCGTCGGGTCCGCGACGCATACGCCGACCAGCACGAGGTCGAATCGGTGGCGTTCGGCGGCCTTGCAGACCGGGACCGCTCGGACCTGATCCGCCTGCTCGACGAGTTGTTGGCCGTCCCCTACATGGACGGTTGAGGCCTGCGCAGCCCTCAGGCCCGTATCCGGTCGCCGGTCGGGTCGTAGAACGGCCGATAGGAGGCCGTTGCCGGTATGCGTTCGCCGTTGACGGTGATCTCGAACGAGCCGCCGATCACCTCGTCGCGGGGTGTGCCCGGTTCGTGGGTGACGTAGCCCATTCCCAGGGCGGCCCCCACGGTGTGGCCGTACATGCCTGAGGTGATCCGCCCGACGAGGCTGCCGTCGCCCAGGATCGGCTCGTTGCCGTACAGGAGGGGTTCGGGGTCGTCGAGGCGGAACTGCACGAGACGCCTCGTCAGGCCCGCCTCCCGCTGGGCGATCAGGGCCTCGCGTCCGATGAAGCCGCCGGGCTTGTCCCAGGCCACGCCCCACGAGAGGCCGGCCTCGAGCGGCGTGTCCTCGTCGGCGATGTCGTCGCCCCAGTGCCTGTAGGCCTTCTCGATCCTGAGTGAGTTCATGGCGTGCATGCCGGCTGGCATCAGCCCGACGGGTTGGCCCGTCGCCCAGAGTTCGTCGAACACGCCCAGCGAGAACTCGGTGGGTATGTACAGTTCCCAGCCCAACTCGCCCATGTAGGTGCGCCGGACGGCGATGACCCTGGCGTAGGAGATGTCGATCTCCCGGAGCGTGCCGAACGGGAAGGCCTCGTTTCCGAGGTCGGCGTCTGTGAGCGGTGACAGCACCCGTCGGGAATCGGGGCCGAACACGCCCAGAACCGAGTAGCCCGAGGTCACGTCGGTGATGGTTGCCCTGGCGCCGTCCGGGGTGTTGCGGGCCATCCAGTCGGAGTCTCGGACCTGTGTGGAGAAGGCCGTGACCACGAGGAACCGCTCGTCGTCGAGTCGGTTCACGGTCAAATCGGCCTCGATGCCACCCCGGTCGTTCAACCACGTCGTGTAGACCGACGTCCCGGGTTCGACATCGACGTCGGCGGACGAGATGCGGCTCAGCACCGCGGCGGCGTCTGGCCCCTGGACCAGCAGCTTTGCCAGGGACGTCTGGTCGAACAGTGCGGCACCTTCCCGGCAGGCCCGGTGCTCCGCCGCTGAGTGCTCGAACCAGTTCTGGCGACCGTACGAGTATTCGTAGACAGGTTCCACGCCCTGTGGGGCGTACCAGTTGGGCCGTTCCCATCCGCCGGATTCACCGTGGCAGGCGCCCAGTTCGGCCAGGCGGTCGTGGAAGGGTGACCGGCGCACCCCGCGGGCCGTGTCCACCTGTCGGAACGGCCAGTGCATGGCGTACAGCAGGCCGAGTGCCTCGACCGACCTGTCGCGCAGGTACCTACGGTTGGTCTGGAACGACAGCATGCGCCGGATGTCGACGTCCCAGAGGTCCATCGGAGGACGGCCTCCCACGATCCATTCGGCCAGTACCTTGCCCGCACCGCCGGCCGACTGGATGCCGACCGAGTTGAACCCGGTGGCCACGAAGTGGTTCCGCAGTTCGGGCGTCTCGCCCAGCAGGTAGCGGTCGTCGGGCGTGAAGGACTCCGGCCCGTTGAAGAAGAGGCGTATGCCTATCTCGCCCAGGATGGGCACGCGCTCGCAGGCCTTCTCGTAGACCGGGGCCAGGTGGTCCCAGTCCTCGTCCAACTGCATGAACGGTCGGTCGGTCGGCAGGCCTTCGGCACCGAAGGGCTTGGCGACAGGTTCGAACGCCCCGACCAGCAGTCGTCCGGCGTCCTCCTTGACGTAGATGCAGTTGTCGGTGTCTCGCAGGGTCGGCAGGCCGGCGGGAAGGTCGGGCACAGGCTCGGTGACCAGGTAGAAGTGCTCGCAGGCGTGGAGGGGGACGTTCACACCGGCTTGTCGGCCCAGCTCGTGGGACCACATGCCGGCGCAGGTCACCACGTACTCGGCATCCACTGGTCCCTGGTCGGTGTCCACGCCGACGGCTCGCCCGTCCACGGTGCGGATCCGCTCGACGGTGACGCCCTCGATGATCCGTGCGCCCCGCTCCTTGGCCGCCGCAGCGAGGGCCATGGTGGTGTCGACCGGTGAGGCCTGTCCGTCACCGGGTATCCAGACCCCGCCGACGAGGCCCTCGGGGTTGAGCAGGGGCCAGCGTTCCACCAGCTCGTCCACGCCCACCACCTCGACCTCGACGTCGAAGCAGCTGGCCATGCCTGCGCCACGGACCAGTTCCTCCATCCGCCCGGGGTTGTCGGCGAGGCTGACCGAACCGACCTTCTTGAAGCCCGTCGGGTGGCCCATCTCGTGTTCGAGTCGCTCGTAGAGATCGGCCGAGTAGGCGGCCAGGCGCGTCATGTTGTGGGTTGCCCGGAGCCTGCCGACCAGGCCTGCGGCGTGCCAGGTGGCTCCGCTGGTGAGGGTGTGGCGTTCCAGCAGGACCACGTCGGTCCAACCAAGTTCCGTGAGGTGGAAGGCGACGCTGGCACCGACGATGCCGCCGCCGATGATCACGACCTGCGCTCTTTCCGGGACCTGTCCGGCCATTGTTGCCTCACGGGGCCACGGGGTGGAATGAACACACCCCTTGTAGTTATGAAACTTAGCGATTATGTTACTGTCTCTAACACCAGTGACGTGCTTCATGTTCCGACCGGCACGCGGCCGATCGATGCGTGGGCGGGCGTGCCTGGCCCAGGCAGATTCCCGTCGGGAATCTGGTTCGCAGGATTGTAGGACCGCAACGGGCGGGGAGCAGACATGAGTCGAGAGCGTGGTCTCGCCCAGCGCCACCTGGTGCCCCACTTCACCGGCGCGGCCGCCTGGCTGGCTCCGGACCTTCCGATCTTCGAGCGGGGCGAGGGCTGCTACCTGTGGGACAGCGACGGCAACCGCCACCTCGACGGTCTGGCCGGACTCTTCTGCGTCAACATCGGCCATGGCCGGGCCGACCTCTCGGCGGTGGCGGCCAAGCAGATGGAGGCCCTCGCATATTCCACGAACTGGGGGTTCGCCCATCCGGCCTCGATAGAGGCGGCCGCGCTGATCGCCGAGGTCGCACCCGGTGACCTGAGCGAGGTCTTCTTCGTGAGCTCGGGCTCTGAGGCGGTCGAATCCGCCCTCAAGTTCGCACGCAACTACCACCTGGCCAGGGGGGAGGATTCCAGGTACAAGGTGATCTCCCGCAACTGGTCGTACCACGGCACCACCCTCGGGGCGCTCGCCGTCACGGCCATTCCGAAGTTCCGTGATCCGTACCTGCCCATGCTCTGGGACGGCGTGCGCCACGTACCCAATACCCGCCAGTGCACCTCCCCCGGCGGGACACCGGCCGGCGAGTTGACCTGCGTGTCGGCCATCGAGGAGATGATCCTGGCCGAGGGTCCCGAGACAGTGTCCATGGTGATCGCCGAGCCGGTCCAGAACGGCGGTGGCGCCCTCGTTCCACCCGACGGGTACTGGCAGGAACTGAGGCGCATCTGCGACCGGTACGGCGTGCTGCTCTGCGCCGACGAGGTCATCTGCTCGTTCGGCCGCTTCGGCCACTGGTTCGCCAGCGAACGGTTCGGGGTCGTGCCCGACATGATCACCTTCGCCAAGGGCGTCACGTCTGCCTACCAGCCACTCGGCGGCCTGCTCATCCGCGGGCCTCTGGTAGAGGAGATCTTCGAGTCACCGGGGGGATCCTTCGTGCACGGCTCCACGTTCGGCGGCCACCCGGTCGCCACCGCCGTGGCCGTGGCCAACATCACCGCCATGCGCGACGAGGGCCTCCTCGAGCACGTGCTCGCCACGGAGGGCTACTTCAGAGAGCGGCTCCAGGGCGTCGCCGACGCCCACACGTGCATCGGCGAAGTCCGCGGCACCGGCTTCTTCTACGCCGTGGACCTCTGCGCCGACAGCGGGACGGGTCTCGACCTGAGCCCCGGTCAGGAGTCGGCGCTGCGTGGCGGCGTGCTCGGCGGCTTCGTACGCGACGCCAGGGTCACCATCAGGCCCGACGACCGCGGCTACACGGGGCTCTCCATCTCGCCGCCCCTGGTGGCCGACGCCGAGGTGATCGACGACCTGGTGGGGAGGGTCGACCAGATAGCAGGCAGGGTCGACCAGTGGCTGGCGGAGAATCACTGACCAACGGAGATCGCGTCCGAACAGGCACGAACAAGGGAGAAGACTGCGAT
>DQOF01000099.1 GCA_015658775.1 Acidimicrobiia bacterium | reverse complement strand
GGCGTCGACGCCCGCAGCAGCCAGGTTGGCGGCCCGCCGCTCGGGACCCTCCGTGATGCGGGCCAGCCGGGTGGAGTCGACCAGCCGGACGCCTCGGCTGAGGTCCCGCCACGAGGCGGCGGTCTCCCAGTCGGGGTGGCAGAGCCAGAGCCCGTCCTCTGCTCCTGGGAATCGCCGGGCCGTGTCCAGAACCGCCGGGACCGCACTCGCATCCCTGACGTCGAGGGCCACAGGGGTACCTGCTCCCACGATCCCGTACAGGTCCGAGAGGCTTGGCACGCCTCCGGGCAGGTCGGCCCGCACCGTCTGGCCTATCGGCCGTCGACGAAGAAGGTGCCCCGGGCGGCCGTCGTCGTCCAGCACCGGAACATGATCGGCGGTCAGCCAGACGTCGCCCTTCAGGCCCGTTGCTCCCAGCGTGATGGCGAGGCTGAATGCGTCGAGCATGTCCCCACTGCTGTGAACGCGGCCTCCGCGATGGGCGAACAGGATCGCTGGTGTCAGGGGGATGCCGGGGCGCGTTCTCACCCGGCCATCATGCCCAGTCGGCGACGACCGCCGCGACGTCGGAGCACGGGCTGCAGCGCAGGAGGTGTGCCCTCCGGGGAAGCCGGGGCCGAGGCCCTGGGAATCACCCCCCGGTAGGATCGGTTCATGGGAAATCTGGGCGGCGGTGAGGTCCTCGTGATCCTCCTCCTCGGACTTCTGGTTCTGGGGCCGTCGAAGCTGCCCGAGGTGACGCGCCAGGTCGGTCGGGCTCTGCGGGAGGTGCGTAGGGCCACACGAGGATTCCAGGAGGAGTTGCGGGCAGCGGTCGAGGATCCTGCTGCCGAGATGGAGGCCCGGGCCCGCGGCGATGCCCTCACGCGGCCGACGGACGACGAGCCCACCGAACAGGCCTGAGGCGGTCGTGGCAGGCAGGGCCAAGGGGCAGATGTCGCTTGTCTCCCACCTGGAGGAGTTGCGGCGCCGCCTCCTCGTGAGCGTGCTGGCTGTCGCCACCGGGGCCATCGCCTGCTGGTTCCTGTATCCGCAGATCCTGGACCTGCTCCTGGCGCCGTACTGCTCCATCCGCGGGGCCGGCGTGCAGAGCACCGTGTTCGGGACGGGCTGCGAGCTGCTCGTGACCGACCCGCTGGAGCCCTTCACCGTGCGCCTGACCGTCTCGGCCTACGGCGGTGTGGCCATGGCGATGCCGGTACTGCTCTGGCAGGTCTGGCGCTTCGTCGTTCCGGGCCTCTACTCGCGGGAGCGGAGGTGGGCGATCCCGTTCGTCCTTGCGGGCGTGCTGCTGTTCTCCGCCGGATGCGTCCTCGCCTTCTGGAGCATTCCGCGTGCCCTCGACTTCCTCGTCGAGATCGGTGGCCCTGATCTCGTCAGCGTGTTCTCCCCGGCCAAGTACCTCGGCTTCGTGGTCAAGATGACCATCGCCTTCGGCATCGGATTCCAATTCCCGCTGGTGCTGGTCTTCCTCCAGGTCATCGGGGTGGTCACCCCGCAGGCCCTGCGACGGGTCCGGCGCTATGCGATCGTCGGCATCGTGGCGCTCGTGGCCCTCCTGACCCCGAGCGGCGACCCCTTCACCCTGATGATCCTCTCGGTACCGATGTGGATCTTCTACGAGGGCGCAATCCTTTTCGGCGTGCTCCGCGACCGCCGACGCCGACGCCGCGGCGAGTGAGCACCGCCTGGCCATTCGAACTGGACCGGTTCCAGCTGGAGGCCATCCGGGCGATCGACGGGGGACGCTCGGTCCTCGTCGCCGCACCGACCTCCAGCGGCAAGACCGTGGTGGCGGAGCACGCCGTGGACCGGGCGCTGGCCTCCGGAAGGCGGGCCTTCTACACCGCACCCATCAAGGCGCTGTCGAACCAGAAGTTCCGCGACCTGGGTCGGAGACTGGGCCCCGGGCGGGTGGGGCTGCTCACCGGCGACAACACCATCTTGTCGGAAGCACCCGTGGTGGTGATGACCACCGAGGTCCTCAGGAACATGCTCTACGCAGGATCCACGGCGATCGACGACCTGGCGTGGGTGGTCCTGGACGAGGTGCACTTCCTGGAGGACCCGTACCGGGGTGCCGTCTGGGAGGAGGTGATCCTGAACCTGCCACCGCAGATCGGGATAGTGGCCCTGTCGGCGACGGTCTCCAACTCCGAGGAGTTGGGCGCCTGGCTGAACGCCGTCCGGGGTCCTACCGACGTGGTGGTCGAGCGGCGCCGGCCGGTCCCGCTGCGAAGCCACTACCTGGTGGTGGAGCGGCGCCGGGAGCGCATGCTCAGGAGGCTCCCCGTGCTGGTGAAGGGCGCACCCAACAGGGAGGGGTCCCGGTACGACATCGAGGGCAGGCTGCGTCGAGGGCGCAACGGCCCCGGTTGGGCGACACCCAGGCGCGACGAGGTCCTGAGGGACCTGCGACAGGAGAAGTTGTTGCCGGCGATCCACTTCATCTTCAGTAGGGCGGGGTGTGACGAGGCCAGGGACGGGCTGTTGCGCGCCGGGATGAACCTGAACGACGGACGCGAGTCGGCCGAGGTGGATGTCCGGGTGGACCGACGCCTCGCCGGTGTACCGGTCGGCGACCTCGAGGCGCTGGATGTCTACCGCTGGAGGGAGGGCCTGAGAAGGGGCATCGCCGCACACCACGCCGGCCTGCTTCCGCTCTTCAAGGAGATCACCGAGGATCTCTTCGCCGCCGGACTCCTGAAGATCGTCTATGCAACCGAGACCCTCGCGCTCGGCGTCAACCTGCCGGCACGATCAGTGGTCATCGACAAGCTCACGAAGTTCACCGGCGAGAGCCATGAGGGTCTCACGGCCGGGCAGTTCGCCCAGCTCACCGGGCGGGCGGGGCGGCGGGGGATCGACGTCGAGGGCCATGCCCTCGTCTGCTGGTCCCCGTTCGTGCGGTTCGGGCAGGTTGCCGGCCTGGCGATGAGCCGCGACTTCGTCCTGCGGTCCGCCTTCCGCCCCACCTACAACATGCTCGCGAATCTGATCTCCACGCGCACCCGTGAGGAGGCCCTCGACCTGCTGGCGCGGTCCTTCGGCCAGTTCCAGGCCGACCGACTGCACGCCGAGCACGGGGAACGCCTCGCAGCCATGCGGGCCGAGGCGGCGGAACTACGGGCGGGCCCGGGTGGCGGCGCCAGGGAGGGCAGCCGGCCCGATGGGCAGCGGAGGCTGGAAGGGCTCGAGCGGAGGATCGGCTGGGCGGAGCAGAGGACGCCCGACACGGACCTGGTCTCGCGCATGACGGACATGGAACACGTCCTGGCGGTCCGCGGGCTGGCGTCGGGCTGGTCGCTCACCGAACGGGGAGTGCCCCTCACACGCATATACAACGAAGCCGAACTGCTGGTGGTCGAAGCACTCTCCGAGGGGCTCTTCGACGACCTCGAACCGGCCGGGCTGGCAGCGGTGGTATCCGCCCTGACCTATCGCAGACGGGGACCCGGGGACACGCCGACTATCGAGGTGGGCGGCGTCCCGGGACGTCGATTGGACGATCTGGCGGCACTGGCCGACGACCTGGCCACTCTGGAGTCCTCGGTGGGCCTACCGGTCCCGTCTCCCCCCGATCCTGGGATCGCCGACATGATCGCAGGGTGGGTCGAGGGCGGCAGTCTCGGAGCGGTCCTCGACTGCGTCCTCACCGGTGGCGACTTCGTGCGCAACGTGAGGCTGGTATCGGACCTCCTCGGCCAGCTGCGCAAGGTTGCGCCGGCGCAGGTGGGTTCG
>DQOF01000025.1 GCA_015658775.1 Acidimicrobiia bacterium | reverse complement strand
GCCGCCCGGGTGACCGCCCCGCTCGGTGACCGGGCCCGCATCATCGGGAGGGTGGACGAGGCCGCCAAGCACACCTGGTACGCAGCCGCCGACGTGTTCTGCCTGCCCAGCCTGCTCGAGGGGTTCGGGCTGCCGGTGCTGGAGGCCATGGGCCACGGCACCCCGGTGGTCACCTCGGCAGGCACCGCCACGGCCGAGGTGGTGGGCGACGCCGGGCTGGTGGTCGACCCCACCGACGCCGACGCCCTGGCCGAAGCGTTGGACGCTGTGCTGGCCGACCCCGACCTGGCCGAGCGACTGGGTGGGGTGGGCCGACGACGGGCCGCCGACATGACATGGGAGGCTGCCGCCGAGGCGACCGCCGCCGTCTACCGGGAGGTGCTGGGCCGATGACGCCTGACGACCAGCAGAAGGCCGTCCAGCAGCAGGCCGTCCCCGGGCCACACTCCCACCGGATCGCCGTCAACCTGCTCTACCTGGTGCCCGGCGACGTGGGCGGCACCGAGGAGTACGCCGTGCGCACCCTGTGTGCATTCCACCGCCACGGGCCTTCTGACATCCGGCCCGTGCTGTTCGTGCTCGAGCCCATGCTCGAGGCCCACCCCGACCTCTGCGGCGACTTCGAGACCGTCGTCTGTCCCCTCGACGGCGCGGCCAGGGCACGGCGGATCGTGGCCGAGTCGACCTGGCTGCGGCGCCGCTCCGGCGGGTTCTCCGCCGTACACCACCTCGGTGGCCGGATACCCCTGCGCACCGCACACCCGGCCGTCGTCACGGTCCACGACCTCCAACCCCTCGACCACCCCGAGCGGTTCACTCCGGCCAAGCGGGCGTTCCTGGGATGGTCGCTGCCCCGGTCGCTGCGGACAGCCGACGTGGTCGTGGCGATCAGCCAGAGGGTCCGCGCCCAGGTGGTCGACCGATTCGGGATCGACCCCGAGCGGGTCGTCGTGGTGTCGTGCGGGGCCGAGCACGTGGCCGATAGGCCTGCCCGCCCCGCCACCCCGCCAGTCGTCGTCTACCCGGCCGTGACCCACCCGCACAAGAACCACGCCGTCCTGATCGAGGCCTTCGCCCGCCTGGCCGACCGCCATCCCGACGCCGGCCTAGTCCTGACCGGGGCAGCCGGAGCCGCCGACGCCGCAGTCCGGGCCGCCGCAGCCGCCAGCGGCGTCGGCGACCGGATCACCGTCACCGGCCGCATCCCCGCCGCAGAACTGGCCGACCTGCTCGCCTCCTCGGCCGTTCTGGCTTTCCCCTCCGGCTACGAGGGCTTCGGCATACCCGTGCTCGAGGCCATGGCAGCCGGGGTGCCCGCCGTCGTGGGCGCCGACACGGCAGCGGCAGACCTGGCCGCCGACGCCGGGGTGGTCGTCGACACCGGCGACGTGGCCGCCTGGGCCGAGGCCATCGACCGACTGCTCACCGACGACGGCTACCGGAGCCAGGTGGCGCGGTCGGGCCTGGTACGTGCGGCCGACCACACCTGGGAGGCCTCGGCGGCGCAGTTGGAACGGGCATGGCGCCTGGCGATCGGGGCGCTGGCGGCCGGTAGCGGCGGGGGCCACGCCCACGGGGACGACAGGGCCTGACCACCATGCGCCTGCTGGTCATCACACCCCACTTCGCACCTGACACCGCCCCGACCGGCGACGTCGTGACAGCCGTGGTCGGGGCGCTCGGCCGGCTCGGGCACGAGGCCCACGTAGTCACATCCCTGCCCTGGTACGCCGACCACCGGATCACCGAGGGTTGGAGGGGTCGCCCGGTTCGACGCGGCCACCACGAGGCGGGCACGGTCACCCGGCTCCTCCCCTTCCCGACCGACAAGGCCAGCCTGGTGTCCCGGGTGCTCGGGTTCGCCGGGTTCAGCGGCCTGGCCGCCGTGGCGGGCATCGGTGCCCGGGGCCGGTTCGACGCCGTTCTGGCCCTCTCGCCGCCGCTCTCCCTGGGCGTCGCCGGGTGGCTGGCCGCCCGACGCCACCGCTGCCCGCTGGTGCTCGACATCCAGGACGTGTTTCCTGACGTGGCGGTCGAGGTGGGCGCCATCACCTCGCCGAGGCTCATCGGGATGTCCAGCCGCCTGGAACGCTTCTGCTACGGGCGGGCCGACGCCGTGCGGGTGCTCTCCGACGACCTGGCGGCAAACGTCGGCGCCAAGGTGGCGGGAATGGCGCACGCCCCGCGTGTCGAGGTCATCCCCAACCCGGTGGACACCACGTTCGTCACCCCGCTCGGCCGCGACACTGCCTACCGGCGGGAGCTGGGCCTCGGTGACCGCACGGTCGTCATGTACGCGGGCAACCTCGGGCACTCCCAGTCCCTGGACCTGCTCGTGGAAGCCGCCCGCCGGCACGCCGACCGGCCCGACATCGCCTACGTGGTCAACGGCGGCGGGGTCATGGCCGACCACCTCACGGCCGCGGCGCAGGATCTGCCGAACCTCAGCGTCGTGGGCTACCAGCCCGCCGACCGGGTACCCGAGGTGCTCGCCACGGCCGACATCCACGTCGTGCTGCTGAAGGCCGGGCTGGGCTCGTCCAGCGTGCCGTCCAAGGCGTTCTCGGCGCTGGCAGCCGGCCGCCCGCTGATAGCAAGCATCGACCCAGGCACCGAGGTGGCCCGGGTGGTGGCCGGGGCCGGAGCAGGGACGGCCGTGCCACCCGACGACCCCGATGCGTTCGTGGCCGCCGTCGAACGACTCGCCGACGACCCCGACGGGCGGCGCCGGATGGGCGAGGCGGGCCGGGCCTGGATCGAACAGAGGCGCTCCCCGGAGTCGGTCGCCGCGGCCTTCGTGGTCCTGCTCGAGGAGCTGTTGTCCCGCCCCTGAGGGTCACCCTGAGGACCACCGACAGCCACCGTCACCGGCTCCCACGAGTGCGCTGAGCGGGCCAATTTTGCGGCCTGCCACCGGTAGCG
>DQOF01000028.1 GCA_015658775.1 Acidimicrobiia bacterium | reverse complement strand
GAGCCCTACACTGGCAGGCCTCATGGCACGACCGGTTATCGAGCGAAGGCTGATGGAGATCGGCGAGCGACTCAGGGGCCTCCGCGCCGATCTGGCGGTGGCCGACGAGCAGTTGGCCCATTTCACCGATGAGGCCGACAACGCCCGTGTGCGTGCGCTGGTCTCCGAGACTGCGCTGGCAGACAGGGAACACCGGGGCGCAGACCGCCACGCCAGGGCGATGGAACGCCACTGCGCCGACGTTGCAGCCGAGATAGCGCGCCTGGAGTCGAACCAGGACGACCTGCTCGACCGTCTCACAGCTGGTGGTCGGGATGGTTGACAAGGTTCGTGTTGTGATAGCCGAGGACGAGGCGATCATCCGCCTGGACCTCAAGGAGATCCTCACCGAGGAGGGCTACCTGGTGGTCGGCGACACGGCTCGGGGCGATCACGCCCTCGAGTTGGTCGCTGAACACGAGCCTGACGTCGTGATCCTGGATATCAAGATGCCCGGCCTCGACGGCATCGAGACGGCCAGGCGGATCGCGGCCAACCATGATGCGGCTGTGGTCATACTGACCGCCTTCAGCCAGCGTGAGCTGGTGGACCGTGCCATCGAGGCTGGGGCTCTGGCCTATCTGGTCAAGCCCTTCCAGCGCAGCGAGCTGATACCTGCCGTGGAGATCGCGCGGACCCGCCATCGTGAGATGCGTTCGCTGACGGATCAGTACAGGACGCTTGCAGACCGGCTCGAAGCCCGCAAGACCATCGACCGTGCGAAGGGCCTGCTCATCGACGAGTCCGGCCTGAGCGAGGCCGAGGCCTTCCGGTTCATCCAGCAGGCGGCGATGTCGAACCGTCGGTCGATGGTCGACGTGGGCGTGGAGATCATCGAGGAGGGCCTCAGGCCCTGACCCGTGGACCGGGATTCCCGAGCCCGGAGTTGCGGAGCGGGAAGCGACGCGGGATCGGGAGGCAGCAGGTCTCCGGAGTCTGTCCCACTGCAGCGGTAGGGTCGCCCGGTGCCCGGTCTACTCCTGCTCGACGGCAACTCGCTGACCTATAGGGCCTTCTTCGCACTTCCCACCAACCTGGCCACCGCGTCCGGGCAGGTGACCAACGCCGTGGTCGGCTTCACGTCGATGCTGGCCACCCTGCTCCGGGAGCACGAGCCCGATGGGATCGCAGTGGCATTCGACCTGCCGGGCCGCACCTTCCGCCACGAGCGACTGGCCTCGTACAAGGCCAATCGGGAGAAGCAGCCCGACATCCTCTATGAGCAGTTGGCGATCGTTCGCGACCTGGTCGAGTCGTTGGGGCTGGTGGTCGTCGATGCCGAGGGCTTCGAGGCCGACGATGTCCTGGCGACGCTCGCCACCACCGCGCGCGATGCAGGACGCGACGTGACGGTGGTGACGGGGGACCGTGACGCCTTCCAGCTGGTCGAGGACCCACATGTGAAGGTCCTCTACAACCTGCGGGGGGTCTCCGAATATGCCCTCTACGACGAGTCCGGTATCCGCGAGCGCACCGGGGTACGGCCCCGTGACTACGTCGCATACGCGGCTCTGCGGGGCGACAAGTCCGACAACCTCCCTGGGGTTCCGGGCGTGGGGGCGAAGACGGCGGCGCGTCTCATCAATGAGCACGGCGGCCTCGACGGCGTGTTCGCCACCGCCGACGGACAGACGCCGAAGCTGAGCCAGAACCTCCACGAGTTCGAGGACCTGGCACGCATGAACGAGGAGCTGATGGTCCTGGTGCGGGACGTGCCGCTGGGCCTCAGCGCCGACGACCTCCTGCGGCGTCCTGTAGACACCGAGAGGGCCAACGACCTGTTCGACCGGCTCGAGCTCCAGACGGCACGGACACGGTTGGCACCCCTGCTCGGCGCGGACTTCGGCACCGGGACCGCCAGCGATGCCGCCTCGGCCGCGCCGAAGGATCTGATCGCCGTCGTGGCCGCATGCACGGATCCATCAGGGACCGTGGCGGTGCTCGAGGCCATGGCAGGTTCGGCGTCACCCGTGGCGGTTGCAACCGTTGCCGATACCGGCGACGGGCTGGGTGGCGGCGTGGCCCTCTACGGAGGCATGACAGACGGTCGGCACGAGGCCTGCTGGCTGAACGAGCGCATCCTCGGGGAGACGGCGGTACGCGAGGCCATGACACGCCTGGTCGGACGGGACGGTCCCGGGATGGTCGTGCACGACGGCAAGCCTCTGGTGCGGGCGCTGTTGCGAATGGGTCTGGACCCTGTCCACCTGGTGCTGGACACCGCCCTGGCCGCCTACCTGCTGGATCCCGGCGGCGGATCGTACGGCCTGGCCGACCTGCTCGAACGGCATGTCCGAATGTGCCTTCCCGAGTCGGGTGCCCCAGAGGGTCAGCTGGACCTGGACGGCGAAGCCCGGGATTCCGCATCCGAGGCCGGCCACCGTGCGGTGGCCATCCATGAACTTCTGGCGCCCATGACGGCCGCGCTGGACGCCCAGGGGATGAGAGGCCTCAACGACGAGATAGAGGTGCCCCTGGTCAGGGTTCTGGCCAAGATGGAAGAGGTGGGCGTCGGAGTCGACATCCACGAGTTGACACGCCTGCGCGACCACCTGACCGCCGAATGCGACCGACTCCGGTCCGCCGTCCAGGAGGCGGCCGGCGAGGAGTTCAACGTGAACTCCACCAAGCAGTTGCGGGTGGTCCTGTTCGACAAGCTGGGCCTGACCCCGGGCAAGAAGACCAAGACCGGGTACTCCACCGACGCAGCAACCCTCGAACGGCTCCTCGGCGAACATCCGGTGATCGACCTGCTGCTGTCCTACCGCGAGGTCGAGAAGTTGCGATCGACCTACGGCGAGGGTCTGCTGGCCGAGGTCGGAGAGGGGAATCGCATCCGCGCCACCTTCAACCAGACTGTGGCACGTACCGGCCGGCTCAGCTCCGACGCCCCCAACCTCCACAACATCCCTGTCCGCACAGAGACCGGCAGGGCCTTTCGGCGGGCGTTCGTTCCCGCCGCCGGGACCACGCTGCTGGTCGCCGACTACAACCAGATCGAGTTGCGCTGCATCGCCCACCTGGCCGACGACCCCGGCCTGATCGCCGCCTTCGAGGCCGGCGAGGACATCCACACCGCCGTGGCCGCATCAACCTGGGGTGTCAGGCCCGAAGATGTGACCAGCGAACTGCGGAACAGGGCCAAGATGGTCGCATACGGCCTGGCGTACGGCATGGAGGCCTACGGGCTGGCGCAGCGGCTGGACATACCCACCGCCGAGGCCGCCGACATCCTGGAGTCCTACTTCGAGGCGTTTCCGGCGGTCCGCTCGTACATGGACGACACGGTCGCCGAGGCGCGTCAGAAGGGCTATACCGAAACGCTGTTCGGCCGGCGTCGCCGCATTCCCGACCTCTCCTCGGGCAACTTCAACGTCAGGCAGGCCGCAGAGCGCCAGGCCATGAACGCCGGAATACAGGGACTGGCTGCCGACATCTTCAAGGTGGCCCTGATCCGCATCGACCACCGCCTCGAAGAGGGGGGAATGTCCGCCCGGTTGATCCTGCAGGTGCACGACGAGGTGATCCTGGAAGTGCCGCCCGGCGAGCTTGCGCAGACCACGGCGCTGGTGACCGAGACCATGCGCGGGGCCTTCGACCTGAGGGTGGAGTTGGCCGTCCATGTCGCCACTGGCGACACGTGGGCCGATGCCAAGGTCTGAACCCGCCTGCATCCGGGTGTGGCACACGGCGGACGACATCCGGCGGAGACGCGCTCGGGAAGGCGTTTCCAGCCTGCACCGCTAGACTTTCCCGGTCCGAGGTGGTCCACCTCGGTGAGTCCTGTCCGCCTATTTCCCTATCCGACGAGATGAACGTGTCCGAGCAGACCCTTACCGCACCCGCCCCTGATTCCCCACCGATGGGGACATTCGACGAGGACGGCGTGTACATCCCCCGCCAGATCACCGAGAACGATCTCGGTACCCTCACCCTCGAAGAGGCCTATTTGGCCACCGTGGTCGACCTCTCGAACGGCCAACTCGTCGAAGGCACCGTGGTCAGGGTCGACAAGGACGAGGTCCTGCTCGACATCGGCTACAAGTCCGAGGGCGTGATCCCGCCGCGGGAACTGTCGATCCGAAACGGTGTGAACCCGACCGACGTTGTCTCGTTGGGCGAGACGATCGAGGCGGTCGTCCTCCAGCGCGAGGACAAGGACGGGCGGCTCATCCTCTCCAAGAAGCGGGCGCTCTACGAGCGCGCCTGGATCAATATCGAGGAGATCAAGGAAGGCGACGGCGTCGTGTCCGGGTCGGTCATAGAGGTCGTCAAGGGCGGCCTCATCGTCGATATCGGGCTCCGCGGATTCCTGCCAGCCTCACTGGTGGAGCTGCGCCGCGTCCGTGACCTGGAGCCCTACATCGGTACGACAATCGACGCCAAGATCATCGAGTTGGACAAGAACCGCAACAACGTGGTGCTCTCACGCAGGGCCTGGCTGGAAGAGAACCAGAAGGAACAGCGCGAGGAGTTCCTCCACAACCTGCGGCCCGGCGAGGTCCGCAAGGGCGTCGTATCCAGCGTCGTGAACTTCGGCGCCTTCGTGGACCTGGGCGGCATGGACGGACTGATCCACGTCTCCGAACTGTCCTGGAAGCATGTCGACCACCCCGGTTCGGTGGTGGCGGTAGGCGACGAGATCGATGTACAGGTCCTGGAGATCGACCTCAGCCGCGAGCGCATCAGCCTCTCCCTGAAGGCCACCCAGCAGGATCCGTGGCAGGAGTTCGCCGCAGCGCACGAGGTGGGCGAGTTGGTCTACGGACGTGTTACCAAGTTGGTGCCGTTCGGGGCCTTTGTACAGGTCGGCGAGGGTATAGAGGGACTTGTGCACATCTCGGAGATGTCGGCCCACCACGTCGACCTGCCCGAGCAGGTGGTCACCCCCGCCGAGGAACTCTGGGTCAAGATCATCGACCTGGACCTGCAGCGTCGGCGTATCAGCCTCTCGATCAAGCAGGCCGCCGAGGGTGGTGTCGTGGCCGCCGAGTACCAGGAGCACTTCGGCGAGCACGCCTACGACGACGAGGGCAACTACATAGGTGGCGAAGATTCCGAGGGCCAGGAGGCCTGGGCCGAGGTCTACGAGGCCGGCGAGCAGGCCGATGCGGCCGATGCCGTCGAGGCCTCGGTGGAAGAGGTCGCCGAGGCCGTTACCGAAGATGTCGCCGACGTGGCTGTTGAAGAGACCGCCGGGGAAGAGACCGCCGAGGTCT
>DQOF01000204.1 GCA_015658775.1 Acidimicrobiia bacterium | reverse complement strand
TTACGCCTGATCCCCAAGAAGACCAAGACGACACCATAGAAAAGCCATAACCACGGGGTTGTAGACACCCCTTCCAGATCCTTTGAGAAAACGACATTGACCGCCCCCAGAATCAGAAAGACAAGCCCAATCGTGGTGAGGAAGTGCCACGCCCAGACCGCCTTGAACAACTTGGCGACGGGGTTGGTGCGCCTCTCAATACTGGGGTTGTCCCAGTCTTCCAATGATCCGAAGTCCAAGCGGTTGCCCATGTCATCCGTAAGCGTAGGACCAACACCCCGGTCGTACATCCCAGTCACCTACGAGAACTTTCAATCGTGGTGGCGACTAGAGAAACAGGTTGCTGAGATTCATGCATCTGGAGGCGTGGTCGATCTCGATTGCGCGTATCTGAGGTTCGTACCTCACCTTCCACCTCCTCAGGGGAGGGGGTGTTCTAGGGGATGGAGCGAAATGCCAGCCCCGCAGGTCAGCGGATTCGGGCCGTCGCGGGTTGGAACGTGTGTCAGTTGTCCCCCATAAGGGCTTGAATCTTTGCCGCCGCATCTGCCACGGGCTTAATACAGGCTGTCCCCTGATCAATGATGGGATGTAATCCGTCGTAGATGGCCTCAACCGAGTTGGCGTCGAGCACGAAGAACATTTGGTGAGCAGGCGGGTCGTCCCACCAACCGACCACGTCTACACCACTCTCGGTCAAGGAAGAAAATACCTTTCCGAACGTCTCACCCATCACGCCTTGGTCATTGATAGGACACGTGTGTTCTGTATGAGTGTGAGTCACGTGAAAAAGCATTGGGGGTACGTCCATTCCTCATAGGAGGATAAAAGTATGGAACTTCATCAAATCTGAAGCAAACCGCCTGCGCGTATCTACACCTAGGGGCTCTCCTACGCGGCCACGCCTCCATCAGGGGAGGGGGTGGCAGAATCAGGCCATGAGGGTTCTCGCTTTGACAGTGGCCCTGGTTGTCCTGGCTTCGGCTTGTAGCAGCGGTGGCGAGACTCCTGCGCCTACTACGACGGCCGCACCAACTTCCACGGAAGCGCCCACTACAACGGCACACCCAGCGACAACGGCACACCCAGCGACAACGGCATCTGCGACCACCCCGTCATCCAGTGCGGTTGCGTCCACCACGACGACCACGACCACGCTCGCACCCACCACGCTCGCACCCACCACGACAACCACCGTTGCGACGACCACGGCCACCACGACGACGACAACCACCGTTGCGACGACCACGACCACGGTCACGACCACTGTCGCCCCCACCACGACCACGACAACGACCACCGTCGCGCCCCCCACGACGACGCTGCCCCCGGTGGCCGCGGTGAGCATCTCCGGCTTCTCCTTCGGCGGGCCGATCCAGGTGTCGGCTGGTCAGACGATCCGGTTCACGAACCTGGACGGTGCCTCCCATACGGCGACATCAGGGGCGTTCGACACGGGAGTAATAGGCGGGGGCCAGTCGGCTGAGATCGTCATCGACACACCGGGCACCTACACCTACTTCTGCGACTTCCACGGCTCGATGACCGGCACAATCACCGTCGTTGCCGGCTAGCGGCGGTATCCACCAGTCGGCATGAGGGCAGGCATCAGGCCCGGCCGCCGCCATCGGTCACATGTCCACACTGTGGCAGCGGGCCGGCCGTAGCGTTCCTCTGTGGCCTTCCGCACCGACCTCCGCAACATCGCCGTCATAGCGCACGTCGACCACGGCAAGACGACCCTCGTCGACGCCCTGCTACGACAGTCGGGCGCCTTCCGGGCCAACGAGACGGTCGCCGAGCGGGTCATGGACTCCATGGACCTCGAGCGCGAGAAGGGCATCACAATCCTCGCCAAGAACACGGCGATCCAGCGGGGCGACGTCAAGATCAACATCGTCGACACGCCCGGGCACGCCGACTTCGGCGGTGAGGTCGAGCGGGCGCTCAACATGGTCGACGGCGTGATGCTGCTCGTGGACGCGGCGGAGGGACCCCGGCCACAGACCCGCTTCGTGCTCCGCAAGGCCCTCGAGGCCGGCCTGGCGATCGTCGTGGTCGTCAACAAGATCGACCGGCCCGACGCCCGCATAGCCGAGGTCGTCGACGAGGTCTACGAGCTGTTCATGGACCTCGACGCCACCGACGAGCAGATCGAGTTCCCCATCGTCTACGCCAACGCCCGGGCAGGCACGGCCACGCTCGACCCGGCGGTGCCCGGCACCAACCTGGACCCCTTCTTCGACGTGGTCCTGGACCACGTCCCGCCACCCTCGTACGACCCGGACGCCCCCCTGCGCGCGCACGTCACCAACCTCGACGCATCCCCCTATGTGGGCCGCATCGCCATCTGTCGGGTCGACAGCGGAACGCTCCGCCGCGGTGCCGCTGTCGCCTGGTGCAGAATCGACGGTTCGATCAAGCCTGCCAAGGTCGGCACCATCACGGTCACCGATGCGCTTACCCAGGTCGACGTCGACGAGGCTGGCCCCGGCGAGATCGTCTACGTGTCCGGAATCGCCGACGTCACGATCGGCGAGACGCTCGCTGATCCGGACGACCCCCGGCCGATGCACGAGATCACCGTCGACGAGCCGACGCTCTCGATGTCCATCGGAGTCAACACCTCGCCCGTCGCCGGATCCGACGGCACCAAGCTGACCGCCAGGCAGATCAAGGCCCGCCTCGACGCCGAGCTGGTCGGCAACGTGTCCATACGGGTCCTGCCGACGGATCGGCCCGACACCTGGGAGGTCCAGGGCAGGGGAGAGCTGCAGTTGGCGATCCTCGTCGAGACGATGCGCCGCGAGGGCTTCGAGCTCACCGTCGGCAAGCCGGCCGTGCTGCTCCGCGAGGTCGACGGTGTCCTCCACGAACCGACCGAGCGCCTGTCGGTCGACGTCCCCGAGGAGCACATGGGTGCGGTCACCCAACTGCTCGGCGAGCGCAAGGCCCGCATGGAGGACATGACCAACCACGGCACCGGCTGGATACGCCTCGACTACGTCGTGCCGGCCCGGGCGCTGATCGGGTTCCGCACCGAGTTCCTGACCGAGACCCGCGGCACCGGCCTGCTGCACCACGTTTTCGAGGGCTGGGAGCCGTGGAAGGGCGAGTTGCGCACCCGCCAGACCGGAAGCATCGTCGCCGACCGGATCGGTGCGACCACCGGCTACGCCATCACGTCGCTCCAGGAGCGTGCATCCCTGTTCGTCGGCCCCACGGAGAAGGTCTACGGAGGCATGATCGTCGGCGAGAACCCCAGGGCCGAGGACATGGACGTCAACATCTGCCGTGAGAAGAAGCTCACCAACGTGCGTGCCTCCGCGTCCGACGACACCATCCGCCTCACCCCGCCCCGCCGGCTTTCGCTGGAGCAGGCCCTCGAGTACGTGGCCGATGACGAGTGCGTCGAGGTCACACCGGCGGCGGTCCGCCTCCGGAAGGTCGTACTGGACGCAGGAGAGCGGGCCCGCTCCCTCAAGAGGCTCAAGAACGCCAGGGTCTGATGGCCACCAACGTCCTGGGCGGCGACCTCGAGTCCTGCGGCTACGACCCGGTCACCGGCTTCTACCGGGACGGCTGCTGCAACACCGGCGTCGACGACCTCGGGGTGCATACGGTCTGCGCCCAGATGACCGAGGAGTTCCTGATCTTCTCCGCAGAGGCCGGCAACGACCTCTCGACCACCCGTCCGGGGTTCACCGGCCTGCAGCCGGGCGACCGGTGGTGCCTCTGCGCCGGCCGGTGGCAGGAAGCCCACGAGGCCGGCTTCGCCCCGCCCGTGGTGCTCGCAGCCACGCACATCCTGAGCCTCGAGTGGGTCGACGCAGCAGCGCTGCGAGCGGCAGGCATCGACGGCTGAGAGGCCGCCCTACGCCTGTCTGGACCGGCCCAACTCGACCGCCAGCCGCGGGATCAGGCGCTCGAGCACATCCCGCCAGTCGCCAACCAGCCCGATGTCGCACGAGTCCCACAACTCGCAGTCGGTGTCGGTGTTTATTCCGACGATCGTGTCGGCCGACCGCACGCCGATCATGTGGTTGAACTTCCCCGAGGCGCCGACCGCCACGTAGAGCCGCGGCGCTATCGAGTGGCCGGTTATGCCCACCTGTCTGGCCCTCGGCATCCAGCCCCGGTCGGTCACCCTGCGGGTCGCGCAGAGTTCGGCACCGATGGCCTCGGCGTGCCGTCGCAGGTCCGGGTAGAGCGCCGGGTCGACCCCGACGCCTACACCGATTACCACCAGCGCGGTCGCCAGCAGGTCGCTGTCGTCCTCGCGTACCCGCTCGGTCACCGTGACCCGTGACGAGATCCCGACCTGCAGCATCTCGACCGGAATGTCGGAGGCAGCTCGCGGCTCGCGGACCGGCAGGACGCCCGGCCGGACGGTGGCCATCTGGACCGGCGAC
>DQOF01000096.1 GCA_015658775.1 Acidimicrobiia bacterium | reverse complement strand
CGAGGACGAGGCAGGCATGGCGCTGCGCGTGGCGGTCCGCCCCGGCGGATGTTCAGGGTTCAGCTACGAGATGTACTTCGACACGGACAAGGCAGTCGACGACATCGAGTTGACGTTCGGTGATGTCAGGGTCGTGGTCGATCCGTCCAGCGCCCAACTTCTCGACGGCGCCACCCTCGACTACAAGGACGGCATCACCGACGCGGGGTTCGCGATCAACAACCCCAATGCCGAGCGCACCTGCGGCTGCGGCCAGAGCTTCTCCTAGGCCAGAACCTCTACCGGGAAGCCCTACGACCCGACCGCCCCGACCGGGACGGGGTAGGCGCAGCGGGCCCCACGATCACACTGCTGTATCGAACGCTTCGCGGACCTCGACAGCGTCCAGCGTGAAGTGGAGAACGGCGGTCACGACGCCGTCCCTGTCGGCCACCACCAGGCTGGGTTCGAAGGTCAGGCCGTAGGCGGTCACGGCCGGCGCCAGCGTGAAGTCGTTGTCGTCGGGCGCCACGAATACCTCTGCGTGGACGACCGACCAGGACCCACCGCGGTCGGCTGCTTCGGCGACGACCACGTCGACAGCCGGTCCGCAGACGTCCTGCTGACAGAACCGCGGCGTTGCGATCAACAGGGCGGTCGGCCCCCGCCGGGCCAGTGCCCCGCGGACGGTCAGTCCATGTAGCGGGCAGGGGCCGTCCGGCCAGGTGCATATCGGTGTCACGTCGAGCGGGTCGGCGATTGTCGGGGTGTCCACGGGCACCATCTGGTCGCCCACCTGCACCAGGTCGAGTTCACTCGCCTCTGCCACTCGTAGTCGGTGCCTGCCGGGCATGCCTGCGCTGCGCACCGCGTAGTCGCCGGCGGTGGGCGGTGTGAAGACCAGGGGGAAGTAGGGGATCACATGATCTTCGCCGTGTCTGTCGACGGTCCCGGTGTGGACGACCGTGTCCCCCTGTGTGACCGTCATCTCGATCCTGTCCGGAACGTCGGTGGCCGGCCAACCGTCTGCCCCTATCAGCACGTAGGGCGCCCGCTGGGGGCTGCCGGCGGCGATCACGGTCGGCGCCTGGAACCCGTCGGCGAAACGGGCACCCAGGGTGAGGCTGTCCGGTGTGGTGGTCGTCGGCGACGAGGTGGTCTGGTCGCCACAGCCCATGAGCACGAGGCCGCCGGCTACTCCGACGATTCCGGCAAGCGCCTGCCGTCGGGTCAGCAGTCTGGATTCAGGTATCACCCGACTGAGGGTAACGGGTCGTTCCGGACCGTCTTCTGGGGCACACTCGTCGTATGGATGACGGGCACGACGAGACACCGGAGGCCTCGCTGCAGTTGACGGTCGACGGTCGCGCCGTCTCGGTCAGGGACGACGGCGGCACCCTGCTCGAGGTACTCCGGGGGCAGTTGGGGATCACGTCGGTCAAGGACGGTTGCAGCCCGCAGGGCCAGTGCGGCTGCTGCACTGTGCTGGTCGACGGCCAGGCGCGTGTCTCGTGTGTGACCCCGGCACGGAGGGTGGCGGGCCGGTCGATCACCACGCTCGACGGACTGGATGTGGTCGAGCAGGCGGCGTGGGCCGATGCGTTCTGCAGCACGGGCGGCAGCCAGTGCGGCTTCTGCACCCCGGGCATCGTCGTGAGGTTCGCGGGCCTGCGGGCCGCCGGTGTCGACGACACGGACCGCGCCGCCAGGGCCCTCCATGCGCACCTCTGCCGGTGCACCGGCTGGCAGACGGTGGTCGAGGCCTGGGAGTCCTACGGAATAGGGACCAGGCCGACGACAGGTGACGGGGCCGAGGCCAGGGCCGCCGTCGAGGGACGGACAGCGCAGGCAGTGGGCCCGGATGTGGTCCTGGGCCGAGGCGGTTTCGCCGCCGACACGGCCCCCGAGGGGGCGCTGGTCGCGATCCCCGACGGTGTCGGGGGCTGGGCGGTCGGCGAGACGCTCGCCGAGGTGCGCCTGGCGGTCGGAACGGTGCAGGGCAGGCGGACCACCATCGACGCCCTTCCACCGCTGGACGCACCGCCGGGCGACTGGGACGCGGTGCTCCGCACCACATGGGTCGAACCCGCCTACCTGGAGACCGACGCCTCATGGTGTGAGCCCGGGGGAGAGCCCGTCAGCCCGCTGGCGAACGGTGGCGCCTTCGGCTCCAAGCAGGGCTCCCCCACACCTGCTGCGGCCAGGGCCCTGGCCGCCGAGCACGGTCGTGCGGTGCTGGCCGTGCTCACACGCGAGGACACCGTCCGGCTCGGTGCCAAGCGGCCGCCGGTCGCCGGTGGTGCCATGTCCGACGGTTCCGGCGTGCTGCGGGTCGTCAGGACGCCGGGCATCGCCGCGGTGATCGGCACTGTGGCGCCCGGCCTCGTCGTCGAGGAGGTGGACGTGGCCGGGCCGCCGACGTCGGTGGCGATCCGTGCCGCAGGTTGGGCCGAGGCCCTCGTGCTGCTGGCCGGAGCCCGGGGGTCGGCGGGCCGCATCACCTCGCCTGACGGTGCCGTGGCCACCGCTGACGTCGACGCCGATGGCATCCGTGTCTCGGTCCGCTGCGGCGATCCGATGGATTCCACCGTACTGCGGTCCTATTGCATCGGGGCCGCCCACATGGCATGGAGCTGGGTCACCTCGGAGGCGCTGGCCGTGGACCCTGACGGCGTCGTCCACGACCTGACCGTGCGGTCATTCGGTGTGGTGCGGGCGACCGAGACACCGCACATCGACATCCGGATCGAGCACGACACAGGTCCGCCCCGCAACGGCTCCGATGCGGTGTTCGCGGCGGTGGCCGCAGCCACATGGCTCTACCTGGGGGCACCTCCCGACTGGCCCGTCGGCGCCTGACCGGCGGCGGGTGCGGGTACGAGCCTGCTCCACGCGCGATCATCGAATCCTCACGAAGCAGAACCCCCGTCGGAAAGGGATGCCAGATGTCCGGACAGGTCGGTCCCTACACCCCCATCGTCCGCGCCGGTGACCTCCTGGTCGTCTCAGGCCAGGTCGGCCTGGCCGACGGAAGGCTGGTCGACGGTGGCTTGGACGCAGAGTTGCCCCGGGCGATGGCCAACATGCGTGCGTTGCTCGAGTCCGAGGGGGCGTCCCTCGACGATGTGGTCAAGACCGTGGTGTTCCTCACCGACATCGGTGACTACACGCGCATGAACGAGCTGTACTGCGAGGCGTTCGGTGACCACAGGCCGGCCCGTTCGGCGGTGGCCGTGGCGGCCCTGCCTATCGGCGCCTGTGTCGAGGTCGAGGCCTGGGCCCACGTCGGGTGAGTCGAGGGTCCCGACCGACGGGCACGAGGCGTGCGGTCGTGTGGCCGGGATGACAGACTGCATCCATGGCCGGAGCAGTGATCATGATCGTGGTTCTGGTGGTCGTGATGCCCGTGGGCATCCTCATGAGCGGTGCCGTCGGTGCAGCGCTCCTGGGTCGGCTCCTGAAGACGGACGTCGACGCTGCGCACGAGGGGTCCGAGCTCCTCGGCGTCAGCGAAGCCAACCCGTACGCCGGTCCCGCCCCCGACTGACCCGTCTCAGAGCCGGTTCAGACGCCCCACCGGGACTGGCCGAACCGGTAGCCCACCGACCTCACGGTGTGGATGAGGCCTGCGTGTTCCTCTCCCAGCTTCGCCCTGAGTCGGCGGATGTGCACGTCGACGGTCCTGGCGCCACCGTAGTAGTCGTAGCCCCAGACACGGCTCAGGAGGGTCTCGCGCGTGAACACCTTTCCGGGGTGGGAGGCCAGGAACTTGAGCAGTTCGTACTCCATGTACGTGAGGTCCAGGGGGCTGCCGTTGACCGCCGCCTGGTAGGTCTCCAGGTTCAGGGCGAGGGGCCCGTACTCGATGAGTTCCGGTCGGGTTCCGCGACCCGTGCGCCAGAACAGGTGCTGTAGGCGCGCCTCCAGTTCGGCTGGTCGGACAGGTGTGAGGCTGAAGTCGTCGAAGAGGTCGTCACGCAGCTTGAGGTCGGCGACCTGGGCTGCACCGACGAGCAGCAGCAGGGGTTCGAGCGGCATCTCGCCCTTGCGCAGGCGCCGGCACATGAGGAACGCCGCCTCCGGATCGGTGTCTGCCACAACGACGGCTCCGGCCCAGCCCTCGTCGGGTTCGTCGACGACGGCCCGGTCCGGATCGTCGACGGCCTTCCAGGCCCAGCCGCCCAGGTCGAGCGCCTGGGCCAACTCGGGTGGCGGCGGGTCGGGGAAGACGAGGAGGGGGTTCATCAGCGGGGGCGTCGTAGGTGGCCTACCCATCACCAGTTGGGTAGGTACTGCTCCAACTCGAACGGGGTGACCTGCCTCTGGTACTCGGTCCACTCGGCGCGCTTGTTGCGCAGGAACCACTCGAAGATGTGGTCGCCGAGTGCGTCTCGTACCAACTCCGAATCCTCCATCTCGTCGAGTGCCTCGGAGAGGTTCGTGGGAAGGTTCGCAACGCCGAGTTCCCGTTGCTCGGTCCGGCTCAACTCAGAGAAGTTCACGGCCGCCTCCGGCATCAGATCGTAGCCGTCCCTGACCCCGCGGAGCCCAGCCGCCAGCAGCACCGAGAACGCCAGATATGGGTTGCAGGCCGGATCCAGTGCCCGGTATTCGACCCTGGTCGACTCGGATTTCCCGGTCTTGGTGACAGGCACACGTACCAGCGCCGACCGGTTGTTGCGGGCCCATGACACGTAGCGGGGGGCTTCGTACCCCTCGTTGATCCGCTTGTACGAGTTCACCAACTGGTTTGTTACGGCGGTGATCTCCCTGGCGTGGTGGAGCAGGCCGGCGATGAACGAGCGGGCGGTGTCGGACAGGTCGTCGTCTCCACCGTCGTAGAAGGCGTTCACGCCGTCGCGGAACAGGGACAAGTGGGTGTGCATGCCGGAGCCCTGCACGCCGTTCATCGGCTTCGGCATGAAGGTGGCGTACACGCCCTGTTCCATGGCGATCTTCTTCACGGTGAGGCGCAGGGTCATGATCGAGTCGGCCATGCTCAGGGCATCGGTGTACTGCAGGTCGATCTCGTGCTGGCTGGGGGCGTCCTCGTGGAAGGAATATTCCACGGGGATCGACAGTGCCTCGAGCATGTGGAGGGTGCGCTTGCGGAGGTCCGACGAGATGTCCGTGGTGGTCAGGTCGAAATACGAGGCACGGTCGAGGGGAACGGGTGTACCGGTGTTCTGGGCCAGATAGAAGAACTCGACCTCGGGGGCACAGAACATCTCGTAGCCCTCCTCCCGGGCCCGTTCGAGGTTGCGGCGCAGGACCTGCCGGGGGTCGCCCTCGAACGGGGTCCCGTCCAGGTTCACGATGTCGCAGAAGACGGTGCCAGAGGGCTCGTCGGGCGATGCCCACGGCAGCAGTTCGAAGGTGCTGGCGTCGGGGCGCGCCAGCACGTCGCTCTCCTGTATCCGGCTGAAGCCGTCTATCGCCGAGCCGTCGAATCCCCAGATGCCGAAATCGACAGTTTCGTCGCTCAGGATCCTCGTCTTGGAACGGACGTACGGCAGTGGCTTGG
>DQOF01000113.1 GCA_015658775.1 Acidimicrobiia bacterium | reverse complement strand
GTCTACCGACGCGACGGCGAACAGGTCGCCCGCAACGTCCAGCCGATCACGGTCGAACCCGGTCGCTTCGGATACCGGCTGGTCCGCGCGGAGTTGTCGTTCGATGAGCCAGGAACCGTCGAAGCCCACTGCCGGATAGACGAGGGACCGGCCACCATCGTCCCCTACACCCTCCTCGCCCCCACCCAGCCGACGGGCTGACACCGGATCCCCCGGGTGGTCGAACGCGTGCGCTTCGCCGTCGCCCTCTCCGAACACCCCGATGCAGGCGTCGCCATCGGCGAGGTCGTCGGCCAGGTCCTGGAGCGCATCGGCCCCGGCCCGGACATGGCGGTCCTGTTCCTGACGGCACCCCACGTCGCAGAGGCAGGACGGCTCGGCCGCGTCGTGAGGGAGACACTCGGGGCCCGCCACCTTCTGGGGGCCACGGCGGTATCGGTCCTCGCACACCGCCAGGAGGTCGAGGAGACGTCGGCCATGGTCCTCTGGGCCGGCCACACCGGGCCGGTAGACCTGTTCCGGCTGGAGCCCGGTACGCCACTTCCGCCCGACCTCGGTGACGGCGTGTCCTTCCTGGCAATCGGCGACCCCTTCTCGTTCGACGCCGACGCCCTCCTGGCATCGGTACCCGGGGGAACCACCCTCGTTGGCGGGTTGGCGTCGGCTGGCTCGCGGCCCGGCGGGAATCGCCTCCTGCTGGACGACGAGGTCTTCACCGACGGTGCCGTGGTGGCGGCCCTCCCTGCGGGCCTCGGGGTACGACCCCTGGTCTCCCAGGGCTGTCGACCCGTGGGCGACCCGTTCACCGTGACCGCCGCAACCGGCAACCTGATCAGGGAGTTGGGCGGGCGCCCTGCCCTGACGCGTCTCGAGGAGATCATGGCGGGTGCCGACGATGACGAGCGGGACCTCATGCGCAGGGGCCTGCACATCGGCCTGGTCGTGGACGAGCATCAGGGTTCCTTCGGGCTGGGCGACTTCATCATCCGGGCCGTCATCGGGGCCGATCGCTCGAGTGGCGCAGTGGCGATCGGCGACCGCCCCGAGGTGGGTACGACCGTCCAGTTCCACGTGCGCGACGCCCGTACCGCCAGCGCCGAGCTTGCGGCCCTTGTCCAGCCGCTCCGGGCGGAGAGTGCCCTCGTATTCACCTGCAACGGTCGGGGTTCGCACCTTTTCGGAAGGTCGGGCCACGACGCCGAGCACCTTGCTGACGGCCTCGACACCACGGTCCTGGGCGGGATGTTCTGCGCCGGTGAGATGGGCCCGATCGGGGGTCGCCACTTCCTGCACGGCTTCACGGCATCGGCCCTCCTGTTCGGTGTCGAGGACGCCGACTGAGGCTGCCCCCACGGCCCGGACACCCGACCCGGCCGATGCCGGAGAGGTGACCGGCAGCGGGGAGGCGTGCGGTTATGGTGGCCGCCGCGATGCTGGTGAGCAGAGGCTGGGGAACCGACATGACTGAGGCCGAGCTCGAGCGGCACGCAATCGACGTGGTCCGGGGCCTTGCAATGGACGCTCCCCACGCAGCCAGGTCCGGCCATCAGGGCACCGCCATGGCACTGGCCCCACTGGCCCACGTGCTGTGGACGCGCATCATGACCTACGACGCCTCCGACCCCTCCTGGCCCGATCGCGACCGGTTCATCCTCTCGGCGGGCCACGCCTCGATCCTCCTGTACTCGATGCTCCACCTGACCGGCCACGGCCTGACGCTCGACGACCTGCGCGCCTTCAGGCAATGGGGTTCGAGCACCCCCGGACACCCCGAGGTCGACCACACCGCCGGAGTCGAGGTCACCACCGGCCCCCTCGGACAGGGACTGGCCAACGCTGTCGGCATGGCGATCGCCGAGCGGAACCTGCGCTCCCGGTTCGGTTCAGAGTTGTGCGACCATCGGACCTTCGTCGTCTGCGGCGACGGCGACCTGGCAGAGGGCATCAGCCACGAGGCCGCCTCCCTGGCGGGCCATCTGGGGCTGGACCGGCTGACGGCCATCTACGACGACAACCACGTGACGATCGACGGCCCGACCGAGTTGGCCCTCTCCGACGATGCACCCCTGCGCTTCGCCGCCTACGGATGGCACGTGGTCGACCTGGGGGACGCAGCCGAGGACCTGGACGCCATTGAGGCCGCCCTCTGCCAGGCCATGGCCGTCGAGGACCGACCCTCCCTGATCGTCCTGCGGAGCCACATAGGTACCCCCTCGCCCGATGTGGACAAATCGGCGATCCATGGCTACTCGCTCACCGACGAGGGCATTTCCGAGACCAAGCGCCGCATGGGCCTCCCGGAGGCCGAGTCCTTCTGGGTGCCCGACGAGGTGCTCGCCCTCTACGACTCCGCGGGCAGGAGGGGTGCTTCGGCCCGGAAGGGCTGGCTGACCCGGCTCGACGACTACAAGGGCGACCTGGCCGCATGGAACGCCTGTCTGGCCGGCACCGGAGTACCCGGCTGGAGCGACAGCCTTCCGTCCTGGGAGCCCGGCCAGGCGGTCGCAACACGCAAGGCCGGCAGTGCGTGCATACAGGCGCTGCTCGACTTCGTACCCGGCCTGATGGGAGGCGGCGCCGACCTCACCGGCAACACGGGCACCACCATCACCGGCCACGGGGTGCAGGGCGCGGACTGCCCAGAGGGCAGGCAGATCTACTTCGGGGTCCGCGAGCACGCCATGGGGGGCATCTGCAACGGGCTGGCCCTCCACGGTGGAACGCTCCCCGTATGCGGCACCTTCCTCGTCTTCAGCGACTACATGCGCGGTGCCGTCCGGTTGGCCGCCCTGAGCAGGGCCCGGACCGTCTTCGTCTGGAGCCACGACTCCGTCGGGGTTGGCGAGGACGGCCCCACACACCAGCCGGTCGAGCACGCTGCCGCCCTTCGGGCCATGCCCGGCCTGACCGTGTTCCGTCCCGCCGACGCCAACGAGACAGCCGGCGTGTGGCGCCTGGTGGTCGAGTCCGACGGCCCCTCGGCGATCCTCCTGACCCGTCAGGACGTTCCGGTCCTGGCCGGCACCTCGGACCACGAGGCCGTCGCACGCGGCGGATACGTGCTCGCCGACTCCGAGGGAACTGCCGAGGTGGTCCTGATCGGTACCGGCAGCGAGGTCGCCGTGGCCCTTGACGCCGCGGCAACCCTGACCGCCGCCGGTCGGGCCGTGCGGGTCGTGTCGATGCCGTCGACCGACCTCTTCGCCGCCCAGGACGGCGGATACCGGGACTCGGTGCTACCGCCCGGCGTGCCGACCGTCTCGGTCGAGGCAGGTGTCACTTTCGGATGGGCCATGTGGGCCGACCGCAGCGTCGGCATCGACAGGTTCGGCGCATCCGCTCCGGGAGGCGAGGCGATGACCAGACTCGGGATCACACCCGGCGCTGTCGTGACGACGGTCGACGAGTTGCTGGCCTCCAGACAGTGAGCGCGACGCACGCGGATTGGAACCGAAGGGAGACACGATGACCCGACTACACGACCTCTACAGCGAGCAGGGCCAGAGCCCCTGGCTGGACAACCTGAAGCGGGGGTGGATCACCTCCGGCGAACTGCAGGAGTGGATCGACCGCGGGGTGCGCGGCATCACCTCCAACCCCTCGATCTTCCAGAAGGCGATGACCGGCACCGACGACTACGACACGCAGCTGAAGTCGCTGGCGGACGCCGGACGCTCGATCGAGGAGAGTTACTGGACCCTCGTCACCACCGACATCGTGGACGCCCTCGAGATCCTGCGGCCCGTCTACGAGTCCTCCGGGGGGGTCGACGGCTACGTGTCCGTCGAGGTGGACCCGGCCCTGGCCACCGACACCGTCGGGACCATCAGCGCCGCCCGGGAACTCCACCAGGGCATCGACCGTCCCAACCTCCTCGTGAAGATCCCGGCGACGGCAGAGGGCGTTCCGGCCGTGAGGCAGATGATCGCCGAGGGGCGCAGTGTGAACGTGACCCTCATATTCTCGCTGGACCGGTACCTGGAGGTCATGGAGGCATATGTCTCGGGCCTGGAGGCCTGCCCCGGCGACCTGGCCGGCGTGGCATCGGTCGCCTCCTTCTTCATCAGCCGTACCGAGACCGAGGTGGACCGCCGCCTGGACGCCATCGGGACCCGGGAGGCCCTGGACCTGCGTGGCCGGGGTGCCGTCGCACAGGGGCAGGTCGCCTACGAGCTCTTCCGGAAGGCCTTCAGCGGCCCACGCTGGGAGGCGCTGGCAGCACGGGGCGCGCGAGTACAGCGGCCCCTGTGGGCATCCACCTCGACAAAGAACCTCGCCTACCCCGACACGCTCTACGTTGACACCCTGATAGGGACCGACACCGTCAACACGCTGCCCGACGCCACACTCGAGGCATTCGAGGACCACGGCACCGTCGCACGGACCGTGGATGCCGACCCCGGGGCGGCACGTGGGGTGCTAGCAGCACTCACGGCCGCGGGCGTCGATCTGGATGACGTGTCCAGGCGACTCGAGGAGGAGGGCGTGGCGGCATTCGCCAAGTCCTTCGACGAACTCCTTGCGAGCCTGACCGTCAAGGCCGCCTCCCTCTGAGCCGGCCGGCCTCCACACCTGACGAACTGCCCGAACCACCGCTTCGGGCCTGGTCCGTTTAGATTCGCAACGGACTGCTATGGTCCCGGCCATGGCACCCGTACCCTGTTCGATCGCGGCGACCCTGGATGCCGTCGGTGACCGGTGGACCCTGCTAATCCTGCGTGACCTGTTCCGCGGCGTCCGGCGATTCGAGGAGATCCAACGCGACCTCGGCATCGCCCGGAACCTGCTCACCGAACGCCTCCAACGGCTGGTCGAGCACGGCATAGTCGACCGCGTGCCCTATCAGGAGCGCCCCCTCCGCCACGAGTACCGTCTGACCCACAAGGGAACGGACCTCTCCCCGTCGCTCGTCGCACTCATGCGCTGGGGGGACCGCTGGTACGCCCACGACCGTCCTCCGACCCTCCTCATCCACGACTCCTGTGGCACCCCCCTCGACCAGGTGGTCACCTGCCCGTCCTGCGACGAGCCGGTACTCCCACACCACATCCGCAGTCGCCCGGGCCCCGGCCTGAGGCGCGAGATCGCATTGGTGGGCACATGACCCACGGCGCCCCGACGGACCTGACCGGCGACGACCTCCTGGCCGCGGCGAGGGCTGTGCGCGACAGACACCACGGAAGCCGGGTCACGTTCAGCCCCAAGGTCTTCATCCCACTCACGATGCTCTGCCGTGACCGCTGCGGGTACTGCACATTCGCCCGACCGCCGGCGCGCCTGGATGCCCCCTACATGGAGCCCGACCAGGTGCTGGAGATCGCCAGGGCAGGAGCGGCGGTCGGCTGCCACGAGGCCCTCTTCACTCTGGGTGAGCGTCCCGAACTCCGCTACCCGGTGGCCGCCGACTGGCTGGCACGCCATGGACACGCCTCCACGGTCGACTACCTGGCCGCCATGGCGCGCCTCGTCCTGGACGAGACCGGCCTGCTCCCCCACGCCAACGCCGGTGCCCTCCACGAAGACGAGCTTGCCCATCTCCGCACGGTTTCGGCCTCACAGGGGATGATGCTGGAGTCCCTCGACGGGGACCTGGCATGCCATCGGGGTTCTCCCGACAAGACCCCCGACCGGCGTCTGGCAACCCTCGAGGCAGCGGGCCGCCTGGGCATCCCCTTCACCACGGGAATCCTCGTCGGCATCGGCGAGGACCGCTCGTCGCGCATCGCCACGCTGCAGGCGATCGCCGACTCCCACGGCCGGCACGGCCACGTCCAGGAGGTGATCGTCCAGAACTTCCTGCCGAAGGCCGACACCGCCATGCACTCGACACAACCCTGTCCCGACGACGTGTTCCTCGAGGCCATAGCCCTGGCCAGGCTGATCCTGCAGCCCGAGGTCCACGTCCAGGCACCACCCAACCTCTCCGACGACTTCGGCGCCCTCCTCGATGCCGGTATCGACGACTGGGGAGGCGTCTCACCCGTCACCGCCGACCACGTCAACCCCGAACGTCCGTGGCCCTCCCTCGCACGCCTGCGCCAGGTCACAGAGGCCCGCGGGCACGTGTTGGCCCCCCGCCTCACCATCTATCCGGAGTACGTCCTCGAGCCCGACCGCTGGCTGGACGAAGGGCTGCGGTTCCCCGTCATGGACCGCAGCGACGCCGAGGGCATGGGGAGGGACGACCCCGGTGCAGTGTTCCCCGAGATCCTCAAGACGACCAACCGGGATGACGGCACCACCGTCCGCCGACTCAGCGGGCAGTCGACCACCTGGTACTCAGGTGCGCCCGTCAGCCCGACCATCCTGATCGCCGGCCCGGCGGCGGCCGGCGGCCGGCTGCGCGAGGTCCTGGACGGGGTCCTGGCAGGCCAGGAGGCGGAAGCTGACGAGTTGGCGGCCGTCTTCGCCGCCCGCGGCCCCGAGGTCGTGGCGGTGGCCGAGGTGGCCGACGAGTTGAGGCGCAGGGCCGTCGGAGACGAGGTCACCTTCGTCGCCAACAGGAACATCAACTACACGAACGTCTGCACCTACAAGTGCCGGTTCTGCGGATTCTCCAAGGGCCCGCTCTCCCTCAACCTGCGGGGAACCCCCTATCTACTCGAGACAGAGGAGATCGTCCGGCGGGCCGCCGAGGCTGCCCGGATGGGCGCCACCGAGGTGTGCCTCCAGGGAGGCATCCACCCAGACTTCGATGGCGACTACTACATCGAGGTCACCCGGGCGGTCCGCCAGGCTGTCCCCGACATACACGTCCACGGCTTCACGGCCCTGGAGGTGACCGTGGGAGCCCGGCGGCTAGACGAGCCCCTCGCCGACTACTTGCGCCGCCTCATGGACGCCGGCCTCCGCTCGCTCCCCGGCACGGCCGCAGAGATTCTGGACGACGACATCCGGGCAGTCCTGTGTCCCGACAAGATCAACACGGAGGAGTGGCTGGAGGCGCACCGGACTGCGCATTCCGTGGGACTGCGATCCAACATCACGATCATGTTCGGATCCGTCGAGCAACCCGGGCACTGGATCCGGCACCTGCTGGTCTGCCGGGACCTCCAGAAGGAGACCGGTGGCTTCACCGAGTTCGTCGGCCTTCCGTTCGTGCACATGGCCGCACCCATCTACCTACAGCGCAGGGCCCGCCGTGGCCCCACCTTCCGCGAGACTCTCCTCATGCATGCAGCCGCCCGAATCGCGTACCAGGGCCTCATCCCCAACATCCAGGCCTCATGGGTCAAGATCGGGCTCGACGGTGTCGGCCAACTCCTCCGGGCCGGGGTCAACGACCTGGGGGGCACCCTCGTCGACGAGAACATCTCACGGGCCGCCGGCGCCGACCACGGCCAGCAGGTCACCGAGGTCGAGCTGAGGCGACTGGTCGAACCCCTCGGTCGCACCCTCGCACAACGCACCACCCTCTACGGCCGTGTCGAGCGGGGTACCCGCCTGGATGTGACCACCGCTGACGACGGGCGCATCCTCATCCCCCTCGTCGGAGCATGAGGAACCGGAACGCGACCGACCGGACGAACCTGCGCCACTACCGCACCGGCGACGACGGCCTGGACGACCTCATCGAGGCGCTCGCTACCGCCGGCGGTCGCACCACGGACCTGGACCTGATAGCCGAGTTGCTGGTCACCTCGACGCGCCTCGGCCGCGAGAACGTGGACCGGGGCGAGTT
>DQOF01000129.1 GCA_015658775.1 Acidimicrobiia bacterium | reverse complement strand
TCACGTCGGTGTAGCCCTCGCAGACGACTATCTCGTCTACCGGGCCCGCCTCAGTCTTAGCCCAGTTCAGTCCGTAGAGCACGCGGCTCTTCGAATAGTTCTCGGCGGCGTCGGAGGTGTTCTTGTACTTGGGGCCCTCTGCGTCGGGCAGCTTGCGGCCACCGAAGCCCACGGGGTCGCCCCGCTCGTCGAAGATCGGGAACATGATCCGGGCCCGGAAGGCGTCGTACTGCCCTCCCCGCTTGTTGACCGCGCCCAGGCCGGACGCCCTCAGGTCGTCGTCGGAGATCCCCAGGTGCTTCGACAACTGTGACCAGTCGTCGGGCGCCCAGCCGATCGAGAACCGCCGGGCGACCTCACCGTCGAAGCCCCGCGACCGGAGGTACTCGCGTGCCGGACGTGCAGACGGATCGTTCAGGAGTTGATCGTGGTAGAAGGCGACAGCCCTGGCGATCGCCTCGGAGAGAAGCTTTCGCCGGCTGTGTGCCCTGCCCTCGCTGTGGTCCGTGTAGCGCAGCGTGATGCCGGCCCTGCCGGCCAGGTATTCGACCGCACCAACGAAGTCGAGGTGCTCGATCTCCCGGACGAACTCGATCGCGTCGCCATGCACCTGGCAGCCGAAGCAGTAGTACACGCCCTTCTCGTGATTGACCGAGAAGGACGGCGACTTCTCGCCGTGGAAGGGGCAGAGGCCCATCCACTGGCGGCCGGTCTTCTTGAGCTGGGTGTGCTGGGTTATGAGCCGGATGATGTCTGTTTCCTCGCGAACCCGACGCACGTCCTCGTCCAGGATGCCCATGGCCGGAACCTATCAGTGGCCCCGTTGGCTAGACCCGGGCTGCCAGACCGGGGCAGCCAGACCCAGCCTCGCTAGCCTCGACACCGGACCAGCGCTGCTCCGCCACCATCGGCCCATGACCGCCCAGTTGATGAGCGGGGTCCATGGGCGGGCAGCATGGGCGATGCCGTCCACCGCACAGAAGGACCTCCACAACCATGGCAGTTTTCGCCAGCACGCCGATCGAGTTGGTCGAGCAGGTCTACGCGACCCTCGACGAGCGCACCGACATCGGCCGACACCGTCTCGGGCGGCCGCTCACCCTCGCCGAGAAGGTCCTCGTCAACCATCTCGACGACCCCGAGGACGCCGGCCTCGAACGTGGAGTCTCCTACGTCGACCTGCGACCCGACAGAGTGGCTATGCAGGACGCCACGGCCCAGATGGCGTGGCTGCAGTTCATGACCGCCGGGCTCGATGAGGTCCGGGTGCCGACCACCACCCACTGCGACCACCTCATCCTCGCCCGCGACGACGCCAAGCGTGACCTGCTCGCCGCCGTCGAGGACAACACCGAGGTCTACGACTTCCTGGAGTCGGTCTGCGCCCGCTACGGCGCCGGATTCTGGAAGCCCGGATCGGGCATCATCCACCAGGTCGTGCTCGAGCAGTACGCCTTCCCGGGCGGGCTCATGATCGGCACCGACAGCCACACCCCCAACGCCGGCGGCCTGGGCATGGTCGCCGTGGGCGTGGGCGGCGCCGACGCGGTCGACGTCATGACGGGGTTCGCCTGGAACGACAGGTGGCCGAAACTCATCGGCGTCCACCTGACCGGCGAGCTGAACGGCTGGAGCGCCCCCAAGGACGTGATCCTGAAGGTTGCCGACATCCTCACCGTGAAGGGCGGCACGGGCGCCATAGTCGAGTACTTCGGGCCCGGCGCCCGTTGCCTGTCGGCAACCGGCAAGGGCACCATCTGCAACATGGGCGCCGAGATCGGCGCCACCACGTCCCTGTTCGCGTACGACGACGCCATCGCCCGCTACCTGAAGGCCACCGGCCGCGAGGCCATCGCCGACGCCGCCGACGCCGTCGCCCACCACCTACGGGCTGACGAGGCCGTAGAGGCCTCGCCCGGAGACTTCTTCGACGAGGTGATCCAGATCGACCTCTCGACCCTCTCGCCGCACATCAACGGCCCCCACACCCCCGACCTGGCCCGACCCGTCGCCGACCTTGGAGCCGAGGCAGTCGCCAACGGCTGGCCCCTCAAGGTGAGTGCGGGCCTCATCGGCTCCTGCACCAACTCCAGCTACGAGGACATAACCAGGGCCGCCAGCATCGCCAGGGACGCCGTTGCCAAGGGCCTCTCGGCAAGGGCTCCCCTGTTCGTCACGCCGGGCTCCGAGCAGGTCAGGGCCACCATCGAGCGCGACGGCCTGCTCGCGGACTTCGAGGCCCTCGGCGCCACCGTGCTGGCGAACGCATGTGGCCCCTGTATCGGCCAGTGGGACCGCAAGGACGTGGCCGACGGCGTCCCCAACAGCATCGTCACCAGCTACAACCGGAACTTCCCCAGGCGCAACGACGGCTACGCCACCACGCATGCGTTTGTGACCTCGCCGGAGACCGTCATCGCCCTCACCCTGGCCGGTCGCCTCGACTTCGACCCGGCCACCGACACCCTCGTCAACGATGCCGGCGAGGAGGTCCGACTGAGTGTCGGCCCCGGCGAGGAACTACCGGCACTGGGCTTCGACCCGGGCGTGGACACGTTCGTGGCGCCGCCGGAGGACGGCAGCGGCATAGAGGTCGCGGTCTCCCCCTCCAGCGACCGGCTGCAGGTGCTGACCCCGTTCCCAGCCTGGGACGGCGAGGACATCACCGACATGCCCGTGCTGCTCAAGGCGCAGGGCAAGTGCACCACCGACCACATCTCCATGGCCGGTCCCTGGCTTCGCTACCGCGGCCACCTCGAGAACATCTCGGGCAACCTCTACATGGGTGCCGTCAACGCCTTCACCGGCGAGGTCGGCACCGGCTACGACGTCACCGACGGCGACACCCGCCCCTACCCCGAGATCGCCCGCCGCTACCACGACGCCGGCATCGCCTGGGTCGCGGTGGGCGACGAGAACATGGGCGAGGGTTCCTCACGTGAACATGCGGCCATGGAGCCCAGGTTCCGTGGCGCAAGAGCGGTCATCGCCCGCTCCTTCGCCCGCATCCACGAGACCAACCTGAAGAAGCAGGGCGTCCTGCCCCTGACCTTCGCCGACCCGGCCGACTACGACCGCATCGGTGAGAGGGACCTCGTCTCGGTCGTCGGCCTGGCCGACCTCGCCCCGGGCTCACAGGTCGAGGTCGTCATCACCGATCCGGCGGGCGGCGCCACGAGCATCCGGACCGACCACACCATGTCCGAGAGTCAGATCGGGTGGTTCAGGGCGGGCAGCGCCCTCAACCTGATCCGCCGCCAGACCACCGGGGACACCTCGGCCGACCGGGCCTGATCAACCCACCAGGCGGGCGTCCACACCGATCTCGCCCGTCCACGCCCAGGCCACCACACAGGTCCGGTCCCCGAACCGCAGTTCGTGCGGCTCCGACGGCCCGTTGTGGGCGACATCGCCGGGTCCGAGAGCCCTATACACACCGTCGGCGCCGCGGAACTCCACGTCACCCGCCAGGACGTGGTAGGTCTCCTCGGCAGGATGGACGTGCGGGGGATACTGCAACCCGGCGCCCCACACGCCTATACCGATGCTCGCACGTTCCGAGTGGACAACGCCGGCGGATCCGACCAGGCGCACGTAGCCATAGTTGTCGAGGAACTCGGCTGGAAGCGAATCGACGTAGGCGCGGGTCTGGGTCCATGGCAGGTCCGGTGCCACGGAGAGGAAGGCGGCCAACAGGCCATCGGACCCGGGATCCACCCCCTCAAGCAACCGCACCACCGGCAGTGGTCCCGGTTCCGGGGCGGTAGGCGACTCCCCTTCGGTGATTCCGATAAGCACCTCGGCGACGGTGTCGAGCATGGGAATCTCGTCGGTGCCGGCCCGGGCTTCGTAGAAGTGCGCCAGCGCGTGGAGAAGTTCGGCTAACAAGTGACCGGCTAGATCCTGGCCAGCCTGTAGCCCTGGTTGCGGGCCTCGGCGAGCGTGTCGGGGCCGAAGCACAGGAACGCCTCGCTGCCCATGAGCTCGTCCAGGACCACGGCCATGGCCTCCTCGTCGACCACCCCGTCCAGGTCGTAGACCTGCTGCGTGCGCTTGTCGCCGAGGAACCGGTGGTGGGCGAAGGCCGAAGGTCTGTCCATGGGCGCCGAGACTAGTTGGCCGGGACGACCCACCGAGCCTCCCCGGACGCGACGGAGGGCGTGCGGATGCACGCCCTCACGCCACTACTGGTACGTCTGGATTCCCGGATCCAACCCGAAGTGCCGGCGGGGACAAGAGCCGGCGGTCGGTGTCCGGGGGTGGTCGGCGTGGTATCGCCGGGTGGTCCAGCGCCGCCTAGCGGCCGCCCACCTCCGAAGTCCCACGATGTCTGCTACTGATCTGGACCACCTCCTCTCCTCGGTACCCAGACACTATGCGCGCCGCCCGACCTCGTGCAGGCATTTCGTCGCGCGAGCCTGATGCCCGAAGTCCGGCTACCTACACTCAACGCCGACGGGTGTCTGTCGAGACGGTCGTGTAACACGCCGGACACAGCCAGGAGCACCATGACCCAGACGACGATCCTTCCGGCTGCTGTCGTCCACACCATGGACCCCAACCACCCGCAGGCCGAGGCGGTGGCGATCCGCGACGGCTGGATCCTCGCCCTCGGAACGGTCGACGACCTGCAGGCGATCGACGGCGCTACGGTGGACAGCCGGTACGCCGACAAGGTGCTCCTACCCGGCTTCGTCGAAGCACACAGCCACGGCATGGCCGGCGCCATCTGGCAGCACACCTACTGCGGCTTCTTCGGGCGCACCGATCCCGTCGGACGGACCTGGCCCGGCTGCACATCCGTGGACGAGGTCATCGACCGGCTCCGGGCAGCCGACGCCGCCATCGCCGATCCCGGCGAGCCTCTCCTGGCCTGGGGCCTCGACCCCATCTACTTCCCGGGTGACCGGCTAGTGGCGACGCACCTGGACCGCGTCTCCACCACCAGGCGCATCTTCGTCCTACATGCCAGTGCCCACCTCGCCACCGTGAACACCGTCCTCATGGAGGCCGAGGGAATCGGGCCCGACACCCTCACCGAGGGCGTCCCGAAGGACGCAGAGGGATGGCCGATCGGCGAACTGCAGGAGCCTGCCGCCATGTTCCTCGCAGGCAGGACGTTCCGGTCCTTCTTCGGTCGTCTACAGGCCGACGAGGGCATCCGGCACCTAGGTGACATCGCCAGCATCGCCGGGGTCACAACCCTCACCGATCTCGGGACAAGCGCCATCACCGCCGAGGCGACCATCTCGCGGTGGGCGGGCGTGGTCGACGACGAGGCCTTTCCGGCCAGGGTGTCGTTGTTCCACAACCCCAGGTTCGCCGCTACCGGCGACATGGACGAGGCCGCAGCCGAGGTTGCCGCCCTCTGTCCGCGAAGCAGCGACAAGCTCCGGCTCGGCCACGTCAAGCTGGTCCTGGACGGCTCGATCCAGGGCCTGACGGCCCGCCTGCGCCACCCCGGCTACCTCAACGACGTGCCGAACGGGCTGTGGCAGATACCCCCGGAGCAGGTCGCCGGGCATCTGGGTGCCTTCCACCGGGCCGGACTGCTCGTGCACGCCCACTGCAACGGCGACGAGGCGGTCGACGTGTTCCTCGACGCCGTGGAGGAGGTACTTGCCGCCTCCCCCCGCTTGGACCACAGGCACACCGTGCAGCATTCCCAACTCACGACCCCCGGCCAGTACAGGCGCATCGCGGCACTCGGCCTCTGTGCCAACGTCTTCTCCAACCACACCTTCTTCTGGGGCGACCAGCACGTGTCGACCACGGTCGGAGCCGACAGGGCTGCACGCATGAACTCGGCACGTACCGCCCTCGACATCGGGGTCCCCCTGTCGATCCACACCGACGCACCGGTCACCCCCCTGGGGTCACTGCACGCCGCCTGGTGCGCCGTGAACCGACTGACCGCCGGCGGCCGGGTCCTG
>DQOF01000202.1 GCA_015658775.1 Acidimicrobiia bacterium | reverse complement strand
GGCGGTCCTCGCCGAGGAGCGCATTGATGAGCGTCGACTTGCCGGAGCCGGACTCGCCCAGGAGCGCCACCGTCCGACCATGGCCGGCCAGTGCCGCCACTGCGGCCAGGCCGTCGTCGCTGCCGTGTCCGAGCCCCACGGGCAGCACCGGTATTCCCGGTGCCACGGCCTGCACGATCGCCGCCAGATCGTCGGCTGAGGAGCCCTTGGTGTCGGCCTTGGTGAGCACCACAGCCACGTCGGCACCGCTGTCCCACGCCACGATCAGGAACCGCTCCAGCCGACCAGCAGGCAGCGGCCGGTCCAGGCCGTGCACGATCAGCACCGCGTCCACGTTGGCCACGAGGACCTGTTCGACCACCTCCTCCGACGGATCGCGACGCGACACCGTGTTGGAGCGCGGCAGCACGACGGAGATGAGCGTGCCCGACTCGGGGTCTTCGGCCAGGAGGACCCAGTCTCCCGTGGCAGGCGCCGTGTCCCCCTGGGAGCGGTGTGAGTCGGAGAGCGCCCGCACAGGTCCGAGTGCTGTCACCACATCGCACTCGCCCCTGTCGACCCGGACTATGCGACCCAGTCGGCCACCGTCGGGGGGAGGCACGCCGGTCCAGCCGTAGTCGCGCAGGTCGATCGTCATCGCCGCCGATGCTAGGTCCTGCGCCCCGGGGCCGGTGATCGACCGACCCGGGCGACATCAGCCCAGGCGAAGGGTCTCCAGCGGCTCCAGGCGGGCTGCCTTGGTCGAGGGGTACAGGCCCGCCACCACGGCCACCGCGACGGAGAGCATGCCCCAACCGACCAGGCTGGGCACCGAGAGCACCATCACGTAGCCGCGCATCTCCGACGTCAGCCACACAACGGCCGCGCCGGCAGCGGCGCCGATGATGCCTCCCAGCACGCCCACGACCAGGGCCTCGAACAGGAACTGCATCGCAATCGTCCCCCGACTGTGGCCGAGTGCCCGCCTGATGCCTATCTCGGTGGACCTCTGTATGACCGAGATCGACATGACGTTGGCTATGCCGACACCGCCTACGACGAGGGCCAGGCCTCCCATCATCTTGGTCAGGTTGTTGAGGTTCTCGTCGACCTGGGACTGGGCATCCAGGAGGTCGGTCGGAACGGAGGTGTTCGCACCGTCCGGGCCACCGAGGCTGATGACGACCGGTATCTCCCTGGCGACCATCTCCGTGTTGGTCGGTGCCCGGATGTACAGCCTGCTGGGATCGACGGTGTCGATGTCCCACTCCTTCTCGGCACTGGCGAACGTGAGGAACACGGCCGAATCCATCGACGGCTCGAGCAGGACGTAGTCGAGTACCCCGACGATGCCGTAGTCGATGCCGTTCAACTGGATCGTGCGAGCCTCACCCCGGAGGTACCCGTACTCGTCTGCCAGGTCCCGTCCTATGACAGCCACCCGTGCCGCCGAGGCCTCATCGAACCCGTTCAGGAAGCGACCGCTGACCAGGGACACCTCGAGGGTGTCGGGGAGGTTCAGGCCCGTGGCGATGACCGGCACGGGGAAGGCCCTGTAGTAGTCCTCGGCGTCCTCGAACGGCAGCGTCACGATGTTGGCCATCTGGAGGGTGCCGGTGACCGAGACGACGTCCGGCAACCTCCCGACCCGCGCCACGGCCTCTACGGGAATCCGGGGGTCACCGCCGAATCCGCCTATGGAGTCCTGGGCGTTGGCCACGATCAGGTCGGTTCCCAGCTCCCTCAGCACGGCCTTGAGATGACCCTTGGAGCTCTCGTTGATACCGATTGCCGCCACGATGGCCGCCACGCCCAGAATGGGGCCCAGCATGATGAGCACGGTCCGGATCTTGCGCGCCGTCAGGCCCGCCACCGCCACCCCCACCAGCTCACGGAACCACCTCATCGGACACCCGTAGACGGGTCGAGCCGTTCGTCGGTGACGATCTCACCGTCCAGCATGGAGATCCTGCGCCGGGTGTAGCCGGCCACGGCGTGGTCGTGGGTGACTATGCAGATCGCCCGGTCCGGTGTCTGGATCTCGGCGAAGATCTCCAGCACGTTCGCAGCGTTCGTGGAGTCGAGGGCGCCCGTCGGCTCGTCGGCCAGCACGACCAGCGGCTCGGTGACGATCGCGCGGGCGATGGCCACACGTTGCTGTTCGCCGCCCGACATCTGGATCGGCCTGTGGTCGTGTCGATGGTCGAGGCCCACCTTGTGCAAGGCCTCGAAGGCCCTCCTGCGCCGCTCCTTCACAGACAGGCCGCGGTAGAGCAGGGCCGCCTCCACGTTTCCCGCAGCTGTCAGGTGTGGAATCAGGTGGAACTGCTGGAACACGAACCCGATCGCATCGCCGCGCAGGCGCGACCGCGCTGCATCACCGAGGGCGGCGACGTCGTCTCCCTGGACCCTGATCGTGCCCGTGGTGGGCAGATCCAGCACCCCGAGCAGGCCCAGCATGGTCGACTTGCCGGATCCCGAAGGTCCCACGATCGAGAGGAAGTCACCGGCGCGGATCTCCAGCGACACGTCCCGCAGGGCATGGACCTTCACCTGCTCTCCGTAGACGCGTGACACGCAGTCGAGGCTCAGGAGGACATCGCTCACCGCCCGACCTCCGGCTGGGTCACGACCTGTCGATCTCCAGGATCACGTACTCCCCGTGCGAGACACCCGACACGATCTCGACGTAGGCGCCGTCCAGCATCCCGGTCTCCACGATCCTCCGTTCTATGACCCCGGCCCTGGTGACCACGCGTACCTTCTGCTCGCCTCCGTCGGTCAGGACCGCTGCGATCGGGACCACCACGGCATCGACGGCCTGGGCAACCACCACGTCGATTGTGACCACAGCGCCGTCGACTCCCACTAGCGCCTCGCTCGTGTCGACGACACCCTCGTAGGTCTCGCTGGCTCCGCCGGTGGTGACCGAGTCGGCGAGCTCGACGATGACGCCGGCGACCTCCTGGTCTCCGGCGTCCAGGTTGACCGTGACCTCCTGCCCGACCTCCAACTTGGCGCGGTTGGAGGGGCTGGCGAACAACTTGATCGTGAACACCGGTTCGGTGAGGGTGAGCACCGGCGTACCCCGCATCACGAACTGGCCCTCCTCGACGCTCACCGTGCCGACACGCGCCGGCCACTCGGCGACGACCATGTCGCCGGGCTGGAAGACGACGTCGTCGTTGATCGAACGGATCGGGATTTCGATGGACACCTCGCCCGCCCGCAACAGGGCCGTGCCCATGAGGACCTCGAAGTCGACGCCGGCCCTGGCGCTGCCCGACACCGAGTAGTTGACCGACGTGTCGGTGGTCGGCGCCTGGTCGGCCACCACCGTGACGAACGCCGTCTCCCCCTCGGCGATGAGGCCTCCTCCGGTCAGGGTCAACTCGGGCAGGTCGTCGGACCCGACTACGACGGTGGCCTCGCTCCTGGGGCTGACCACGTACTCGCCGCCGGGATCGTCGAGCAGTCGGATCGTCAGCGACTCGTCCTCCTCCACCAGGTCGTCGGAGCGGATCTGGATGGTGATGGCCACCGTCTCCTGGCCGCTGCGCATGGTGACGTCGCCGTCCGGGAGGTTGTAGTCGGAGTCGGCCTCAGCCGTTCCCACCACCTCGTAGTAGATGTCGAGGTCCTCGACCAGGGCATCGGGCGTCTCGACGGTGAACGACGCCACGCCGAGCTCCCGGACGGTGTCGCTGTCGGACCTGATCTGGAGGGTCGGCATGTCGGGAACGTCGGGATCGTCGACGATCACGGTCGCCTTGTCCTGGTCGCCCACGAAGTACCTGGAGCGCTGGGCGCCCCGCAGCTCCTCCCGCTTGGCGTCGAGGCGGTAGTCCAGCCGTACCTGTTCGTCCTCGAGGCTCGTGAGCGTGTCCGCGGTCGCCTCCTCCGTGTCGGCGAGGTCCGCCTCGGCGACCGCCAGAAGGAAGTCCAGTCGGACCTGTTCGTCCTCCAGCCTCGTGAGGGTGTCACCGTCCGCCTCTACGGCGTCCCGGGCGGTTGTGAGCTCCGCTGACGTCTCCAGGGCGGCCTCGAGCGCGTCGTAGTAGGCGTTGAAGGCCTGTGTATGGGCGGCGACAGTTATGTCCTCGGCGTCCAGGTCGTCGTTGGCCTCTTCCAGGGCCTCGTCCAGGGCGATCAACTGGGCGGCCTCGGCAGGCGTCAGGTCGGACGCGATGGCCTGCGCCATCGTGATGATGCCCTTGTCGATCAGTTCCTGCTCAACGTTGGTCTTCTCCCTCTGGCGTGACTCCAACCCGCTGACCTCGGCATCGGACTCGGCCAGATCCTGCTGCGCTTCGGCGATCTCGTCGACCAGCTCGCCCCGGCGCTCCAGGAGACCTTCTATCTCGATCCTCAGGTCGAACGCGCGCAGCAACTGGGGTGCGGCTGCGGCCTCG
>DQOF01000131.1 GCA_015658775.1 Acidimicrobiia bacterium | reverse complement strand
CCTCTCCCTGATGTCGTCGACCGCCCGCCTCAGCAGGATCTCGTTCGGCGCGACCCTGTTGCTCGTGGCCGTGGGCGGGTTCACGCGGGGCAGCGGCAGCGGCTACGGCTGTTCCGACCGGTGGCCGCTCTGTGAGAATGGCCTGCTCGGCGGCCTGCTGCCCCGGCTCGAGTACCACATGGTCGTTGAGTGGACGCACAGGTGGGTCGCGGCCGTCGTGGGTGTCCTGATCCTGGCGACAGCGGTGAGCGTGTGGCGCCACTACCGCACACAGGCCGCAGTGGTGCGCCTGGCCGTGACGGCAGCGGTCGTGGTCGTCATCCAGGCGTGGATCGGGCGAATGGTCGTGAAGGCCGACCTCGACGCCGACCTGGTCGCACTACACCTGGCGATCTCGATGGTCGTCGTCGGGCTGCTCACCTTGGTGGTGGTGGCCACCTCGCCGGCACGCGAGCAGGCCGAGGCGGACAGGTCGTGGACCACCCACCTCGTCGTTGCTGCCGCCGGCTCGTATGTGCTGCTGCTGCTCGGCGCCTACGTGCACAACATGTACTTCTCCGGTTGGCCCCTGGTCGGCAACCAGCTGGTGCCCGAGATGTCAAACAGCTACACAGCCGTCCATTTCACGCACAGGCTCGTGGCAGGTCTGGGCCTCGTCTACCTCGTCTACCTGACCGTCGCAGCCGGCCGCATGGCCCGACCGGTGACCGAGCGTCGACTCCTCCACCTGGCCACCGGCGCCTATGGCCTCAATATCGCCCTCGGCGCCGCCCACGTGTTCACCGAGGTCGGTTCGAGTGCCCTGGTCGTGGGACACCTGCTGCTCGCAGCGGTGGTCTGGGCATCGCTCGTTGCGGCGTCCGCCATCTCGCGCCCCGCTACCGGGTCCGTGGCCTGAGGAGCCGACGCTCCTGTCGGTGCTGCCCTAGTCCTTGCGACCGAACAGGCGCTTTAGGAAGCCACCGGGGCCTGCCGAACCCTCCTCGGTCACCCGGTAGACCTTGTCCTTGACCCGCACGCGATCGGAGATGCCGATCGCGACCTCCTGGCCGGAGGCGGCGGACTCGACGGGTTCGTGGTCCACCTGCATCGAGTCGACCGTCTGTGTGAAGTCGGTCGTGTGGCCCTTGACGTGGATCGTGTCTCCCAGGTGCAGTTCCGCACCAGAGACGGCGACGAGTGCGGCACCTGCCTTCTGCCACTGGTGAACCACGGTGCCGACCAGTTGGTCACCCATGATCTGTCCTCCCGAACCGGCGCAGCGAAGGCCATGCGAACCACGACCGTGTTGCTCCGACCCCGAGTGTAGGTGACGGGGGCTTCGAGGTCAGCCCCACCGTCGCAATCCGAAGAAGGGCAGGTCGGAACTGTCGACGGCATCGCGCTGTCCACCCTGACACCGCCAGTACCCCGCTCGGGGCTTCTGGGCTACAGGTCGGTCTGCGAGACTGCGCCGGTGGGAATCGATCCGGTCATCGCCGCCCCCGACCTGGAGGGCATGCTCGGCAACGTCGTCGTCTGCGACGTGCGCTGGTACCTGGACGGGCGCTCGGGTCGCGACGCCTACGACGGTGGACACATCCCCGGTGCCGTCTACGTGGACCTTGACGAGCATCTGGCCGCGCCACCCACCTGGGAAGACGGCAGGCACCCGCTCCCGTCGGCCGAGGCGTTCGCCGCGGCGCTCGGTTCACTGGGCATCGGTCCCGACGACACCGTCGTCGCCTGCGACGACTCGGGCGGCATGAGTGCCGGCCGCCTGGTGTGGATGCTCCGGGTGCTCGGCCAGCCCGCAGCGCTGCTTGACGGGGGACTGCCGGCGTGGCCCGGACCGCTCGAGACCGGGTCTACCGCCCCCAGCCCCACCGACTGCCCGGTGAGGCCGTGGCCCGACGGGGCGTTCGTCGAGGCCGACGACGTCGCCGGGGCGATCCTGGTGCTGGACGCCCGCCCTCCCGAGCGGTACAGCGGCGACTCGGAGCCGATGGACGCCAGGCCCGGACACCTTCCGGGTGCTCTCAACTCGCCCTTCGCCCTGAACCTCACCGAAGGGCTCTTCAGGTCGGCCGATGAGCTGGCCGACCACTACAGGTCTCTTGGCGTCGCCGACGCATCCGACGTGGTCGTCTACTGCGGCTCGGGTGTCAGCGCCTGCCACGACCTGCTGGCCTTGGAGTACGCCGGGCTGGGCCGTGGCCGCCTCTACGTGGGTTCGTGGTCGCAGTGGAGCGCAACCGACCGCCCTGCGGCCACAGGTCCCGACCCACGTTGAGGTTCGCCTACGCGTAGGTGCTGCCCTTCGGCGTGCCCTCGTCCTTGCGGATCTTCACGTTGATGAGCGCCGGCAGGCCCGAGGCGAAGGACCGCTCCAGGGCCGGGCGGATCTCCTCGGGCCGCTCGCAGTACTCGCCGTGGCCGCCGAGAGCCTCGACGACCTTGTCGTACCGGGTCTCGGCCAGGTCCACGGCCACCTTCCGGTCGGCGCCGTAGAGGCCCACCTGGGGTCGCAGCATCTGCCCCCAGGCGGCGTCGTTGCCCATGATGCCGACGATCGGCAGCCCGAACCTGACGGCGGTGTCGTACTCGAAGCCGTTCAGGCCGAAGGCGCCGTCGCCGTAGATGATCAGCACCTTCCTGTCGGGGAAGCTGTGCTGGGCCGCCAGGGCGAACGGCATGCCGACGCCGAGGGTGCCCAGCGGACCGGGGTCCATCCAGCAGTTTTCCCTCAGGACCGGGATGACCTTGGCGGCCTGGGCCACGATGTCGCCGCCGTCGCCGATGAGGATCGTGTCCTCGTCGATGAAGTCGCGGATCTCGGCGGCGAACCGCAGCGGGTCCACGGGGCTCTCGTCCGAGGCGAGCTGCGCCTCGAAGGCGGCCGACAACTTGTCCTCGCGTGTGCGCAGCTCGGCGCTCCAGGGACCGAAGTCCAGTCCGGTTGCGGCATCCCCGATCCTGGCCAGCATCTGGTCGAGGGCGGCACCCAGGTTGCCGACCACCCCGACGTCGGCGGACCGGTTCTGGCCTATGAGGCCGGCCTCCATGTCGAGTTGGACGATCGTGGCCTCGCTGGGGATCGAGCTGCCGAACCGCAGCCTGAAGTCGAGGGGGGCCCCGGCAAGCACGAACACGTCGCAGCGCTTCATCGCCTCCCGCCTGACCCTGTTGAAGAACTGGGGGTTGTCGGCCCGCAGCATCCCGCGGCCCATCCCGTTCAGGAAGGTCGGGATCCGGGTGGCCTCCACGAACCGGGTCAGCGCCGGGCCGCCCCGTGACCATTTCACCCCGGTGCCGGCCAGCAGGATCGGGCGCTCGGCGCCTGCCAGGGCGTCGACGGCTGCGCGCACGTCGTCCGGGTCCGGTACGACCATCGGCGGCGTGGTGCGCACCGTCGGGAAGTGCGCCTCCTCGAGCGACGCGGGTCCCATCAGGACGTCCATCGGGATCTCCAGGAACGCCGGCCCCGGAACGCCCGACACGGCGGCCCGGACGGCCATCTCTATGTACTCGGGGATGCGGTCCGTCTGGTAGCAGGAGTCGGCCCACTTGCTGATCGGCCTGACCATCGAGACGTGGTCCATCTCCTGGAGCGAACCCCGGCGCAGGCTGTTGAACGGCGCCTGGCCGCCGATCACCAGCACCGGGCTGTTGGCCCGCCAGGCGTTGGCGATGCCGGTCACCCCGTCGGTGACGCCCGGGCCGGCCGTCAGCACGGCGCACCCGATCCGGCCCGGGTTCAGCCTGCTGTAGGCGTCGGCTGCGTGGACGGCTGCCTGCTCGTGGCGCACGTCGATTATCGGGATTCCCTCGTCCAGGGCGCCGTCGTAGATGGGCATGACGTGGCCGCCGGAGAGCGTGAAGATGGCGCCCACCCCAGCGTTCCTCATGGCCCGCGCCGCGAGCTTGCCGCCGTGGGTCATCTCACCCAGGGGGCTGGGCGCTTCTGCAGGAAGGCGGCCATGCCCTCCCTCGCCTCGTCGCTCCGGAACAGCTCGGCCGACATGCTGCCCGTCCACTCGAACGCGTCGTCCACGGTCATCTGGGGCACCCGGGTGGTCAGCTGCTTGGCCGCGGCGAGCGCGCCTGGTGCGCCTGCCATCAGGTCGGACACGACCGCGTCCACGGCGGCGTCCAACTCGTCGGCCGGCACGGCTGCGTTGATGAGGCCCATGCGGGCGGCCTCGGCTGCGGAGAACCTGTGGCCCCGCAGGAACGCCTCGCTGGCATCGGCCGGTCGCATCTTGGGCAGGCAGATCACCGAGATGGTCGCCGGGGCCACACCCACCCGCACCTCGGTGAAGCCGAACTTGGCGTCCTCGATGGCGATCGAGATGTCCATGGCCGCAGCCAGGCCCATCCCGCCGGCGACGCAGTGCCCCGCGATGCGCCCGACATACGGCTTGGGCGAGTGCCTGAACCGCCCGAACAGGTCGACCGGGCTGACCACCCTGGCCGACCTCTCCCCGGCGGGACCGTCGCCTGACGACCGCTCGGAGAGGTCGGCTCCGGCGCAGAACACCCGGCCGGCGTTCGTGAGCACCACCACCCGCACCTCGGGGTCGCTGTCCGCGGCGTCGAGCGCTTCGACCAGTTCGGAGGTGAGGCGGGCGCTGAGGGCGTTCCGGTTCTCCTCGTCTGCCAGGGTGACGGTGAGGACGCCGTCGGCGAAGTCCGTCTCGACGGCGGCCATCAGCGGCCTCCTGCCACGGGTCCATCGCTCACCGGGCCTGCGAACGCCTGTGCCTTAGTGAGCCAGTCCCTGGCGGCGTCGCCGACCAGGTCGATGGCGGTGTCGTCCACGTGGCGGCGCTGGGTGACCACCAGGCAGAAGTCCTCGGCCGGTCCCGTCACCGTGTCGCCGGCGTCTCCGGGGCCCCACGACCAGGTGTCACCCGACGGCGAGGTCAGCACCACGCCGATGTCGGTGTCCGGCGGGTCCAGGTTCCTGTTGACGTACGTCCAGGTCCGGGTGATGACACCGAGCTGGGCGATGTGGCGGAGGCGGTCGGTCGCCGCCCGTTCGGCCCCGACGGTGTCGACGATGTCCTGGCCGTGCGCCCAGGCCTCCATGAGCCTGGCGGTCAGGAACGACCTGGCGCCCATGGAAGGCCCGTACCAGGTGATCCTGGTGTCGTCGGCCAGGGTCGCCGCAGCTTCGGTCAGGCGGCGGTGGCCGGTCCGCCACTCGGCCAGCAGGCCCTGCGGGCCCATGGCCCTGTAGCGCCCGAGGGTGTGCTCGTCGACGGTACCCTCGCCGGCGCTCATCACGCCCATGAGGTCGTCGACCATGGTCCTGAAGCGGTCCGGGTGGGTGATGGCCGTAGTGGCGGCATGGTCGAAGTAGGCGAGGTGTCCGACCTGGTCGGTGACGCTCCACCCGGGGCTCGGAGTGGCCTCTGCCCAGGCGGCGTCGTCGAGGCCCTCGAGGATGCCGCCCAGGTCCTGTTGCTCGTCGGCCAGGTCGGCGGCGATCTCGTGCACGTTCATGCCTGTCCCCTCGTCTCGGCGTCGGTGGTCATCGGTCCTCAGGGGAGCGCGGTGCTGTGAGGCCGTGCAGGATGATCTCGGTCATGGCGTCGGCAGCCTCCTTGGGCGATGTGCGTAGTGTCGCGAAAACATCGGGCTCTGAGAAGTCTCGGCCGAGGCCGGCCATGACGCGTGCCACAGCGGCGGTGTCCACATCGTCGATGTCGCCCCGCTCGACAGCGATGTCGAGGAGGCAGCGTGTGATCGCCACCAGGTAGTCGGAGTGGTCGTCCCTCAGCCTCTGCGCCGCCGGAACCGCTGCGAGGTCACGTGCGAATGCCGCGGTCGTGCCGGCCACGGCCACCGTGGCCGCCTCCAGATAGGACCGGATCGCATCCAGCGGCGCCATGTCCCCTCCGAGGGCCCCCATGGCGCTGCGCCCGATCCGCCACAGGTTGCGGTCGATGACCGTCAGCACCAACTCGTCCCTGCTGGGTGCCAGGCCGTAGAGGGTCCGGAGCGAGCAGTTCAGGTTGGATGCGATCCCGGCCATGGTCAGGTGGGCGAAGCCGTCGTCGAAGAGTCGGCCCAGCTGGTCGAGCAGGTCGCGTTGGCGGTCGGTGAGCGACCGTGCCCTATCCCGGCTGAGCACCGGCCGCGGGGCCGGCACCGCCCTCAGGCGCCTGGAGAGCTCCGCCGCCTCCTGCACGAGCGTCTCGTTGGTCATGACCTGCGTGCCTCGGCCCAGGTCAGGCCCTTTTCGACGTTGGTGTCGCGCGGCAGGCCCAGGACCATCTCGGCCACGATGTTGCGCTGCACGGCGAACGTGCCGCCGCCGAGGGTGAGGGCCGGGGAGAACAGGAACCCGTAGTGCCAGATGCGGTCCACGCCGGGGAACTGGTCGGCATCCAGGTTGATCTCGGTGGTCCCGGTCCGGCTGGAGGGTGCCAGCTCACCTGCCGGCCCGGACCCCTCGAGCATCCCTTCCGCTCCGCAGAGGTCCTTGGCGGCCTCGAGGACGTGTTGGCCGTGCTCGTCGGACATCGCCTTCTGGATGGACGCCTCGGCTCCTGGCGTTCGGCCGGCCAGCCGGGCGCTGAGGGTCCGCAACCGGTTCAGGCGCAGCACCTCGGATTCGCAGTAGAGGGCGGCCAGCCGCTGGCGGAGAACGGGGTCGTCGGTGCCGCCGGCCTGCCTGACCAGGTCCAGCAGGTTGTCGGCCGACGGCCCTTCCCCCCACAGCGATCCCGCAGACGAGAGCGACACCCGCTCGTTGGACAGCGTCATCCTGGTGAGCCGCCAGCCGTCGCCCTCCCCGCCGACCAGCAGGTCGGCCGGTATGCGCACATCGTCGAAGAACACCTGGTTGAACGAGTGGGCCGTGGTCATGTCGACGATCGGCGTCATCGTGATGCCGGGCAGGTCCATCGGGCAGATGAAGTAGGAGATGCCCTTGTGCTTGGGAACGTCGGGGTCTGTGCGGGCTATGAGGATGCCGAACTTCGAGCGGTGCGCGCCGCTGGTCCAGATCTTGGAGCCGTTCACCACGTACTCGTCGCCGTCGCGCACGGCCCGCGTGGCGAGGTTCGCCAGGTCGGAACCCGCGTCCGGTTCGCTGAACAGCTGGCACCAGAACTCCTCGCCGTTCAGGATGCTCGGCAGGTAGCGCCGCTGCTGCGCCTCGGTTCCGGCGGACAGGATCGTCGGACCGGCCCAGCCGATGCCGATGGGGTTCGCCGGACGCGATACGCCGGCCCGCCGCCACTCGTCGTCGATGATCAGCTGGTGCATCGGGTCCGCGGACAGGCCGTACGGGTCCGGCCAGTGGGGTACCACGTAGCCGGCGTCGACCAGGTCCTGGGCGCCGGGGTCCGGGTGCCCGGACAACCAGGAGCGCACCTCGAGTCGGCGGGGGTCGTCGTCGGGTGGGTAGTCGAAGTCCATCGTTACTCCAGCAGTCCGGTGGGTACGTCGACCACGCGGGCCCTGAGCCACTCGCCGAGGCTCTTGGCCTGCCCGTCTTGGCGGGTGGACGCGGCCACACCCTCCTGGAGGAGTCCGTGGATGACGAAGTTGAGCGACAGGATGTTGGGCAGCCGGTGGCGGTCCATCTCGAGGTCGGCGGCCTCGGGGAGCAGCTCACGCAGGCGGTCGGTGGTGAGGAACCCGTCCAGCCAGGCCCAGGCGGCAGCGTCGCGGGCGAACACGCCGAGGTTGGCGTTGCCGCCCTTGTCGCCCGAGCGGGTTCCCACGACCCTGCCGATCGGCGCCGCGACCGTGCCACCCGAGGGCGGTTCGGCGTCCGGCCCGTCGGCGGGCACGACCGCCACGTCGCCGGGTGGCGCGACCGAGTCGACGACCGTCCGGTCGCCACCCAGCACCACGATGTGTTGCGGCACCAGGTCGGCCGGCACGACGGCTGGCCGATAGACGCCGAAGGCCCTGGCACCGCCACCGCCGCCGATTCCGAACATGCCCGGGATGGTGGCCAGCGCCAACTCGTTCACGGAGTCGGAGATGGCCCGGCCCACCTTCGACTGGTCGGCGTCCTTGACGGTGATCCGCCACAGGGCCACGGCCTCCTCGTTGGTGCCGGGGTCGGCCTTGTCGGTGCGCACGACCCGGGTAATGACGTCGGCGAACTCGTCGGGCCGGTACGGGCATGCCTCCCAGAAGGCGGCCTCCACGAGCTGCGCCTTGGCCTCGATGTCGAGGCCCGTGAGGGCCACGGAGATGTCGTTGCGGAACCCGCCCAGCTCGTTCATCGACACCTTCAGCGTGGCCGGTGGCGGCTCGCCCCTCGTTTCGCTGATCGTGACCCTGTCGGGACCGCCCTGGTCGAGGCGGATGGTGTCGAACCTTGCGGTCACGTCGGGACCCAGGTAGGCGGGGGAGTCGATCTCGTAGAGCAGCTGCGACGTGACGGTGCCGATGGACACCTCGCCGCCGGTTCCGTCGTGCTTGCCGATCACCGACGAGCCGTCGGATGCCACCTCTGCCCACGGGAACCCTGTGCGGGCCATGCCCTGCACCTCGGTGAAGAACGAGTAGTTGCCGCCCGTGGCCTGGGTACCGCACTCGATGACGTGTCCGGCGACCACGGCACCGGCCAGGGCGTCCCAGTCGTCGCGTGCCCAGCCGTGGTGCCAGGCCGCCGGCCCGCAGACCACGGCGGCGTCGGTGGTGCGGCCCGTGACGACGATGTCGGCTCCGCGTTCGAGGGCGTCGACGATGCCCCAGCAGCCGAGGTAGGCGTTGGCGCTTATGAAGCGGGACGTGTCGCCCAGCGGCTCGCCCGTCTCGAAGTGGGCCAGGTCAACGCCTGCCTCGAGCAGGTCGTCGAGTCGGGGCAGCAGGTCGTCGCCCGTCACGTAGGCAATGGTGGGGGAGAGGCCCAGCCTGTCGGCCACGTCGGACACCGCCTCGGCACAGTGGTCGGGGTCCAGCCCGCCGGCGTTGGTGACGACCACGATGCCCCTGTCGAGGCATGTGCCCATGACCTGCTCCATCTGGGTCACGAAGGTGCGGGCGTACCCGCCGCCGGGCCGCTTCGCCTGGGTGCGTGCCAGGATCAGCATCGTCAGCTCGGCCAGCCAGTCGCCAGTGAGCACGTCGATCGGCCCGCCGTCGACCATCTCGGACGCCGCAGAGAGGCGGTCGCCGTAGAAGCCGGAGCAGTTGGCGATGCGGATCGGTTCGGTCACCCCCGGGCCTCCCTCTCTCCTGCGGCCGTGCCTGCGTCGGCCGGCTCGATCATCATGAGGACGGCGCCGTTGTCGACCTGCTGGCCGGCCACCACCAGCACCTCGCTGACGGTGCCGTCGAACGGCGCGTCCATATGGTGCTCCATCTTCATGGCCTCGAGCACGACCAGGGTCTGGCCGGCTGTGACGACGTCGCCCACCGCGACCCTGACGTCGAGCACGACGCCGGGCATGGGGGCCGTCAGCCCTCCGGTCGGCTCCTCGACCCCGGGAAGCACAAAACGCGGGACCACGCCGAACTCGATCGTCCCCCTGGGCGTCTGGACCAGCAGGAGGGCGCCGGCAGAGGTGACCCTGCCCACGGTGCGGCGGCCGTCCACCTCGACGTCGATGTGGGTGGGGGACCAGCGGTGAACACGGGCCCTTCCCGAGTCGTTCACGGTGAAGGTGCCGTCCCGTTCCGACCTGTACGACACGTCGATGACGCGGTCACCGTGGCTGAGCGACACCTGCTGGTCGGGGAGTCGGGCGTTGCGCCAACCACTGCGGAGCCCGCCCAGCACACCGGCGTCGGCCCGGTTGCGCCCCTGTAGCCACATGGCGGCGACCACGGCCGCCCGGTCCAGGTCGTCGTCGCCCAGTGCCGGACCGGGCGAGGGCGCGTGCCGCTCGATGAAGTCCGTAGTCGTGGCGCCTGAGAGAAAGGCGTCGTGGCGCAGCGTGGCCGCCAGGAAGTGGCGGTTGGTCGTGACGCCTCCCGTGTGCAGGCGCTCAAGGGCGAGAGCCAGGCAGCCGGCCGCCTCGGTCCGGGTCGGCCCGTGGGCGATGACCTTGGCCAGCATCGGATCGAAGTCGACGCCGACGTGCGACCCCGCCTCGACCCCGGAGTCCCAGCGGACTGCGGGCGAGTCGGCGGGATCGAAGGCCACGAGGGTGCCGGTGGCCGGCAGGAACCCGGCCGACGGGTCCTCGGCATAGAGGCGGGCCTCGATGGCGTGGCCGGTGAACGTGATGTCGTCCTGCCCGTATCCCAGGGGCTCGCCTGCGGCGATGCGCAACTGCTCCCGGACCAGGTCGATGCCGGTGACCTCCTCGGTGACGGGGTGCTCGACCTGGAGGCGGGTGTTGACCTCGAGGAAGAAGAACTCACGGGTCTCGTCGTCGACGAGGAACTCGACGGTGCCGGCGGACCGGTAGCCGATGCCCCTGGCCAGCCGGAGGGCGGCGTCGCCCATGGCCGCACGGAGGTCCCGGTCGACGGCCGTCGACGGCGATTCCTCGATGATCTTCTGGTGGCGGCGCTGGATGGAGCACTCGCGCTCGCCGAGGTGCACGAGGTTGCCGTGGGAGTCGCCCAGGACCTGGATCTCGATGTGCCGCGACCGCGGCATGTACCGCTCGAGGAACACCCGGTCGTCGCCGAAGGCCCTCGTGGCCTCCCGGCGGGCCGACGCCACCGCCTCGACCAGGCCGTCCGGGGAGTCGACGACGTGCATGCCCTTGCCGCCACCTCCGGCGACGGCCTTTACCAGCAGCGGGTAGCCGACCTGTGAGTCGTCTGCGGGATCGTCGCTGGAGGGGAGCGTGGGCACCCCGGCCTCGACGGCCGCCCCCTTGGCGGCCAGCTTGTCGCCCATCGTGCCGATCACCTCGGGCGACGGGCCCACCCACACGAGTCCCGCCGCCTCGACGGCGGCGGCGAAGTCGGCGTTCTCGGCGAGGAACCCGTATCCCGGGTGCACCGCCTCGGCGCCGGTGGCCAGGGCGGCGGCGATGATCTCGGCACCGTCCAGGTAGCCGCCGGTAAGGCGCACCGCCTCGTCGGCGTCGGCCACGAACGGAGAATCGGCGTCGGCGTCCACGTAGACCGCCACACAGCGCATGCCCATGGAGCGGGCCGTCCGGAAGACCCGGCCGGCGATCTCTCCCCTGTTGGCGACGAGCACCGTTGTGATGTTCACAGCCGGAACACCCCGTAGGAGCGGGCGCCCTCGATGGCCCGGTTGCGCACCACCGACAGGCACAGGCCCAGCACGGCCCGCGTGTCGCGGGGGTCGATGATGCCGTCGTCGCTGATCGCGCCCGTGGCCACCAGCGCCAGCGAGCCCTTCTCCTGGATCTTCTCGACCATGCTCACGATCTCGGCGTCGGCCTCCTCGTCGAACTCCTCTCCCCTACGCGCCGCCTGGCCGCGCCGTACCTGCGACATGACGCCTGCGATCTGCTTCGGACCCATCACGGCGATCTTGGCCGTGGGCCATATGAACGTGAAGCGGTTGCCGTAGGCCCGGCCCGACATGCCGTAGGTGCCCGCCCCGTAGGAGGAGCCGATCGTGACCGTCAGGTGCGGCACCGTCGAGTTGGTGACGGCGTTGATCATCTGGGAGCCCTTCTTGATGATCCCCGCCGCCTCGAAGTCGCGTCCGACCATGTATCCGGTGATGTTCTGCAGGAACAGCAGCGGGGTGTCCTGCCTGTTGCAGAGTTGGATGAAGTGGGCGGCCTTCTCGGCGGATTCCGGGTAGATGACGCCGTTGTTGCCAAGCACGCCGATGGGGTATCCGTGCACCGAGGCCCAGCCACACACCATGGTCGGGCCGTAGCGGGGCTTGAACTCCTCGAAGCGCGACCCGTCGACCACCCGGGAGATCACATCGCGCACGTCCACCGGTTGGCGCAGGTCGCGGCTCACGAGGCCGAGGAGGTCGTCGGTGTCGTGGACCGGCTCGTCGGCGGTGAGCGTCGGCTCGGGGCCGGCCTTCTGCCAGTCGAGGTGCGACACCACCTCGCGGCACATGCGGATGGCGTCCATCTCGTCCTCTGCCAGGTAGTCGGCCAGCCCGGACTGCTCGGCGTGCATCCGGCCGCCGCCCAGGGTCTCGTCGTCGGACTCCTCGCCGGTGGCCATCCTGACCAGCGGCGGGCCGGCCAGGAACACCTTGGAGCGCTCCCTGATGAAGATGTTGTAGTCGGACATGCCCGGTTGGTAGGCGCCGCCCGCAGTCGACGACCCGAACACGACGCACACCGTCGGTATGCCGAGCCTGGACAACTCGATCATCTCGTAGAAGAAGCGGCCGCTCTCAGCGAAGTGCTCGACCTGGGCCCGGCGGCGCTTCGGCTCACCGCCGTCTCCGGTCTGGACGCGCAGGTCAGCGCCGGCGGACTCCACGAAGCTGACGTACGGCATCTGGTTGTCGCGGGCTATCTCGATGGCCCGCATCCACTTCTTGGCCGCGTACGGGGTGAGCGCGCCGCCGAGTACGGACGGGTCGTTGCCGAGGATCACGCACTCCGTGTCGGCTATGACGCCGATGCCTACGACCATTCCGCCGCCGACCACGTAGTCGGAGTCGTAGGCGGCCAGTGGGCTGATCTCGAGGAAGGGGCTGTCGGGGTCGAGCACGGCGGCGATGCGCTCACGGATTGGCAGCTTGCCGCGGGAACGCATCCGGTCCATCGAGGCGGGTCCGCCACCGGCCTCGGCCTCGTCGAGCAGGTCGTCGATGACGGCCAGCTGCTCGAGCATGTCGGAGCGGTTCTGTGCAAACGCCTCGCTGCCGCTGTCGAGCAGGCTGGGGAGCGGTGGGGCCAGCAGGGATCTCCGCATGACCCCGATGATAGGGGTGGTAAGAAGCAGAGTGCAATATTACCGGTATCGGATTACCTACAATGCCGGACGTGAGCGACCGCAGATGGGGCTTCCGGACCCGTGCACTCCACGCCGGTGGTGGGCCCGACCCGACGACGGGCGCCCGGGCCGTGCCCATCTACCAGTCGACCAGCTTCGTGTTCGAGGACACCGCCGACGCCGCCGACCTGTTCGCCCTCCAGAAGTACGGGTCCATCTACACCCGCATCTCCAACCCCACCACTGCCGCCTTCGAGGAGCGCATGGCCAGCCTCGAGGGAGGCATCGGGGCCGTGGCCACGGCCAGCGGCCAGGCGGCCGAGTTCCTCACGGCGGCATCCCTCGCAGGCACCGGCGACAACCTGGTGTCGTCATCGACGCTCTACGGCGGTACCCACACCATGTTCGACACCACCCTCGGACGGTTCGGCATCGAGGCCCGCTTCGTGGACGGCGACGACCCGGCGGCGTTCGCGGCTCGCATCGACGACCGCACCCGGTTCCTCTACACAGAGGTAATCGGCAACCCCTCAGGGTCGGTGGCAGACCTGGCAGCACTGGCCGAGGTGGCCGGCGCCCACGACCTGCCTCTGGTCGTCGACTCCACGTTCGCCACGCCGTACCTGTGCCGGCCCATGGAGCACGGCGCCCACATCGTCGTGCACTCGGCCACCAAGTTCATCGGCGGCCACGGCACCACCATCGGCGGGGTCGTAGTGGAGTCGGGTCGCTTCGACTGGGGCTCCGGCAGGTTCCCCCAGATGACCGAGCCGGCAGCCGGCTACAACGGGCTGCGGTTCTGGGAGAACTTCGGCGAGTACGCGTTCTGCACCCGGCTGCGGGCCGAGCAACTCCGTGACGTGGGTGCCTCGCTCTCGCCGTTCAACGCCTTCCTGCTGCTCCAGGGGCTCGAGACCCTGCCCCAGCGCATGGACGAGCACGTGGCCAACGCCCAGGCCGTGGCCGAGTTCCTGGACGGGCACCCGGCGGTGTCGTGGGTCGCCTACGCGGGCTTGGAGGCGTCGCCCTACCACGACCTGGCGAAGCGGTACCTGCCTGCCGGACCGGGAGCGATCTTCACCTTCGGGGTCGAGGGCGGCCGTGAGGCCGGAGCGGCCTTCATCGAGGGCCTCACCATGGTCAGCCACCTGGCGAACGTGGGCGACGCCCGGACACTCGTCATCCATCCGGGCTCCACGACGCACCAGCAGCTGTCCGACGAGGACCTGGTGGCCGGAGGGGTCACCCCCGACATGGTCAGGCTGTCGGTCGGCCTGGAGGACCTGGACGACATCTGCTGGGACCTGGACCAGGCGCTGGCAGGAGTGGGCCGATGAGCGGTGGGCACCCGGCCGTGGCCGGCTGGACCGAGCCGTCGGCCACCGAGCGGCTGGCGATGCTGGGGTCGGTTCGCACCGTGGCCATGGTGGGCGTGTCGGCCAACCCGGCCCGGCCGTCCAACTTCGTGGCGACCTACCTGCTCAGTTCCTCGACCGACTACGACGTGCATTTCGTGAACCCGATGGTCGACGAGATCCTGGGCCGGCCGTGCCACCGCAGCCTGGCCGACCTGCCCGTCACGCCCGACCTGGTCGACGTGTTCCGCCGGCTGGGCGACGTGCCCGACGTGGCCGACGAGGCCGTGGCGGTGGGGGCCCGGGTGTTCTGGACCCAGTTCGGGCTGTGGAGCGTCGATGCGGCCCAGCGTGCGCTGGCTGGCGGCCTGCAGGTCGTGATGGACCGTTGCCTCAAGGTGGAGCACGCACGGTTCCACGGCGGCCTCCACCTGGCCGGCTTCGACACCGGGGTGATCAGCTCGAGGCGCCGCCCGGCCTGATCGGCGCCCGCGTCCCGAGCGGTGAGGGCCCCGACTGCAGGGGGCTCAGCGTGGTTCGCAGATGACGAGCGGTATGTCGCGGTCGGTGGACGCCTGGTAGTTGGCGTAGTCCGGCCACTGCTCGACGGCGACCGGCCAGAGCGCGGCCTTCTCGTCGGGTGTGGCCGTACGCGCGGTCAGCTCGTGCAACTCGGCCCTGTCCTGGATCGTGACCTGCGAGTCGGCCACCAGGTTCAGGTACCACGACGGGTGGGTGGGGGCGCCGCCCATGGAGGCCACCACCAGGTACCGGTCGCCGTCGCGTACCCGGATCAGCGGGCTACGGCGGATGGCACCGGTGCGCCGGCCCCGGGTGGTCAGGACCACGCACTTGGCACTGTGGAACTCGAAGCCGTCGTCGCCGTCGCTGGCCAGGTACCGCTCGACGTGGTCGGCGGCCATGTCCCAGGTGCTGGGAATGTACTCGTCGGTGCTCATGGCGCCGACCCTACGGCACCCCTACGCGTACCGAAGTGTCGAGGTGCCGCTCAGGGGGTGAGCACGGCGTGGATGGGCGGCGGTTCGTCGCCCTCGCCGGCCATGGCGGCAAGCAGCTCGCCCGCCTGTTCCAGCGTCTCGACCCGTCGGGTGACGCTGCAGAACGGATAGTGGTGCGTGGCTATGAGGTCGAGGGCCCGGCGGTAGGCGGGGGCGTCCACGCCGAGGGCTCCGATCAGGTGGAGTTCCTTGTAGACGATGGCGTCGGGATGGAAGCCCGGGGTCTCGGTGCTGTTGCGGGTGCCCGCCAGCACTATCCGCCCCCCGGTGGCCGCCATCTTGACGGCCTGGCCCAGCGCATCGGGGGCGTTGGCTGTCACGTCGACCACGACGGTGGCGCCGTGGCCGCCCGTCGCCGCACGCAGGGCCTTGACCGGGTCCTCCTGGTCGATGTCGACGGCCAGGTCGGCTCCGAAGCGGGCCGCCGCCTCGAGACGGGGGTGATCGTGTGCCCCCCTGCCGGTGATCATCACGAAGGCAGCTCCAGCCTCCCGGGCCGCAGCGGCAGCCGCCAGCCCCCGGATGCCCGGGCCGAGCACCGCCACCACGTCGCCGGGCCCGGTCTCGGGCAACTCGGCCCCCCAGCGGATGCCGGCTCCGACCGGGTTGAACAGGGTGGCGTCGATGGCGTCGAGGCCGTCCGGCACGGAGACGAGCATCGAGTCGGGGCCCAACCAGTGGTGGTCGGCCCAGCCGCCCGAGAGGCCGGACCCCACGTCGACCGGCGAGAGGCCGTACGCGGTGCGCAGGCCATTGGACTCGCAGCGCCTGTACGTACCCGACAGGCACGGCCCACACCGCCGGCAGGACTGAAAGCACTCGACGGCGACCCGGTCGCCGACCGACACGCCCCACTGTTCGGCGGCCACGTCGCCGATCTCCTCGATGATCCCGACTGTCTCGTGGCCGGGCACGAGTGGTGTCGCGGCCGGCAGCCGGCCGGTGAACATCTCGTGGTCGGTGCCGCACAGCCCGCAGGCCTCGACCCGGAGCAGGGCGCCGTCGACCTCTGGGTGGGGGACGGGCAGGTCCCGGAACTCCAGTTCCCGGGGAGCCGTGAGCACCAGGGCCCTGGAACTCGTGGTCCGTCCGATCATGTACGCCTCCTGTCCGGTGCGTAGCGTAAACGTCGCACGGACGGCGGTAAACGGGAGGCACCATGCCGGAGGGGACGGGGCAGCGGATACCTCTGCTCGATATCGACGAGGCCGTGGCGGTCGCCGAGGAGCACGGCATCCCGCCCATGCTCGCGGACCTCAACGTGTTCCGTGCCGTCCTGAACAACCCTGGTGTGGCCGTGGCCCTCAACGGCATGCTCCACAGGCTGCTCTGGAAGGGCACCCTGGACGTCCGACTCCGCGAGCTGGTCATCATGCGCATCGGCTGGGTGACGGGAGCCGTCTACGAGTGGACCCAGCACTGGCACATAGCCGTGGGCCTGGGTGTCGACGAGGCCGACCTGATCGGCGTGCGCGACTGGCAGGCCCACGAGGGGTTCGGGTCCGTCGAGCGGTCGGTCCTGTCCGCTACCGACGAGACGCTGGCCGACGGCACCATCAGCGACTCGACGTGGGCGGCGTGCGCCGAGCACCTCGACACCCCACACCTGATCGAGCTGGTGGCCGCAATAGGCAACTGGGGTCTGTTCGCCCGGCTGCTGCGCAGCCTCAACGTGCCCCTCGAGGAGGGCATCGACCCGTGGCCGCCCGACGGGCTGAGTCCCGCAGACGCAGACACCGGTTCGGATGACGGAGCCGTGCGATGACGAGACCCGCACTCGAACTGGCGAACCCCAAGTTCATCGACTTCATGGTCGGCCGGCGGTCCGACGGTGGCATCGACGGCTACCTCGGCATCCAGGTGGTCGAGTTCGAGGCCGGCCGGTTGGTCGCCGAGTTCGACGTGGGCGACGACCACGTGACCTTCATCGGCAACATGCACGGCGGGTGCCTGGCAGCCCTGTGCGACCACTGCCTGGGTCTGGTCCTCTATCCGGTTATGTCGCCGGGCTCGTGGGCGGCCACAACCGAGTTCAAGGTCAACTACCTGCGTCCCGTGAGCGGAGGGACCTGCCGTGCGACCGCCGAGGTCAGGTCGATGACGAAGCGCTCGGCGGTGGTGACGATCGAGGTGGAGAACGAGGGCCGCCTCGTTGCAGTTGCCCAGGGCACCTGCACCGTGAAGTTGGCCGAGGAGAAGACCGACGGGGACTGACCAGCCACTGGTCATTTTCCCAGGCCATCACCCCAGGCCGAGGCCCTGCGGGCCGCCGATACGATGGCGCCGTTCCCACTCCGGTGGGATCCATGCATCGGTGCCCGAGCGGACCAAGGGAACGGCCTGCAAAGCCGTAAAGCCGCGGGTTCAAATCCCGCCCGGTGCTCCACTGCGTCGGCCCCATCTCCGATCGGTACTGTGAGGGGCCTATGACTGACGAGGTGGGCGAGGTTGGGTCGCCGCAGGCCGGCGCCGGACCGTCCTTGCCCCACACGCCGCCCATGGGCATCAAGGCCGTCCATCCCGGCGACGAACCACCGGTCGCCCCTACCGAGCCCACGCCCTCACCGCGGCGGAGGGAGCGCCCGCCCTCCAACTGGCTGGCCGCACTGGTCGCCTCGGGAGGTGTGGTCGCGGCGATCATCGGCACGTTCCTGCCGTGGCGTGTCGTAGACCACGAGAACGGCTTCGTCACACACCTGATCGGCTGGGACCAGGCTGGGGACGCTGTCCCGGTCCTGATAGTCGGGCTGGCGGCTGCTGGTGTCACCGGCGCCCTCTGGACGGGGCTGCGCGGCCTCCTCCCGAAGCTGATGCTGCTCGTCACCGGGGCCGTGCTCGTGGTGCTGACAGGCCTCCAGATCACAGACATAATGGGTCACGAGCAGTCGGAGGGGTTCGCGTATTCGGTGGGCATCGGCCTACCGGTGATCGCGGTGGGAGGCCTGCTGCTGGTGCTGGCAGCACTGTTCGACAGGGGTCCTTGGGCCCTCGGTTCGGCCCGTTCGACCTGACCCTCGCCGGTGTGCCCCCATTGAGCCACTGCTACGCTTCTGCGCTCCGGGGCCGTTAGCTCAGTTGGCTAGAGCACCTGCATGACGCGCAGGGGGTCGGGGGTTCGAGTCCCTCACGGCCCACACATAACCGCAGGTCAGAGGCCTGCAGTGTTGTCGTTTTCAGTACTAACGCTCTCTGGGAGCAACGCTGGGAGCAACCAGCGGAAGGTGTTCGGTCGTTCTGAAGTAGTTAGTCGTCGTCCCGCTCGGAGCCACCAACCGGGCATTCCGCCTCTCCGGGAATGCCCGG
>DQOF01000199.1 GCA_015658775.1 Acidimicrobiia bacterium | reverse complement strand
CGGTCAGATGGGTGCCGTGTTCGCTCGTGACCGCCTGGGGATCGCCGAGCCGCGGGTTGCGCTGCTCTCGATCGGCGAGGAGCCCGGCAAGGGCAGCCCCCTGGTCAAGGAGGCCTATGCGGCGCTCTCCGCCGCGGAGTTCAGCGGTGCCGAGTTCATAGGGAATGTCGAGGGCAGGGACCTCCTCACCGATGCGGCCGATGTGGTGGTCACGGACGGCTTCACCGGAAACGTGGCCCTGAAGTCGCTAGAGGGCAGCCTGAAGGTCCTGATGACTGCGCTGCTGACCAGCCTGGGTGGTCGCCCGGAGGCGGCTGCGGCCGCCGAGGTCCTGGGGCCGGAGCTCGGGGACCTGTACCGGCAGTTCCACCCCGACACCTACGGCGGGGCGATGCTTCTGGGCGTCCGGGGCGTGTGCATCATCAGCCACGGTTCGACCAACTCGCTGGCGATGCAGAACGCCATCGGCGTGGCGGCGGAGATGGTTCGTGCCGATGTGGTCGGGCACCTCGCATCGGCCGTCGGCAGGGTAGCGGGCGAGGGCACCTGACCACTTCGGGTGCTGTCAGTTGGTTCCGGCCATTCTGGACCCGGTTCATGCACTGCTCGCCGGGTGGGCGCCTCGGGTAGGCTCCGACCGCCGCACCGCGAGGTGGTGGATCCATGCGGCCCACCCGGGTGCTGCCGATACGGACGGTGCGAAGGAGATCCTGTGCCTGCAGAAACCCATGTCGAGGGCGCCCCGCTCGGGCGCGACGAGGTACTCGAGATCGTACGTGACCGGCTCGCCGACATTCTGGAGATCGAGCCGACCGCCATCAACGAGGGCGATTCCTTCGCCGACGACCTGGATGCCGACTCGCTGGCGTTGATCGAGCTGGTCGAGGCGCTCGAGGAGGAGTTGGGCGAGAGGTCGGTCGGGTTCCGCTTCGACGACGACGACCTGGACGACCTCAAGTCTGTACGGGATGCAGTCGACTATGTCGTCTCCCGTCTCGGCTGAGGTCCCGGTCAGCGACCGTTTCCACGGCGCGTTGGCAGAGGACCTCCCGTCCCCGGCCGGCGGCGACCCGGTCGACGTCCTCGAGGCGGGCCTCGGGTACCGGTTCGCCGATCGTGCACTGTTGACCACGGCGCTCACCCACCGTTCGTGGAGTGCCGAGAACGGGGGCGACTCCAATGAGCGACTGGAGTTCCTCGGTGACGCCGTCCTCGGCCTGGCCGTCACCGACCGCGTATACCGCACCAACCCCGACCTTGCCGAAGGCGAGTTGGCCAAGATCAGGTCATCCGTCGTGAGCGCGGGTGCGCTGACCATCTCGGCCCGAGAGGTCTCGCTGGGTGATGCGCTGCTCCTGGGCCGGGGCGAGGAGGCCTCCGGCGGGCGTGAAAAGGACTCGATCCTCTCCGACGCCCTCGAGGCGGTCATCGGAGCGGTGTTCCTCGACGGTGGCCACGTGTGCGCCGTCCGCCTCGTCCACGACCTGCTGGGAGACCCGATCGACCTCGCCGCGCTGGATCCTGGAATCCACGATCACAAGACGAGGCTCCAGGAGTTGGCGGCCCAGCGGTTCGGCTCAGCGCCGTCCTACCTGTTGACAGCCGACGGTCCCGCCCACGACAGGCGATTCCATGCGTCCGTCGAGGTGGGCGGCCGGTCGTTCGGGCCCGGCACCGGGAAGTCCAAGAAGCGGGCGGAGCAGGTGGCTGCCCACATCGCGTGGGATGCGCTGAGCGGTGGCGACTGGTCCGCGGGTGCTGTGCCTGAAGCCGACATGTCCGAGGAGCGAGAGTGACCATAGAGTTGGAGTTGCCCGAGATCGAGACGATCCGGCGGGACCTGGACCGCGAGATCAGCGGTAGGAAGGTCAAGGCGGCCGAGGCCGCATCGATGGCCGTGCTCGGTCGCTACCACAATCGCAAGGCGTTCACCGGCAGGCTGGTGGGTCGCAAGCTGGGGGACGTGAGGCGTGTCGGCCTGCACCTTCTGGTCGGGCTCGACGGCGAGGACCTTCTCGTGATCCGCCTCGGTGCGGGGAGCCTGCTCCGACGGCACACCGGGAGGGATGCCGTCGCTCCGGGTACCGAGTTGACGATCACGTTCACGCAGGGAGGCCAGGTCCGCCTCATCGACCCGGACGGCACCTCGGAGGTGTGCATCGTGGCCGCCGAGGACCTGCTCACCGAGTTTCCGGACCTGGCGGACCTGGGAGTCGATCCGTTCGGGGAGCCGGTCTCCTGGACCCTCTTCGCGGGCCAGGTTCTGGGACGCCAGATGGAGTTGAAGCAGTTGCTCTGTGACGACTCGATCGTGGTCGGAATCGGAGACGTCTACAGCGACGAGGTGCTGTTCCACGCCGGCCTCCTCTACAACCGAATGAGCAACACCCTCACGACCCAAGAGGTGCGTCGGCTGTACCGGTCCCTCGTCGAGACGGTCCACGACGCCGTGAAGCACCGTGGCACGAGCATCGAGGACCGACCCTTCGTGGACGTGTTCGGAGTGCCGGGCGACTTCGGTGACCACCTGGCGGTGTACGGGTTGGCAGGGGAGTT
>DQOF01000121.1 GCA_015658775.1 Acidimicrobiia bacterium | reverse complement strand
GGCTCCACCGGCAGCTCCGCCCACCAGCACGAGCGGGACGAGCAACGGTCGTGGAACGTCGCCGGCGCCCAGTGCCACGATGGTGGCGACGATGGCCCCGGCGATCATCTGGCCCTCGCCGCCGATGTTGATCACCGATGCCCGAAAGGCAATGCAGATACCTACGCCTACGAGGAGGAGGGGCATGGCCTTCACCGCCGTGTCGGCGAGGGCGTCAGCATCACCGAAGGCCCCGTCCAGAAGTGCCGCATATCCCTCGATCGGGTTGGCTCCCAGGGCGAAGAGCATGACCGCTCCGACCAGGAACGCCGCCAGCACGGCTACGAGTGGAACCATCGCCGCGGCGAGGTGGGGACCCACGAGTGAAGTCAGTCGTTCTCGCAGCCCTTGCACCATCGAGATCACAGCATTCACGATCCCGGAGAGTACGTCGACAGTTTGTTGAACTCTATAATTGGGTGCACTGTGTGTCCTGGGCGGGCCCGGCCTGCTCTAGCATCCCGGCGTGCCCCAACCGGACATACACCCACTCCCCGTCGACCACGTCGACACCGCCGCCCGCCGCCGGATCGGCGGCCTCAAGTGGCACCTGAACGGCGGCGACATGCTCCCCGCCTGGGTCGCCGAACACGACCTGGGCGCCCCGCCTGCGGTGGCAGAGCGCCTCCGCGAACTCGTGGACGGAGGCGCCTTCGGCTACCACACCACCGGCGACGAGGTCGGGGCGGCGTTCGCCCGTTGGGCGAAGACCCGGCACGGCTGGGCTCCGGACCCCGACCTGATCGTGCCGACAGCCAACGTGCTGCAGGGCATCTGGACGTGCATCGAGGCGTTCACGGACCGCGACGCAGCCATCGTCTACTCCACGCCCGTCTACCCACCGTTCCTGGACGCGCCACCGACCACCGGGCGCCGGGCGGTCGACTGGCCGATGGTGCGGACCGAATCGGGTTGGCGTTACGACCTCGACGCGTTGAAGCACCTCCTGGAGGCTGATCCCGGCGTCGGCCTGCTGCTGCTCTGCCACCCCCAGAATCCGACAGGCCTGGTGTTCACCGAGGACCAACTGGTCAGGATCGTGGAACTCTCGGACGAGCACGACTTGCTGGTCGTCTCCGACGAGATCCACAGCGACCTCGTCCACCCGGGATCGACCCACATCCCGATGCTCACCATCCCGGGGGCATCGTCGCGCACGGTCACCGTCACCTCGGGGGTGAAGACCTTCGCCCTCGGGGGCCTGCGCTGTGCCGTGGCAGTGTGCGGCGACGAACTGCTCCACGCCGGTTTCTCGTCGGTTCCAGCCGAGTTGCGGGGTGGCCCGAACCGGATGGGCTGCGAGGCGACCATCGCCGCCTGGGACACCGGCTCGGCGTGGACCGACGGGCTGCTGGCCCTCCTGGACAGTCACCGCCACCACCTCCACGAACGCCTCGCGGCCGAACTGCCGGAGGTCGCCATGTTCCTCCCCCAGTCGACGTTCGTCGCCTGGCTGGACATGTCGGCCCACGAACCCGGGGAGAACCCCGCCCGGTGGCTCCGCAGGCTTACCGGCGTCGCCTGTGGCAACGGACCGGAGTTCGGCCCCGGCGGCGCCGACCACGTGCGACTCACCTTCGGCACGTCCACCGAACTGCTCGACGAGATGGTCGACCGGATCGTCACGGGCCTGCACGGCTAGCACCCCGCCTCATGTCGACAGATGACATGGTCCACGTGGCCCGCTGGAACTGGGGCGAGAAGGAATGGTCCCCCTTCTCCGCAGGCGAGATGGACCGACGCCAGGCTGACCTGCGGGCCCACATGGTGGCCGAGGACCTCGACGCCTGCCTGCTGACCTCCTTCCACAACATCTGCTACTACTCGGGCTGGCTGTACTGCTACTTCGGCCGCAAGTACGGAATGGTCGTCGACGCCGACCGGGCGACGACCATCTCGGCCGGCATCGACGGCGGCCAACCCTGGCGCCGGACGCATGGCGACAACGTCGTCTACTCGGACTGGCGCCGCCAGAACCACTACGAGGCCGTCCGTGGGCTCACAGCCGGCGTGGGACGCCTGGGCGTCGAGTTCGACCACCTGACCGTCGACCGGTTCCGCGTCCTCGGGTCCATGCTGCCCGGCGTCGAGTTGGTCGACGTCGGCGCCGCGACCATGTGGAAGCGCACGATCAAGTCGGCCGAGGAGCACGACCTCATACGCCAGGGTGCCCGCGTCTGCGACATCGGCGGTGCGGCCTGCGTCGAGGCCATTGGTGCAGGCGTGCCCGAACACGAGGTGGCGCTCTGCGCCACCCGTTCCATGGTCCGTGAGATCGCCGACAGTTTCCCGTTTGTCGAGCTCATGGACACCTGGACGTGGTTCCAGTCGGGCATCAACACCGACGGCGCCCACAACCCGGTGACCAACAAGGCCATCGAGTCGGGCGACATCCTCTCGATGAACACCTTCCCGATGATCTTCGGCTACTACACGGCGCTGGAACGCACCCTGTTCTGCGACCACGTGACCTCCGGCGAGCACCTGCGCCTGTGGGAGATCAACGTCGAGGTCCACGAGCGCGGCCTCGAGCTGATCCGACCGGGTGTGCGGTGCTGCGACATAGCCTTAGAGCTTAACGACATCTACCGCTCCCACGACCTCCTGCAATACCGGTCGTTCGGGTACGGCCACAGCTTCGGGGTGCTCAGCCACTACTACGGGCGAGAGGCCGGTGTCGAACTCCGCGAGGACGTGGAGACGGTGCTCCAGCCCGGCATGGTCGTGTCGATGGAGCCGATGATCGCCATCCCCGACGGCCGACCGGGGGCTGGCGGCTACCGGGAGCACGACATCCTTATAGTCACCGACGATGGCGCCGAGAACATCACGGGATTCCCCTACGGACCCGAGCACAACATCATCGACACCTGAGTCGACCTGACCCGAACCGGCGGCCACTCCTAGGCTCGACTGAATGGAGGACCAAGAGCCGGGGCCGGCCGGAGACGAGCACGCCGCATCAGTTGGCGTGGCTGCCCTCACCGGGACGTTGTGCGCAGCCCTGGCCCTTGCCGTCGGCGAGTTCGCCGATGCGCTGAGCCCCCGGCTGGAGTCGTTCGTCATTGCGGTAGGCGACGTGTTCGTGGACCTCACCCCCGGCCCTCTCGTACGCACCAGCATCGAGACGCTGGGCATGGCCCAGAAGGCTGTGCTGTTGGGTGGCATCACCGTCGGTACCCTCGCAGTCGGCGCCCTGACCGGCATCCTGGCCCCGAGCCACCGCAGGCTCTCCCTAGGTGTCATCGCGGCCCTGACACTCTTCGGCGGCTGGGCCACATCACGCAGCCCCCTCACATCGCCAGCGTGGAGTTGGGCCGTCGTCGCCATCGCAGCCTGTGCGGCAGCCGGTGCGCTGCATTTCGCACCCGGTCCGGTCCGACGGCGCGCACCCCCGCCCGACGCCCCCGACGACCCCCGGATCAGGTACGCCGACAGGCGCGGGTTCCTGGAATGGGCGGGAGGCATATCGGTGGCGTCGGTGGCGCTCGTCGGTGTAGGTAGGACCCTGCTCGCCGACGACACCGTCCAGGTGGCACGCAGGCGCATCGTGCTGCCGGCCCCGGCGACCACGACAACCGCCGGTACGACCACCACCGTCACGACTACCACCACCGGCCCGGAGTCGACCACCACCCCGCCGACGACCACCGAGGCCGGGTTACCGACAGCAGGAGACCTCTCCCCGTACCTCACCCCGAACCCGGACTTCTACCGGATCGACACCGCCCTCACCGTTCCCGTGGTCGACCCGGGTGACTGGAAGCTCTCTGTCACCGGCATGGTCGACGAGCCGTACGACCTCACCTACGACGAGATCCTGGACATGGACCTCGTGGAGGAGACGGTGACTCTCGCCTGCGTGTCGAACGAGGTGGGCGGCAACCTGGTCGGTAACGCCGTCTGGACCGGCGTGCCCCTGGCCGGGATCCTGGAACGTGCCCGGCCCCAGCCGGCTGCAGGCCAGATTCTGGGGCTCTCCGTCGACGGGTTCACGGCCGGCTTCCCGCTGGAGTTGGCCACCGACGGCCGGACCGCCATGCTCGCCGTCGGGATGAACGGTGAGCCGCTGCCGCTGGCCCACGGCTTTCCCGCCCGCCTCGTCGTGGCCGGCCTCTACGGGTACGTCTCGGCCGTCAAGTGGTTGTCAGAGGTCGTCCTGGACAGCTGGGAGGGGGTGGACGGATTCTGGATCCCGAGGGGCTGGGCCAAGGAGGCGCCGATCAAGATCTCGTCGCGGATCGACACGCCCCGGACCCGACGCCTGTCCGCCGGTCGACAGCCCGTGGCCGGAGTGGCATGGGCGCCGCTGGGCGGCATCGCCGCGGTCGAGGTGTCGATAGATGCCGGACCGTGGCAGCCCTGCCGGCTGGGCGAGGCCGCCAGCGGCGAGACATGGGTGCAGTGGCTCCACACCTGGGACGCCCAGCCCGGCGAACACCGCATAGAGGTGCGCGCGACCGGCAGAGACGGCCTTGTGCAACCGGCCGAACCGGTGCCGCCGGCCCCGAACGGGGCCGAGGGGCATCACGTGGTGCGTGTCTCGGTGGCCTGACCGGCCCGACGCTGCGGCGACGAACAGGAACCTGCAGCAGACCTACTAGGCGGCGGTCGTCGTAGTGGCGACGGTGGTGGTCGTCTCGGCCGGCGCCTCGGTCGTGGTGGTCTCGACAGGTGCCTCGGTCGTGGTCGTGTCGTCCCCGGCAGGTGCCTCGGTCGTGGTCGTGTCGTCCCCGGCAGGTGCCTCGGTCGTGGTCGTGTCATCAGCGG
>DQOF01000208.1 GCA_015658775.1 Acidimicrobiia bacterium | reverse complement strand
GCACTAGCGTTCCCTGATGCTTCAAGAAGGTCCGGCCCGTAAGGGCGCTCGCTCGCCTGCTGGCTTCTATGGCTGGCACATGGTTGGGCTGGCTTCCCTTGTGGGCATCCTCACAGGGCCCGGTCAGTCGATGGGCGTCTCCGTTTTTCGCGAGCACCTTTCGTCGGGCCTTGATCTTTCTGATTCGGCCATCGCCAGCGCATACCTAGTCGGCACATTGGTGGCCTCTGGCCTGCAGCCGAGACTCGGAACTTGGGTCGATAGTGTCGGCGTTCAGCGGGCCACAGTGATACTCGGTGTGATCTTCGCTGGCGCGCTCGCCCAAATGTCGATGATCCATGGCGTTGTCTGGCTGACAGTCGGTTTCCTCGGGATCCGCTTCCTCGGGCAGGGCGCCCTTAGCCTGACTTCAAACGTGGCTGTGGCGCACTGGTTCAACCTACGTCGCGGATTCGCCATGGGTGTCAAGACAACGGTGACCTTTGGCGGGATGAGCGTCGTTCCAGTTCTTCTGGCGCTTACCATCGAGGCTTGGGGTTGGCGGCAAGCCTGGCTGGTAGCCGCGGCCGCGATCTTCCTGACGGTGGTCCCGATCGCTCTATTCGGCTTTGTGGACCGGCCCGCCAATCTCGGTCAGGTGCCGGACGGCGGTAACTCCGACACTCCAGTCTTCTTGGATCGTGGTGTGACATCAGCGGTCCGTTCTGTGGCCGTGCGAACGGGGGCGTTTTGGACGCTGGCAGCGGTGACGGTCAGTAATTCGCTTTTTGGGACCGGCTTGATATTCCACCAGAGCAATCTCCTTGGTGAGATCGGTTACTCGAACTCCGAGGCCGCCGTCATGTTCCTACCCCAGGCCGTGGGAGCGATAGTGGGGGGCCTCAGCGTCGGCTGGCTTGCAGACCGTGCGATCCGCCCTTGGCTTCCGGCTACTTCTGCCGTCCTGTTAGCCATGACGACCTTCCTCGGGGGTTCTGCGATCTCGTTCGGGGCGGTTCTCGGCTATGTCCTGATGCTCGGACTGAGCATGGGGGCTGTGGCCTCCATGAATGCTGCTCTGCTCCCCGCACTTTTCGGAGTCGGACACCTCGGGTCAATTACTGGCTTCCTTGGCTTTCTGAGTGTTCTGGGCTCCTCGATGGGGGCACTCGCCTTCTCGCTCGGTAGTGATGTGTTCGGCGACTACCGGAGCGCCAGCGTCGCATTCACAGTTGCCCCGCTAGCAGTGGCAGTCATGGCGGTGATGCACCGCCATCATTTCCTTCTCGACGGCAGGCGAGAGGTCTAATTGTGGAGAGTGTCTGTCACCCCCCCCGTGAGGGGGGGGTGAGGCGACATCGGAGCCCTAGGTGTAGATACACGCAGGCATGTGGGTGTCAAGCCAGAATGGACAGCCCTCTGGCTGAGAACCCAGAATGGACTGAAGGAGGACCGTGGACTACCGGATCTTTGTAGAACCGCAGCAGGGAACGACCTACGGCCGGCTCCTAGCCCTAGCCCGCCATGCTGACGAACTTGGGTTCGGTGGATTCTTCACCTCCGACCATTACCTGAGCATGGGAGACAGCAATGGACTTCCAGGCCCCACCGACGCCTGGACGACGTTGGCTGGTCTTGCCCGCGACACTCGACGTATTCGCCTAGGCACTCTGGTAACTCCGATCACCTTTCGCCACATTGGTCCTCTTGCCGTGTCGGTAGCCCAGGTCGACCAGATGAGTGGCGGACGGGTGGAACTCGGCCTCGGAGCCGGTTGGTATGAGGCTGAACACCAGGCCCAGGGTCTGGCCTTCCCGGCAATCGGGAAACGCTTCGATCTGCTGGAGGACACCCTGGAAATCATGACCGGGATGTGGAACACGCCCATCGGAGAGACTTTCGACTACTCCGGCCGGATGCTGACCATCGAGGGTTCACCCGCTCTACCGAAACCCGAACAGAGGCCGGGCCCGCCGATAATCATTGGTGGGTCCGGTCCTAGGCGAACACCTCGGCTTGCTGCCCGTTTCGCCAGCGAGTTCAACGTCGCGTTCACAGCGCCGGAGAGATGGGCAGAAGTGACCAACATTGTGCGTGACGCTTGTGGGGCCGGCGGCCGGGATCCCGATGACCTCGTTTACTCCAGTGCACAGGTTGTCTGCTGTGGTGAGAACGATGCCGAAATGAAACGACGCGCAGCGGCGATCGGGCGGCAATCTGACGAACTCCGCCAAAACGGGTTTGCTGGAAGCCGGGAAGAACTGCGAGCAAGGGCTGCTGAGTTCTCTGAACGAGGATGTAATCGGGTCTACTTGCAGGTCCTTGACGACCAGGATCTGAGCCATCTCGACTGCATCGCCGAAGCGCTACTGACCTGACCCCTGTCCATGGTGTAGTAGTGGTCGGGATGGGCGGATTCGAACCGCCGACCCCCTGCTCCCAAAGCAGGTGCGCTGCCAGACTGCGCCACATCCCGGGCCGCCGACAGTGTAGGTGTCGGCCATCTGGACAGGGCCGGGGGGTGAACTGCCTGCCGCGATGCGCGAACCTGTCACAGGCCCTGCGACGACAGACGGAGACGGGGCCGGGAGACCCACATGAGCGAGCCGATCTACGACGCCCGGACCTTCTGGGAACTCCTCGAACGCCGGGTGGCCGACAGCCCCGACCGGCTGATGCTCATCGACGCCGACGATCGCACCATGACCTTCGCCGAGGTGAGGGACCGGGCCGAGCGGGTCGCGGCTGGCTTCGCCGCACTCGGCGTGGAAGAGGGCACCCCGGTCACCTGGGTGCTGCCGACCCGGATGGAGACCATCGTGGCGTCCATGGCGCTCTCCCGGCTGGGAGCGGTGCAGAACCCGATAATCCACATCTACCGCGACCGGGAGGTGGGCTTCTGCATCCGCCAGACGGGCGCCGAGATGGTGCTCGTACCCGGCGAGTGGGGGGGCTTCGACTACACGGCGATGGTCGAACGGGTCACGGCCGACCTGGATGCACCGCCGGCGATCCTGGAGGCCTACGCCGACCTGCCCGAGGGCGACCCGGCGACGCTCCCGCCGGTGGCGCCGACAGCAGAACCGGGCGACGAGCCCATCTGCTGGACCTACTACACCTCGGGCACCACATCGGACCCCAAGGGTGTGCTCCACACCGACGCCGGCCTCATCGCCGGCGGCGTGGGCCTGGCCAGGGCCCTCGACATGCAGGCCGACGACGTCGGGTCGATCGCCTTCCCTTATGCGCACATCGGCGGCCCCGACTACCTGGTGTGCATGCTGGCCAGCGGGTTTCCGGCGGTGTTGATAGAGCAGTTCGACCTGACCACGGTGATCGAGGCGTTCCGCCGCCACGGGGTGACCCTCGCCGGCGGCAGCACGGTCTTCTACACGATGTTCCTGGGAGTGCAGCGACAGCAGCCCGACGAGCCGATCATCCCGACGCTGAGGATGCTGGCCGGTGGCGGCGCCCCCAAGCCGCCCGAGGTGTACTACGAGGTCGAGGCAGAGATGGGCGTACCGGTCGCCCACGGCTATGGCATGACCGAGAGCCCGATGATCTGCCAGGGCTCGCCCCGGGACACGCCGGAGCAGTTGGCCAACACCGAGGGTTCACCGGTGTTCGGGGCCGAGGTGGCCGTCGTGCGGCCCGACGGCACCGAGTGCGACGCCGGCGAGGAGGGCGAGGTCGTCATCGCCGGGCCGCAGTTGTTCAGGGGCTACAGGGACCCGGCCCTGGACGAGGGCGCCTTCGACGACCGGGGCAGGTTCCGCAGCGGCGACCTGGCCGTCATGCGACCCGACGGCCACCTGACCCTCACCGGACGTGTCAAGGACATCATCATCCGCAAGGGCGAGAACATCGCAGCCAGGGAGATCGAGGACGTCCTGTACGCCCACCCGGCGGTGGGAGCGGTCGCGGTGATCGGCCTACCCGATCCCGAGCGTGGCGAGCGGGTGTGTGCGGTGGTCGAGACCGCCGACGGGGCCGACGTCCTCACCTTCGACGACATGGTCGCCACCTGTGGAGCAGCCGGCCTGATGCGCCAGAAGGTGCCCGAGCAACTGGTCGTCTACGAAGGGGCCCTGCCGCGCAACGCCACGATGAAGATCCTGAAGCACGAGTTGCGCGACGAACTGGCCGACCTGTCCTGGCAGTAGGCGGGCAGGCAGTAGGCGGGCTCAGCGCCCGGTGAACTCTGCCTTCCGGCGGTCGATGAACGACGCCACCCCTTCGGCTGCGTCCTCGGTCGCTGCCAACTCCATCTGGACCGTTCCGAGGGCGGCGATCGCCGCAGCCTCACCCTCCTCCAGGTAGCGCATCGACGCCGCCTTGGTGGCCTGAACGGCCAGGGGGGCGCCCTCGCAGATCGTCGTGGCCAACTCCACGGCCCTGTCCAACTGGGTACCGGCAGGCACCACCTCCTGTACCAGCCCGACACGCATCGCCTCCTCGGCGTCGAACACGTCGGAGGTCAGCAGGTGGTACATGGCGTTGCCCCAGCCGCCGCGCTGCACGAACCGGATGCTGGCGCCGCCGGCGGCGTGGATGCCGCGCAGGGGCTCGAGTTGTGAGAATCGGCAGTCGTCTGCGGCCACCACTATGTCGCCGGCCAGCATCAGCTCGATGCCGAGTGTGTAGGTGACGCCCTGCACGGCCGTGACGATCGGCTTTCGGCACTTCCGGCCCAGCGCCGTCGGGTCGACCCTGTCGGCGGTGCGCCCCCGGTCACCCGACTGCATGCGGTCCCGCCACTTCGGCAGGTCCAGGCCTGCGGTGAAGTGGTCACCGTGCCCGAAGAGCACACCGCACCACAGGTCGTCGTCCTCGTCGAGGCGCGTGTAGGCGTCGACCAGCATGGCCATCATGCGCGGTGTGAAGCCGTTCATCTTGGCCGGACGGTCGATTCCCATGAGCAGGATCCGTCCGCGTACCTCGGTGGTGACGCCCCCGTCCGGGGACACGCCGTCGTCGCTCATCGCAGCCTCCGCTGTCGTCGTGAGCGTCTGTTCTAGCGGACTGTCGGCGAGCGGCCCAGTCGGACGTCTGGTCGCCGAGGGCTCAGGCTACGGCGCGGACCTCTTCACGCTCGAGCAACTTCTCCTTTATGGGCAGGCCGAAGGCGTAGCCGCCGTAGTCGCCGTCGGCACGCTTCACCCTGTGGCACGGGATGAGCACCGGGATGGGGTTGGCTCCGAGCGCCGTGCCCACGGCCCGGATCGCGTTGGGCCTGTGGATCTGCCTGGCCAACTCGCTGTAGGTGGTGGTCTCGCCGGGAGGAATCTTCAGACAGGCCTCCCAGACCGACTGCTGGAACGGCGTGGCACCCCTCAGGTCGAAGGTCAGCTCGTCGCGGTGGCCCATGCTGAATGACCGTTCGATGCGGTCGAAGAGGTCGTCCGGCAGGTCGTCGGCTCTGGCCGCGGGCCTGCCAGTGCGATCGTGAAGCTCCTCTCGGAAACGGGCGAAGGTGACCAGGTTGGCGAACCCGCTACCGCAGATCCCATACGAGTTGTGTGCCACCCACATGCCACCGATGGGGCCCGCCACCTTGACTATGTCGTCAACGGCCCCGTCTCCGGACTCTGTCATCCCGGCGTCGTTCATGCAACCTCCTGTTGCCGCTGTCGTGTCCCCCACACTCTCGCGCGAAAACGGCGACAGTGCACCCACCTCTTCTGGGCAGGGCTCTCTACGGTTGGCGTTCCCTGGATGTGCGACCGGGGCATCGCTCAGTCGTCGGCGAGGCCGGTGCGGACGATCACCAGCGGACACGGGCTGTGGTGGGCGATGGACTGGCTGACCGAACCCAGCCGCAGGCCGGCGAAGCCGCCACGGCCCCTGTTGCCGACGACGAGCATGTCGGCTCCCTCGGCTGCGGTCATGAGGGTGTCGGCCGCTCTCCCCTTCTTCACCACCCGGCGTATCTCGACATCGGGGTGGTTGGTCGCCTCCACCGCCGACTCGATGACATCTCCCTGCATCTTCTCCACCTCGGCGAGCAGGTCCAGGGAGTCGAGGGGGACGTAGCCCAGGTCGGGGGCGGCGGGCACGTAGGTGGGGGAGTAGCAGGTGACCACGTCGACGACAGCGCTGCGGTGGTGGGCCTCTTCGATCGCCCAGATGAGGGCGGCCCGGGCGTACCCGGAACCCTCCACCCCGACCACGATGCGCCGCTCCGTCACGTTCGGCCCCTTGCCTGCTACGCGATCTTCCGTCAGGTCGATTGTAGACAGGTTCGGCGATCGGATACAGCGGCCCTCGTGTGAGCGGTTCCCCGGGCCCGGAACCCGGGTCCGACAGTCAGGTGAGGGCGCCCGTGACCTTGGCCAGGGCCTTCTCCTCGGGCGTGTTCAGGGCGAACGCCAACTCCGAGACGAGCACGCTGAGTGCCTTGGTGTAGAGGGACTTCTCGCCGGCGGAGAGGCCCTTGGCGGCGTCGCGCAGGGCCAGGTTCCGTACCACCTCGGCCACCTGGTAGACGTCGCCGCTCTTCAACTTCTCCTGGTGGTTCTTGAAGCGCCGTGACCAGTTTGCCGGCTCACGGATGTCGCGCTTCTGGAGTACCTCGAAGAGGTCTGCGACGTCCTCCTTGCTGATGGGCCAGCGCATGCCGACCTCTTCGGCCTTGTCGACCGGAACGGCGAGGGTCATGTCGCCGTGCGCCATGCGCAGCACGAGGTATTCGGTCGTCTCGCCGAAGGCCTTGCGCTTCTCCCTCTTCTCGATGACAGCGGCACCGTGGTGTGGGTAGACGACCTTGTCGCCTGGTTTGAACGTCAACGGAGCCTCCGGGGGCCGTACAGGAAAGGTAGAGGCTATCGCGGTGTGCCCGCTTGGGGTCGCGGAGCGGGGTGGTTCAGGCTCCGAGGCTTTCGCGGGCCGCCCTGCTGCGCTCGATCAGGTGCTCGGGGACACCGTGCGAGTCGCCGCCGGCGCCGGCGGCCTCGTCGCCTTCGCCGGCATCGGCCCCGCCGATCTCGTCCGGCGCCTCTGCAGCGCGTCGCTCGGCCTCGACCCTGTCGACCTGGTACTGATCCCAGTCGCCGGAGTGGACGAGCTGGTCGTGGCTGACGTGGCCGAGGTCGACCCCGTTGTCGAAGGTCACCCAGTACCGGTACCAGGCGAAGCCGTTGGCGACCTTGACCCGACCCACCGTGCCCTCGGGGACGCCGGGAAGGTCGACGGTCGCGACCACCGTCTTGTGGCGCTTGATGGGGAGGCTGCGATCGATGGTCTTGGGCATGGCTCGCTCGTTGTGGCAGTGGACCGTTTGTGAACGCTACAGGCTCACAACCGGGCGGAGCGTCCGACCTTGACCAGTCCGACGATCCGTTCCACGACCTCGGCCACCGGCACGTCTGTCCGTGCACCTCCCGCACGTTCTGTCACCTCGAGCACGCCGTCGTCGAGCCCGCGTGGACCGATCGTGACACGCAACGGGATGCCGATCAGCTCGGCGTCGGCGAACTTGACACCCGGTCGGTCGTCACGGTCGTCCAGCAGCACGTCGACGCCCGCAGCCCGGAGGTCGGCGTAGGCCTGCTCGGCGACGGCCATCGATGCCTCGTGGTCGGTCTTGACCACGGTGAGGACCACCTCGTAGGGAGCGACGCTCATAGGCCAGACCATGCCGTCGTCGTCGTGGTGGGTCTCGACGATGGCCGCCATGGCCCGGCCGACCCCGATCCCGTAGGAGCCCATCGTGGGCACCCGGTTCTCGCCGTCGGCGTCGAGGACGGTGACGCCCATGGCCTCGCTGTACCTGCGGCCCAGCTTGAAGATGTGGCCCGCCTCGATGCAACGGGTGACCCTGAGCGTTCCGCCGCACGTGGCGCAGGACTCGCCCGCCACGATTCCCCTCACGTCCAGCCAGTGGTCGACGGCGATGTCGCGTACCACGTCGACACCGCTCAGGTGCACGTCGTCCCGGTTGGCGCCCGTGGTCATGCCCGTGCGCCCCTCGAGGGCCGGGTCGGCGTAGATGCTGAGGCCCGTCACACCGACCGCACCGAGGCTGCCGGGCGAGGCTCCGAGTGCCTTCCTGATCTCGTCGGCGCCGGCAGGCACCAGGTTGACGGCGCCGGTGGCATCGACGAACTTCTGCTCCAGGAACGGGTGGTCGCCCCTCAGGAGGATGAGGGTCAACGTACCGTCCACCAGGTAGACGAGGGTCTTGATCTGGTGCTCGGGCGGATGCCCCGCATCGGCGAGGGCGGCGATGGTCCGGATGTCAGGCGTCGGGAACGGCTCGGGTGCATCGGACCCCGGGCGGTCCTCGACGGTTGGCAACGATGCGGTGGCACGTTCAGCGTTGGCTGCGTAGTCGCATCCGCTGCACTGCACCACGTCGTCCTCACCGGCGGGGGAGGCCACCATGAACTCGATCGATGCGCTGCCGCCCATGGCACCCGAGGAGGCCTCCACGGGAACGGCGTCCAGGTCCAGTCGGGCGAAGATCGCCTTGTATGCACCGTGGTGGAGGTCGAACGACCTGTCGAGGCCGGCGTCGTCGATGTCGAAGGAGTAGGAGTCCTTCATGGCGAACTCGCGGACGCGCAGCAACCCCGACTTGGGGCGTGGCTCGTCGCGGAACTTCCACTGGATCTGGTACCAGATCTGGGGCAGGTCCCGGTACGACGCCAACTCGAGGGAGATGGTGGCGAAGACCTCCTCGTGGGTCATGCCGAGGGCAAGGTCCGCTCCCTTGCGGT
>DQOF01000047.1 GCA_015658775.1 Acidimicrobiia bacterium | reverse complement strand
GCATGACCAGCGGGTCTGCCCCGTCGGCCACCTTCCGGCTACGGATGACGGGAACGGTCGATTTCTGAGCCATACCGGGCCTCCTTCACCGTCCAGCGCCATTTGGCTGCCGGCAGTCGGAGCCAAGGGTAACAGGGCCGGCGGGACTTGGCCCCAGCGTGGGACGGACGCCGCCTCAGGGCCATCCCGGTGAATCAGGTGGCGTACCGCCGTCCCCGCCTATCCCCGCCCAAGGGCCGTGATCCGCACCAGGTGGTTCCAGCCGCAGGCTGCACAGACCTCGACCACGTAGGCGGAGAGGTTGTGCGGCCGGGCGTCGAGCCGACCCAGCTCACCCGGGGTCGAGATGCACCGACCGTGGGCCGGCAGCCGGGGTCCGAACACGTAGGTCACGTAGGCAACCTCGAAGTCCTCGCAGATGGGACAGGTCTCCGTCGATGGCGTACCGCATGCGACGGCGTTGCGGCGCAGCATCGGTTGGGCGTCGCACACCAGCTCCCGGCTGAGGTTCCCGCTGCGCCAGGCGTTGAGCGTGTTCTGTCGGGCCAACCGGTAGTCGACGTCGGCCGACCGGCGTGCAGGGACCAGGCCCTGTCGTGCCTCACCCGCGTGGCCGGTCCTGCCGCTTGCCATCGGCCCACTGTAGGCCAGCCGACGCGCATGGTCCGCTGAACGGACCGTCGGCCGCCGATTCCCACAATCCGGTTCTAGCCGTCTGGACCCCTGCCCGACTCCTACCGCTCCGCCCACCACGCCGACAGCCGGTCCGCCACCTCGCCGGCATCCAGGAGGCCCGCTCTCAGGCGCAGGTCGGTCAGCCACGCCATGGCCTCGCCCACCTCGCGGCCCTCCCGCAGGCCGAGCAGTCCCATCACCGCCGCTCCGTCGAGGGCGGGCCCGAGGTCGTCCAACTCGCCGACCGCTGCCAGGCGATCCACCACGACCCGGATGCCCCCGACGTCGAACCCGACCGCAGCAACGAGGTCGAGCGCCTCCTCCAGGTGCCGGCCGGCGTCAGCAGCCAGCCGGCGAACGCCTTCGTCCGACCAGGAGGCTGCGGACCCGGCACCGACCACGCGACGAACGGTGCGGGCCAACCCGAGCACGTCGCCCGCATCCTGTCCGGACAGTCGAAGTGCCGCCACCCTCCCGGCCAGCGCAGGTTCGTCGATCTCCAGGCCCAACACCGCCAGGCGGGCGAACGCGTCGGCAGGTGCCGCCGCCATGCGGCCCAGGACCCGGGACCGTGCCGCTGGTGGGAGCCGCACGATCTCCGGCAGTACGTGGACCAGCAGGTCCGCTTCGAGGAGGAGTGCCAGACCGGGACCGGGGTCCGGAAGGGCGAGCAAGCGGAACAACTCGTCGCGCACCCGCTCCGCAGAGACGATCTCGAGTCGCGACGCCAGGCGCCTCGCCGCATCCACCAACCCGGGTTCCGGCGTGAAGCCGAACCGTGCGACGAAGCGGGCAGCCCGCAGCATCCGGAGAGGATCGTCGGTGAAGGACGTCTCGGGATCCAGTGGGGTTCGCAGCACGCCCGCATCCAGGTCCCGGCGACCTCCATGGGGATCGTGGAAGGACCCGTCGGCCAGGTCGACAGCCATGGCGTTCACCGTGAAGTCGCGCCGGCCCAGGTCCTCGACGAGGTCGGTCGAGTAGGCGACTACCGGCTTGCGTGAATCGCTCACGTAGACCTCGGCACGATGGGTGGTGATCTCGACGGTGGTCCCGCTGATGCGGGCCCCGATCGTTCCGAACCTCTGGCCCTGCAACCAGACGGCATCGGCGATGGCGCCCACCAGCGACTTCGTCTGGTCGGGTGTGGCGTCGGTGGTCAGGTCCATGTCGGCCCCGACCACCCGTTCGGCCGGCCCGCTGTCGGACCGGGCGGCCAGCAGGCTGTCGCGGACCGCTCCTCCGACCAGGTACAGCCGAAATCCCGCCTCCGCGAATCGCTCGGCGAGGGGTGCCGCGAGGCGCCGGTGCTCGTCGAACACAGCGGTCATTCGTCGATCCCGTTCAGGGTCGCGACGAGGTCGACCACCTCACGTCCGGGACCTGCGCTGCTCGACGGCTCAGGCCGGTGGTCGATTCCGACGGCGGCCGCCAGCGCTGCGCCGGACGACGATGCGAGCGCCTCGAGGTCGTAGCCGCCCTCCAGGAACATGATGCACCTGCCGGCCGCTACCAGGCGAACCAGCCGGTCTACCAGGTCGGCGAAGTCACCAGAGGTCAGGCCCAGCCCGGTCAGCGGATCCGCCCGGTGGGCGTCGAAACCGGCCGACACGAGCAGCCAGTCGGGCCCGAACCGCTCGACCACCGGCACGATCACCCTGTCGAGGGCGTACCGGTAGGTGTCGCCGGCTGCCCCTTCGGGAAGGGGCAGGTTGACCGTGGTGCCCAGGCCGTCGCCGTCTCCGGTCTCGTCCAAAGCCCCCGTCCCCGGGTAGAGGGGCCACTGGTGACACGACACGAACAGCACCCGGCCGTCACGGTAGAAGGCATCCTGGGTGCCGTTGCCGTGGTGGGCGTCTATGTCCACGATCGCCACCCTCTCGCCCGAGTCGGCGAGGGCGGCGGCGGTCACGGCCACGTTGTTCACCAGGCAGAAGCCCATCGAGGTGGTCGGTGTGGCGTGGTGGCCCGGTGGTCTCACCGCACAGAACGCCACATCGGCCTCACCGGCCCGCAGCGCCGCCACAGCCACCAGGCCCGCTCCCGCTGCGAGCCGGGCCGCCTCCCACGAGCCGGCGCTCATCGAGGTGTCGGCGTCGACCGGACCGCCGCCGGCCGAGTCGATCCCTGCCAGGAAGGCGAGGTGCTCCCCGGAGTGGCAGCGGAGCAGATCCCCGTCGGATGCCGGTGCGGCCCCCCTCCTGACCACGGCCTCGCCCAGGCCGGCCGCCTCGATGCCGGACCATACGGCTTCCAGACGGGCAGGCCTCTCCGGATGGCGCCGGCCGGGCCGATGCTCCAGGAACCGTTCGTCGGTCACCATCAGCACGGTCACGGGCCGAGCGTATCCGTCCGCCTCGCAACGGCCGGGCCCACAGGGGCGTCGTAGTCTGGACTCATCGCCGCTCGACCGCCATCCCTCCCCCCTGGCCACACCGCCGGCGCCGTTCACGCTGCCCGCAGCGGGGTCCGGTTCCGGTGCGGCCCCTGGCGGGGTTCGACCACGACGGGTCAGATCGTCCCGCTGGGCGGAGGAATAGTCGACGTTGGCGCCGTGACCGAGGTGACCGGTGTCGTCCGTGGTCTCGGGTTCGTCGAGATCCTGACCTCGGCCCTGAGCCCTGCCGAGCAGCGCCCCTTCCTGGATTTCGGCTACCGGACCCACGAGACACTCCGCCTGCTCCGGCTGAGCCTGGGCGGCGAGATGCCCCCTCCACCTGGTCGCCGGACCCGACGGATGCGACGGCGGGACCAGGCGGCCAGCCTTGCCGTCGATTCGGCCTCGTTCCCACGGTTCTGGCAGTTCGATGCCGACGCCCTGACCGAGGCACGCTCGGCGACTCCGGTCAGTAGGCGTCGTGTCATGCGTGACGGTGGCGCGATCGTCGGCTATGCGGTGACCGGGCGGGGTGATTCCAACGGCTTCATCCAGAGGCTGGCCGTCGGCCCGCACCACAGGGGGCGGGGCATCGGCGGTGCGCTGCTGGCCGACGCACTCCGTTGGTTGCACAGGAGCGGCGTCCACCACGTGTTCGTCAACACCCAACCCGGCAATGACGCCGCCCTGTCGCTCTACCGGCGATTCGGCTTCACCGAACAGTCCGAGGGGCTTGCCGTACTCCGGCTGGCCGACACGCCCGACGTGGCCACCCCCTCAGACGACAAGTGGGTCGACAGGTGAGGCGGTCGCTGTCGGTCCTCCTGCTGCTCGCCCTCCTGGGCTATCCGGCGATCGTGCTCGGCAGCCATGCCGCCTTCGCCCAGTCGGGTTACGCGAGCATGCTGCTCGTCGCCCAGTCACCGTGGATCGACGGTGCGGGGGGGCTTGCCCTGGACCTGCGTGTGAGCGGTGACACGACCGGCGCCCTGATAGACCTCCAACTCCACAAAGCCGTCGACCGCAGGGGCTTCGCCGCATTCGCCGACGGCACCCTGTCGCCGACGCTCGGCCCAGCCGTCCGCCTGCCCCTGGCCGACCACCTCAACGCCGCCGGCGTGGTCTCGATCGACCTTCCCGCAGGGCCGGGAACAGCCATGGCAACGGCTCCCGGCGGCATCTACCCGCTGGTCGTGTCGCTCGTGTCAGCAGACGGCACCGTCCTGGACAGCCTCCACACGCCACTCATCCACCTCAGGACCGGACAATCCACCCCACTGCGTGTGTCGTTCAACCTGTACATCACAGGTCCGCCACCGGTGCAGCCCGACGGCACGCTGCGACTCGACGACCGGACGGTCCGCGACCTCCGTGCCCTGGCCGATGCCGTCACCGACCACCCGACGGTACCGGTCGACGTCCGGTTGCCGCCGGCGACCGTCACGGGGCTGGCACGCTCCGACGAAATCGCCCATGCACGTCTCCTGACCGACCTGACACGGGCCGTGGGCGGACCGCTCCGGCTCCTGTCTGCGCCGTTCGTGACCTCCGATGCGGAATCCTGGCGCCAGGCCGACAGGGCCGACATCCACAGCGACCTGCTCGACCACGGAGACCTCGAGCTCACCGACCTGCTCGGCTCGGCCCCTGACCGGCTGACCAGCATCCTCGACCCGACCGCCGGGCCGGCGACCCTCGACCTGCTGAACCGCCTCGGCAGCCAGACATTCGTGGTCTCGGCCGACCATCTGATCCCCCGTCCATCGGCCACCGACGGTTCCACCACCGGTCCGGTCCGCCTCCTGGGCGAAGACGGCACCTCGTTCCCGGCCTTGATCGCCGACCCGGAACTGACCGGACATCTCACGGACAGCCAGGGATCTGTGTCGGCCGTCCAGCACCTGCTGGCCGACCTGGCGCTCCTGGCGTGGATGGGGCCGACCGATGGACGAGCGGCCGTGTTCACCATGCCCGAGGGCGCGACCCTCGACAGCCTTCTCCTCGACCTCCTCCTGGGGGTTCTGGACACCGCCGGGTTCATCCGACCTGTGTCGCTCACCGAACTGTCGGACCAGGTGCCCCGGGCGGGCGCCGACGCATACGAGCTCTGGCCCGATGCCGCTACCGCCATGGCCCGACGGGCGGCCGACCGCAGCCTGGCAGAGTCGACGGTCGCGGCCTACAGCGCACTGCTGGGTGGCCCCCACCCGGCCGCTGCGGAACTGGGCGACCTGCTCGAGATCACCGCCGCCGCCGAACTGGACGCCGACGCCATGACCCCGTACCTGACCGCGGTCTACACGGCGGTCAGCGAATTGTTCGGTGCGTTCCCGACCCCCGAGGGCCAGAACGTCCGGCTTACCAGCCGTCGTGCCGACGTGCCCTTCACGATCCACAACGAACTGGGGATGCCAGCACACGTGCTTCTGGTCCTCCAGAGCGACGGTCGCCTGGACTTTCCCGAGGGAAGCGTCCTACCGGTGACCCTCCAGCCGGGGACGAACCGCATTTCCATCCCCGTCGAGGCACGCACCTCAGGCGACGCCAGACTCCAGATCACGGTGCGCTCACCCGACGCCAACCAGCTCCTCCAACTGCAGTCGACCCAACTGGTGGTACGCACGACTAGCCTCTCAGGCGTCGGGGTTCTCCTGTTCGTGGGCGCCCTGCTCGTGCTGGCAATCTGGTGGTTCCGGGCTTCCCGACTACGCTCCGACCAACCCGGGGAGACGCCATGACAGTCAGAATCGTCACCGACAGCGCCTGTGACCTGACCGACGAGGAGGCATCGTCGCTCGGCATAGACATCGTGCCTCTGAGCATCCGGTTCGGCGACCAGCAGTTCCTCGACCGCGAGGAGCTCAGCGTCGACGACTTCTACCGTCGCATGGCGGCCAGCGACGACCTGCCCCAGACGGCAGCCCCGGCACCGGGGGCGTTCGAGGCGGTGTTCCGCCGCCGCATCGCCGAGGGTGCCGACGGCGTCGTGTGCATCAACCTGTCGAGCGGTGTCTCGGCGACCATGCAGTCCGCCGAGACCGGTGCACGGGAGATCACCGGTGACATCCGCATCATCGACAGCAGATCGGTCACCGGTGGGTTGGGAACGATGGTGCTGGCAGCCGCTGAGGCCGCCGGGAACGGCGCCTCGGCCGACGAGGTGGTGGCCCTAGTCGAGGATCTGCGTGCCCGCACCCGCGTCTACGCGGCCATCGACACTCTCGAGAACCTCAAGAAGGGTGGAAGGATCGGAGGCGCCCAGGCCCTGCTCGGCAGCATGCTGGCCATCAAGCCGCTCATCGACATGAGCACCGGAGTGGTCGAGGAGGCCGGGCGCCAGCGAACCCGCAGGAAGTCGCTGGCCTGGCTGAGGGACAAGGTCGCCGAACTGGTGGCCGAGGGCGGAGGGGGCGTTGAGCGACTCTCGGTGATGCACGCCAAGGCAGACGACATCGACGTCCTGCTCGACATGCTCGCTCCCCTGGTTGACCCCGCGGCGACACGCGTGGGCCTCATCGGACCCGTCGTCGCCAGTCACGGTGGGCCCGGCGTCGTCGGTCTCTGCTTCACCCTTCGCGCCTGAGCCGGAGGGATTCACCACCGGAACGGGGGCACTCGTTACCGTCGCCGGGTGGTGGCCCTCCTGCACACCTCCGGTGGCGACGCCGGCACGATCATCGGCAACCGGTACAGACTGGAGCGCCAGCTAGCCGTGACGGCCCGCACCGAGGTGTGGAGCGGTCACGCCGTCGAACATCCTCGTCCAAGATGACGGCACGGTGCGCCTCACGGACTTTCGCGGTCGCGGCGGCCGGGCCGGCGGGCCGAACTCGCGTCCGTCCTCGACCAGGCTCCGGTCTGCGGACATGACCTGGAGGGGTTGGCTGCGATGCTCGGTGAGCCGGTAGTGGCCAGGATCGTCGGCCACATGGACGTCGCCGACGGTGAGCAGTCGGTCGAACACGTCGTCGGGGCCAGCACGGTCCTGCTCATAGACCTCGCCAGTTGTGACGCCCTCTTCGTCGACATGCGGTCGCAGGACCCGCCCTGACCGGCAGTCCAGGCAGATCGGCCGGGCGGAGGCCGGCTGTAGGATCGGACCATGTCCGGAGGACCTGACACGGAAGAGGACGGCCCGTCCGACGGGCGTCGCGACTGGGCTATCACGGCCACCGACAAGGTCGTCGACATCGTCGACCTCATCAGGTCCACCGCCACCCAGCCGGCCCTCACGGCAACTCGGGGCGTCGTCTACGGGTTGCTGGCGACGATCTGCTCTGTGGCCGTGCTGGCGTTTCTCTCGATCGGAATATTCCGCCTTCTCGACGTGTTGCTACCGGGAGAGAGTTGGAGCGGCTACCTGGTCCTCGGCAGCCTGATGTGCCTGGTCGGTGGCTTCCTGTGGACCCGCCGGTCCACCGATCCGTCCACCGACTGACCCACCCGCCCACCCACGGACCGCCACCACACCTACCGGAAATCGCATGTCTGCACCCTCCCACGAGATCATCATCATCGGCTCAGGCCCTGCCGGGCTGACCGCCGCCATATACAGCGCCCGGGCCGACCTGGCTCCCCTGGTCGTAGAGGGTGAGCCGTCATCGACCAGCGACCAGCCGGGCGGCCAGTTGATGCTCACGACCGATGTCGAGAACTACCCGGGTTTCCCCGACGGGATCATGGGACCCCAGTTGATGGCCGATATGCGCGCACAGGCGGAGAGGTTCGGTGCCGAGATCCTGAGCCGAAAGGTCAGCCGTGTCGACCTTTCTGACCGCCCGTTCGGCGTGTGGATAGGCGACCCGGAAGCACCGACGCCCACCTACACCGCCGAGGCCCTAATAATCTCGACCGGCGCCCAGTCGGTGATGCTCGGGCTGGAGGCCGAGCAGCGACTGATCGGCCACGGCCTGTCCACATGCGCCACATGCGACGGGTTCTTCTTCCGTGACCAGGAGATCGCCGTTGTCGGCGGCGGCGACTCGGCCATCCAGGAGGCCACCTTCCTAACCAAGTTCGCCAACAAGGTCACGGTCATCCACCGTCGTGACGAACTACGGGCATCCAAGATCATGCAACAGCGTGCGTTCGACAACCCCAGGATCGAGTTCGCCTGGAACACGACCGTCGACGAGATCCTGGGCGACACCAAGGTCAGTGGCCTTCGGCTGCGGGACACCATCGACGACGGACTCCGTGAACTGCCGGTAACCGGGGTGTTCATCTCCATCGGCCACCGACCCAACACGGCCCTGTTCGCAGGCCAACTCGACATGGACGACAACGACTACCTGATCACCGGCCCCGACCGTTCGACGACCAACGTGGAGGGCGTGTTCGCCTGCGGAGACGTCCAGGACCACAACTACAGGCAGGCCGTCACCGCTGCGGCCTCGGGGTGCATGGCCGCCATCGATGCCGAGCGTTGGCTGGAGAGCGGGAGCGGGTGACCCCGCGCCTGAGGCTCCGGCCTCCGATCGGCAGGCGGTCGTGGTCGCCCCGTGCCCCGATCAGCCCCCATACACGATAGAAAGCACCAGATTCCGACATCGGACGCAAGTACGAGAGACGAGACACGATCATGGCAGCCGCCATCCTGAACCTGACCGAGACCACCTTCGACGAGGAGATCGGTTCGACGACCGAACCGGTGCTCGTGGACTTCTGGGCCGAGTGGTGTGGCCCCTGCAAGATGATCGCCCCGATCCTGGAGGAGATCGCCGACGAGCACGCCGGCACGCTCCGCATCGCCAAGGTCAACGTCGACGACGCGCCCGACCTGGCACGTCGCTTCGATGTGATGAGCATCCCGACCCTCATACTCTTCAACGAGGGCCAGCCCGCCAAGCGACTCGTCGGCGCCACGGGCAAGTCCCAGTTGCTGGACGAGCTGGCCGAGTTCCTCTAGGCGGTAGGCCCAGACGGGCCCTATCGGCCTGCCGAGCCACATGCCAGAGATCCCCCCGCTACGCCAGGGAGACTCGGGCAACGGTGTCCGCGACCTCCATCGGCGCCTTGCCCAAGTGGGCCACCCGGTAGATGGCGCCGAGGTGGAGTCCGGCGTCTTCGGTGCGGCAACCTCCACCGGTGTCCGGCGCTTCCAAGCCGAGCGGGGCCTGGACGATCACGGTCTCCTCGACGCGACCACGGCAGCAGCCCTGGTCGAGGCGGGCCTCCACCTGGGGGACCGCCACCTGTACCTGCACGCACCGATGCTCAGGGGCGACGACGTCGCCGACCTGCAACTCCGGCTGGGAAGCCTCGGCTTCGATGCCGGTCGGATAGACGGAATCTTCGGCCCGGACACGGCTGGTGCCCTCTTCAACTTCCAACGCAACACGGGCCTCATATCCGACGGCATTGCCGGACCTGCCACCGTTGTGAGCCTACGGAACCTGGCTGGACGGTCGTCGGGAACAACCGCCGTGGCACAGGTGCGCGAGTTGGACCGTCTCAGGCGTAGTCGACCCGAACTCGACGATCGGCGACTGGCCATAGGCCAGTTCGGGAGTTGCGGTGTGCTCACCGCCGCCCTCACCCGCTCGCTCCGCAGGCGCGGTGCCCACGTCGTGGCCCTCGACCACCCCGATGAAACGACACAGTCGCAGACGGCCAACCGGTTCGAGGCGGAACTCTACCTCGGTCTGCGCATCGAGAATCATTCTCACTGCATGGTCTCATACTTCGCCACCGAGGGATTCCACAGCGAGGGCGGGCTCCGACTGGCCCACCGGTGCGCCACGGCCGTGACCGCCGCCGGCCTCACGTCGACCCAGGCACAGGGCATGCGACTACCGATCCTGAGACAGACCCGCATGCCGGCCGTCCTGTGCTCGCTGGCTCCGCCGACCGCCGTGGTCCACGCCACTGCCGAACTGGCCGAGGCCCTGGCAGGAGCTGTTGCGAACTGGATCGCCGACCCGGCGGCCGACCCCCTCTGATTAGGCGCCGAGCATGCCAAAGATGCGCTGCAGGTCGTCCCGGTCTGCGAACGTCACGATGATCCGGCCCCTGCCACCACGCGTCGTCACCTTCACCGTCGTGTCCAGACGCTCGGCCAGGGCCTGCTCCACCTCGAGCAGCCCCGGATCCGACGTTGCGCCCGTCCCATGTGCCGACTTCGGCGCCGACGGTTCGACGGGCTCGTCCAGTCGGCGAACCAGTTCCTCGGTCTGGCGAACCGAGAGGCCCTCGTCGACGATCCGAAGGGCCAGTGTCTCCTGAATCTGGCGATCGCTGAGCCCGGCCAGGGCACGACCGTGACCACCGGACAACTGGCCGTCCAGTAGGAATCTCTGGACCTTGGTGGGCAGGTGCAACAGGCGCAGGGCGTTGGCCACCGACGGGCGGCTTCGACCCACCCGGACCGCCACCTGGTGCTGGGTCATCTCGAACTCGTCGACCAGCCTGTGGTAGGCAAACGCCTCTTCCAGGGAATTCAGGTCGTCGCGGTGGATGTTCTCGACGATCGCCTGTTCAAGCGTGTCCCTGTCGTCTGTCACCCGCACAATGGCCGGAATCGTCGCCAACCCCGCACGTTTCGCAGCCCTCCACCGGCGCTCGCCTACGACCAACTCGTAGCCGTCGGCGACCTCGCGGACGAGGACGGGTTGAAGCACCCCGACCTCCTGGACCGAGCGGGTCAGTTCGACCATGCGCTCCTCGCCGAACTCCTGACGGGGCTGGAAGGGATTCGGCTCGATGTCACCCAGGGGAATGTCAAGAAATCGAGATTCATTCTTAGCTAGCTTGTTACTGTCACCCGGGGAGCGGTCCGTCCCGCTGGCGCCGTCCGGGATCAGCGCAGCCAACCCCTTGCCGAGTCCGCTACGGCGACTCATGCAGCCACCTCCATGGCAAGTTGGCGGTAGGCCAAGGCCCCACGGGAGGTCGGATCGAAGACGGTGATCGGCTGTCCGAAGGAGGGAGCCTCGGAGAGGCGAACCTCGCGCGGGATGATCTGACGGCAGACCCGGTCACCGAAGTAGGCACGTACCTCCTCGGCCACCTGTTCGGAGAGGTTCGTGCGGGCGTCGAACATCACCAGGACGATCGTCGTGACCTCGAGTTCGGGATTCAGGTTCGCCCTGACCAGGTCGACATTCCCCACAAGCTGGCCGAGGCCCTCGAGGGCGTAGTACTCGCACTGGATGGGGACAAGCACCTCCGTGGCGGCAACCATGGCGTTCACGGTCAGAAGGCCCAGCGCCGGAGGGCAGTCCAGAAAAATCCAGTCGTAGTCGCGGGCAACCACCTCCAGGGCGCGTTCGAGGCGGTGCTCGCGGTTGAACGCCGCGACAAGCTCGATCTCCGCGCCTGCCAGCGCAAGGTTAGAGGGGACCAACTCGAGACCAGGGACGTCGAGCACCTGCAGAACGTCGCCGATGGTCGCCTGGTGCAGCAACACGTCGTATACCGACAGGTCGAGGTCTCTGCTCGTCACGCCCAGGCCCGTGGTCGCGTTTGCCTGCGGATCGAGGTCGACCAGAAGCACCCTCTTCCCCTGCTCCGCCAGAGCGGCACCGAGGTTGATGGTTGTGGTGGTCTTGCCGACACCACCCTTCTGATTGGCGACTGCCACGATGCGCGCTCTCTTCTTCTTGAATGCCATGGGTGAAATACTGGTTGGGCGAGACCGCGAATGCAAGGACCCTCGATGCAGGACACCTTCCCCTGCCCACAGGTTCGCACATTGTCCGGACGCACGGGATGTTTCACGTGGAACACCCGCCGGACCTCGCACACACGGGATGTTTCACGTGGAACACCCGCTTCATGGCGACCCGGAAGCTCAGAACAGGGGTGAAGCCGCCCGACGCCTGCTCCGGCGTGGATACCGGTCCGGACACTCACCGTTACGCACGAGGGCCCTGTACCCGGCGGTGCCCGTGTGCCAACCTCCCTCATCGGTCAGGCCGAGTAGGCCTAAGGCCTCAGCCGGCCACCTGGACTCAGCTTCCGGAGGCTCGCTCACAACCAGGCGACCGCCCTGTGCCAGAAGAGGTGCTCCACACTCTGCTGTAATCGAGGGGGCTGCAAAACTGCGAGCAGTGACAAGTGAGGCCTGCCCGCGCAATGGCCCACGTGCCACATCGACCACATCGGCGCACAACACCTCGACCCTTGTCGCCATGCCTAGTTCCCTGACCGCCCAGGTCAGAAACTCGCACCGTCTGCCCCCACGGTCGACCAGGACCCAGCGTCCACCTGTGAGTCCCGCAAGGATCAGACCGGGCAGACCTCCACCCGTGCCAAGGTCCACCCCAAGTTGGCCGCTCTCGAGGTGTATGGGTGGACATCCGTCCACGGGGCGCAGAAATCCCGTGCTGTGAACTACCCCGTCGGCCGCGGCCGACGGGGTCATGAATCCCTCGGTTACAGCTGCGTCGAGCACATCCTCGACGCCACCAGACACCAGGTCATCCCTCCGTATCGGGAAGCAGCACAACCCTGCGGTCGGAGTCACTGCCCTCGGAGGCGGTCTGGACGCCATCGATCTCGGACACCGCATCATGGACGATCTTGCGATCGGCGGCGGCCATAGGCTCGAGCGCCCGAGACACGCCATCGGCGAGAACCGCCTCGGCCTGCGTCCGGGCGAACTCCTCCAGAAACGACCTGCGCCGTTCACGGTAGCCGCCGACGTCGATGACCAGCGACCCGGCTGCAGAACCCTCGGACCTCCGCTGGATGATCGTGCGGGAGAGTTCTGTGATGGCCCTCACCGTCGCCCCGCCCTGGCCGATGGCAAGGCCCAGGTTCAAGCCGTGGGCCTCCACAGTCAGGCGATCCTCCTCGATCCTGCTCGAGACCTTGGCGTCAAGGCCCATTTCATCGAGCAGGCCCTGGAGGAAGTCCTCGGTGATCTCGGCCTGCGTCTGCAAATCCATCTTTTCCACGTCTACCCTCTTCTCCCTGTTATCACGGTCGTTTCCAGCCACCGGCTGATCTGCCGGTTGGGTCTTCCTGTCCTCCCCGCCGCCGTTCTGGCGGCCTGTCTTCCCTACACCCTGGTCTCCATCCGAACTGCGGCCGGTGCCCCGACGACGCCTGCCACCACCGCTATCCGGGTCCTTCTGGTCGTCAGCGGATCCGTCGCCGCGAGACCTGTCGTCCCTGGGCTTTCCGCCTGACCGACCACCTCCCTGCCGTGCACGACCACCGCCACCACGCGAACGATCGCCACGGCGGTTGCGATCACGGCGCTCGACCTTCGGCCGAGGGCTCGTCGGCCTGACCCGGGCACGCATCCGTGCCTCTGTCCGCCTGAGGCCCAACATCGACCTCGTCGCCTCGGCAAGCACCTCGTACTCCAGTTCGTCCTCGGCTACGCCAAGGCGATCGAGTGCCCGCTCCTTCGCCTCATCCAGCGTTGCGCCGGTCGTCTCTATCCATTCCATTGTCTACTTCCTCCGCTTCTTCTTAGCGCCGCGTGCCCACGCTGTTCCCGGCGGTGTCGTGCGCCCACCACCGTTACGTGCGGCCGGCGGCCGTTTGTCCTTTGTCCCGGAGTCCCTAGACCCCTTCGTCTTCTCGGACCCCTTTGCCCTCTTGGAGTCCTTCACCTTCTTCTTCACCTTCTTGGAGTCCTCTGCACTCCCGGTCCTATCGTCGGATGGCCCCCGCCGACGCCACCCCTTCCTGTCGATGACCGGCCCGGACGCCTTGCCGGTTGTCTCCGACGACGTCTTCAATCCAGTGGATTGAGACTGATTCCTATTATCTCCCGCACGGGTCCTGCCCCGCTTCGCCGCCGCCGACGACCGCGCCGGGGGAGAGCCGGTCGAGGACGGCGGCTTCCTGCCGACCGATGACTTCTTGCCGGCCGATGACTTCTGCCCCGACTTCTCGTCCCTCCCGTCCTTGTCGCCCTTGCCGGACGGCACCACGACCGGCAGGTGGCTATCGGGCCCGTAGAGCTTGCGCGTGATGTAGGACTGCTGGCCTATGCGGTAGAGGTTCGAGATCACGAAGTAGAGCACCAGGGCGGCATCCAGGTTGATGGAGATCAGCGGCAGGAAGAACGGCATGATCTTCATGATCATCTGCTGCTGCGAGTTGATCTGCGTACCCGTGTTGCGGCCCCGGATCTGCTTCTGCTGGATCCACGAGCTGGCGAACACCACCAGGATGAGGAAGAAGTAGGGGAGTGCCGTGACAAGACCCGAAGCCATGGCACCGCTGGCAGACCTCGACAGGTCGACACCCCACGAGACCATCTCGGTCTTCTCGCTGAGGTCCAGGAACATACGCGAATCGGCGGCCAGGTAGTCCGGATAGAACACCGCCCGCCCTGTGGGCGCACCTTGTAGGGGCAGATCCGCCGCCAACCGGCCGGCGACCCAGCCGACGCCCTCACCGATGTCGGAGAGACGGCGGGTCAGGCCCCTCAAGACGTTGTAGAGCACGATGAAGACGGGCGCCTGTACGACGAGCGGGAGGCAGCCTCCCATCGGGTTGATGCCATTGGCCTGGTAGAAGGCCATCAGCTCCTTGTTCATCCGCTCCTTGTCGCCCTTGAACCGGGTCTGGATCTTCTTCATCTCCGGCTGGAGGTGCTGCATCTTGATCATCGAACGGGTGCCCTTCATCGTCAGAGGGGTCACGACGACCATGACGACCAGGGTGAGCATCACGATGGAGAAGGCGAAGGACGGCACCAGGTCGTAGAACCAGGCCAGTATCGTGGCTATCAACTGGAACATCAGCGTGGTCCTGTAGTCGGCGGAACGGGGTCCCATCCGTGACCGCCCCAGGGATGGCATCGCGACAGCCGTCGAACCGTCAGCCAGAGCCCGCGGGCGGCGCCACGCTGCTCGAAGGCGTCGAGGGCGTAATTCGAGCACGTCGGAAGGTATCGGCACGGGGTCGGCCGCCCAACGGACAGCCTCTGGTAGACCCTCACCAACCAGGTGAGCATGCGGCTCGCAGGGCCGGTCACAACCTTATCGCCCATCGTGGTCGCGGTCATCGGGCAGCCCTCCGGCCGTGTTCGTCGACGGCATCGGTCAGGTGCCTACGGAGATCCCCGAATCCGCAGCCGGCAGCAGCCGGCAGCACCCGAACCAGATAGTCACCGGCCATGGGGCCCGTGGGTCGCGACTCCAATTCGGACATCACAGCGCGCAACCGTCGGCGGATCCGGTTCCGGACAACCGCACCACCCACGCCGCGGCTGATTGCGTAGGCCACCCGCAGGTTCCCACCGGCACCAGCGGAATCGGCCGGCCGGAATCGAACCTCGAGCGACCCGCGGCGAACGGTGCTGCCGTCACTGCTGAGAGCCCGGAAATCGTCTCGGTGGCTGAGTCGGCCGATCAAGCCGACAGTCGGGCTCGGCCCCTCTGGCGCCTGGTACTGATGATGGCCCGGCCGGCACGGGTTCGCATACGCCTGCGGAAACCATGCTTACGGGCCCGCTTGCGTACGTTTGGCTGGTAGGTGCGCTTCATCGTTCAACTCCTGGTGGCACATTGGGCGTCATCAGGAAGGGGAGCACCCGGAGTACCGTCGATTTGGTCGACCCTCGTGGTCGGCGGTTGCCATTGCCCAATCAGGAAGGATCCGGCCGTGACGTTCCTATGAGGCTACGGGGCACCTCGGGCGCGCGCCAACCACAGCCCGACACTCCCTCCGGCGACCAATTGTTATTACACAGAGTTATCCACATTTTCCACAGGCTGGGTCATCGCTGTCCATGCGCCACACGGACTCGCCCAGTGCCGCTTCCCCCCGCCCTGCTGACGGCTGAATACACCTTCTGAACAGGCATTTCATGATTCAGAATCGACTCTTGTGCGCCGCCCGATCCGTAGTGATACGTTGCCGAGCCCACCTAGACGGTGGAAGGAACCCTCAG
>DQOF01000110.1 GCA_015658775.1 Acidimicrobiia bacterium | reverse complement strand
TGCTCGTCGACCCAGGCGCCGGCTCTGGCGGTCGTGCGGTTGTAGACGGTGGTTGCATGGCCCGCCGCCTGCAGGTGCCCCGCCATCGGGTATCCCATCACCCCGAGTCCGACGAACGCGCAGTTAGCCATCTGAACCTCCTTACCTGCCTCTTGCCTGTCTGGCCTGCCACCCGCCTCAGGTGCCGTACCTGAGGGCCGCCATGGCCCCGAAGAGGTCCACGATCGGCACCCGTCCACCGTCCAACTCACGGTAGACGGCATGGACGTTCACGGCGAGCCGCTCCCACTCGCCCCACCCGCGATAGTCGCCGAGGTCGATGTCGACGATCGCCTCCTCGACCGTCAGCCCCTCGGCATGGCGCGAACGGCACGCCGCCTCGATGAACACTAGGTAGTCGCGGACGGCCCTGACGCCATCGTCGTCGGTGAGCGGACCATGGCCCGGCACGATCACGTCGCAGCCGAGGGCCAGGATGCGTTCGCACGCGGCAACCCAGTTGGCGACGGGACCGTCCCAGATGATCGGGGTGCCGCCGATGAACAGGATGTCGCCGCAGAAGACTGTGCCGGCCTCGGGCAGGTGGACCAGCAGGTCACCAGCGGTGTGCGCCGGTCCGACCTCGATCAGGTCGACTGTGCGTCCCCCGACGTCCAGCCGGAGTTCGCCGCTGAACGTGCGGTCCGGCTCGGGCACCTCGATTCCGTCGAACCGGAACGGGCCGAACGCCTCGCGCACATACCGGTTGGCAGCCTCACCCAGGTCGGCGGCCAGCAGTGCCACCAGGGCTGAGGGGGGCACGGCCCCCATCTCAGCCGCTGCCGCCTCGCTGGTGATGACCTCGGCGCCGCCCGGCCCGCCGACCAGGCCGTTGCCGTAGCAGTGGTCGCCGTTGGCGTGGGTGTTGACCACGGTCCCTATCGGCCGCGTGCCGGTGACCGGTGCCATGGCGTCGAGCATCTCCCCCGTGAGCCGCAGGTCGAACAGGGTGTCGACCAGCAACGACACGCCGCCACCGGCCAGCAGGCCAGCATTGCTCCAGCCCCAACCGCCATCGGGCTGTAGGTAGGCGAACACGCCGTCGGCCACCTCGTGCAGGCCCTTCCGGAAGGGGGGAGCCTGTCTGCCGTAACCCTCCACCCGCACCTCCTCCCGGCCCGTTCTCCCGGATTCTGCTCCCGCCGACCATACCGTCAGCAGCTGCCGGCCTCCCGGCTGGGCCGTCCGACCTGTGCGGTGGCAGGCTGCCCCCACACCAGATTTCCGATCCGGCCCCACGGGCCTGGAGGACGACATGGGCAACCTCTGCGAGGGCCGCGTGGCCATCGTCACCGGAGCGGGCCGCGGCATCGGCCGCGAGCACGCCCTGCTGCTGGCCGAGAACGGCGCAAGGGTCGTCGTGAACGACCTGGGTGGAGACGCCGACGGCACGGGGGCCGACCTGTCGCCGGCACAGGAGGTCGTTGCCGAGATAGAGGCCATGGGCGGAGAGGCCGTGGTGAACGGCGGGAACGTCGCCGACTTCGACGCCGCCGGTGAGATGGTGCAACAGGCGGTTGACACCTGGGGACGCCTCGACATCCTCATCAACAACGCCGGAATCCTTCGGGACCGGATGGTGTTCTCAATGGCAGAGGCCGACTGGGACGCCGTCATCAACGTTCACCTGAAGGGCACCTTCGCGCCCGCCCACCACGCCGCCGCGCACTGGCGGGAGGTCGCCAAGTCGGGAGACGTCCCGCCCGACGACCTGTTCGGACGCATCGTCAACACGGCATCGCCGTCGGGCATCTACGGCAACGTCGGCCAGAGCAACTACGGCGCCGCCAAGGCGGCCATCGCCTCCTTCACCATCATCACCGCCATGGAACTGGTCAGGTACGGGGTCACCGTGAACTGCCTCTCCCCCGGCGCCTTCACCCGGATGACCTCCGACCTGCCCGGCTTCGAGTCGATGGACGACGAGGCCAGGGAGAAGATGGGGCCCCGTTGGATCGCGATACCCGCCGTGTGGCTGTGCAGCGACGCAGCCCGCAACGTCACCGGGCGCATCCTGGACGTCAGGGGTGACACGTTGGGAATCGCCGAGATGTGGCAGCTGGGGCCCACGGCGACCCAGCCGGACGACCCCTCAGACCTGACCGAGGTGATGGCTGACCTCCTGGCCGGGGCCCGGCTCAACTCCGACATGGCAGGCCGACCCACCGAAGGGCCCGGCAGGCCCCGCCTGGGTCTCTAGGCCGGGAGGCCCGCCCACCTGACAAGCCGTTTGACAAGGAGACCCGACACATGGCTATCGACTTCAGCCTGTCACCCGAACTCGAGGCGATCCGGGCCAGGGTCCGCACGTTCGTCGACGACGTCATCAAGCCGGGCGAGACCCGCATCGACGGAACCGGCTCCGAGGGGGCCGGCAAGCCACTCGTAGGCAGGGAACGCCTCGATGTGCTCATCGAGATGCGAAGGGCAGCCCGGGCAGAAGGCATCTGGCTGCCCCACATGCCCGAGGAGTGGGGAGGCATGGGGCTCGGACACGTCGAGTTGGCCATGGTGCAGGCCGAGGCGGCCAAGTCCTACTACGGGCCGTGGGTGTTCAACTGCCAGGCTCCCGACGAGGGCAACATGCACACGCTCCTCCACTGGGCCACCGACGACCAGAAGGAGCGCTACCTGAGACCACTCTGCGAGGGCCGCACCTGGTCGTGCTTCGCCATGACCGAACCCGAGGTGGCCGGCTCGGACCCCACGCTCATCCAGACCAGTGCCTACCAGGACGGCGACGAGTGGGTGATCAACGGCCACAAGTGGTTCATCTCGAACGCCCACAGGGCCAGCTTCGCCATCCTCATAGCGCGCACCGAGGACGACCCCGACCTGCCCCAGGCGGGCAACACCGCATTCCTCATCGACCTACCGTCCGATGGCTGGAACGAGGTGCGCCAGATAGAGACCATGCACGGCTCGACCGGCCACTCCGAGATCCTGCTCGAGGACCTGCGGGTCCACGACTCGCAGATGCTGGGCGGCCGCGGCCAGGGCCACCTGCTCGGCCAGTACCGCCTGGGACCGGCCCGCCTCGCCCACTGCATGCGCTGGATAGCCCAGGCCGAGACCGCCCTCGACATGATGGTCTCCCGCTCCCTCGACAGGTACAGCCACGGCTCGTTGCTGGCCGAGAAGCAGGGCATCCAGTGGCTGATCGCCGACTCGGCGATGGAGCTCTACCAGTCCAAGCTGATGGTGCTCCACGCCGCATACAAGATCGACCGGGGCGAGGACTTCAAGTCGGAGGTGTCGATGGCGAAGCACTTCGTGGCCAACAGCCTGAACCGCATCATCGACAGGTCAATCCAGGTCCACGGAGCCCTCGGCTACTCGACCGACACCCCGCTGGCCCACATGTTCCAGCAGGCCCGCTGGGCACGGTTCGCCGACGGAGCCGACGAGATACACCAGATGCGCATAGCCCAACGCACCATCGCCGCCTACAAGGACCACGGCACGACGGCCTCGGCCACAGGCAGCCTGCCCATCTGATCTAGCAGTCGCCTTGCGCCTCCTTGCACGGGTGACACTCCAGAGCGAGGGTCACGTGGGCCACACCGTGCCGGGCCAGGGCCTCCTCCAACTCGGCGCCGATGATCTGGGCATCGTGGAGGGTGTCGGCGGCCACCAGCACGTGGGCACTCAGGGCGACCATCGTGGAGTCCACAGCCCAGACGTGCATGTGGTGCACGTCGTCGACGCTCCCATGGGCCGTCATCACCTCTGTCAGCCCGACGGTGTCGATGCCGCTCGGCGTGCCCTCCAACAGGATGTGCGTGGTACGCCTGACCAGCCCGGCACCCGACCAGAGCACCAGGCCGGCGATCAGGTACGAGACGGCCGGATCCACCCAGTGGGCACCCCACAACACGACGGCCAGGCCGGCGACCATGGCTCCGAACGAGCCGGCGGCATCTCCCAACAGGTGGAGGGCGGCGCCCTGGACGTTGAGGCTCCTATCCCCGGTGCGCTGGAGCAGCCATGCGCACCCCCCGTTCACCGCCAGGCCCACCACGCCAACTGCGAACACTCCCCATCCGGTCACCTCGGGCGGTTCGCCTATGCGGCGGGATGCCTCGAACACGATCCAGCCGGCTGCCGCCACCAGGAGCACGGCGTTCAGCAGGGCTCCCATTACTTCGGCCCGTCGCAAGCCGAAGCTGTACCTGTCGGTGGGGGTCCGGGCGGCCAGACCCCGGGCCACCACGGCGATAGTCAGTGCCAGGACGTCGGAGCCCTGGTGGGCGGTGTCGGCCAGGAGCGCCAGGGAGGCGAAGGCCAGCGCACCGACCACCTGCACGACCAGCAGCAGGCCGTTGGCCAGCAGGGCCCAGCGCAGGACAGCCGTGGAGCCCCCATGGCCCCCGCCACCGTGGTCGTGCACGAGCATGCCTCCTGCCTGCCGCTGCCTACCGCTGCCTGCCGGCCACCCCGCTCGATGGCTGTCTGACGACTCCACGATTGTAGGGTCGGCCACGTTCCTCAGGAAAACCTCCCCCTCCACCTCCCTCAAGACCGCAAGGACGCACACAATGGCCGACGTCACCCGAGCCGACCGAACCCCGACCAGGGACGTGGTCATCGTCGAAGCGGTCCGATCCCCGCTCGGCAAGCGGGGCGGCGGCCTGTCCACCAGCCACTCGGTTGACGTCCTGGGCACCGTGCAGAAGGCCCTCTTCGACCGCTCCGGAGTGGACCCGCTCGAGGTGGGGCAGGTGGTGGGTGGCTGCGTCGGGCAGGTGGGCATGCAGTCCATGAACGTCACACGCACCGCATGGCTGACAGCGGGCCTGCCGCTCGACGTGCCGGCGACAACAGTCGACGCGCAGTGCGGCTCCTCGCAGCAGGCCACCAACCTTGCCTACGCACTGGTCGCCTCGGGCACGGTGGACGTGGCCGTGAGTTGTGGAGTGGAACTCATGAGCCAGGTCAGGTTCGGTGCCACGAGACCCCGGGATCCGGATTCCGGCAGCCCCATCAACCGCAACTACTTCGAGCACTTCGAATTCACCTCGCAGTTCGAGGGCTCGGAGCGCATCGCCGACCTCTGGGGCATCACCCGGGAGGACTGCGACGCCTTCGGTGCGATGTCCCAGAGCCGTGCCGCCCGGGCGTGGGACGAGGACCGGTTCGGCACCCAGATAGTGCCGATCGACGTTCCGGTGCTGGACGAGAACGGTGAGGCGACCGGTGAGACCAGCCGGGTGGAGCGTGACGAGGGCCTGCGCGAGACGACGCTCGAATCCCTGGCCGGGCTCAAGCCGACGGGACGTCCGGACGGCGCGCACACCGCCGGCACGTCCTCGCAGATCTCCGACGGTGCGGGAGCCGTCCTGCTGATGACCGCTGACAAGGCCGCCGAACTGGGCGTGACACCGATCGCCCGCATCGTCGACACCTGTGTCGTCGGCTCGGATCCCGAGTTGATGCTGACCGGTCCCATCGGCGCCACACAGAAACTTCTCGCCGACAACTCGATGACCATAGATGACATCGACGTCATAGAGATCAACGAGGCATTCGCCTCGGTGGTGCTGGCATGGGAGAAGGAGCTCGCACCGGACATGGAGAGAGTCAACCCCAACGGTGGCGCCATCGCCCTCGGTCACCCGCTGGGCGGAACCGGCTCCATCCTCATCACCAAGGCCGTGCACGAACTCCAGCGCACCGGCGCCGGCCACGCCATCGTCACGATGTGCTGCGGCGGCGGCCTGGGAACGGGCACCCTGCTGCAGCGGCTGTGACCTGCCCGCCCGCCTGGCACTGACGACGTGACCAGCCCCACCACCTGTCGGGCCGTCGTCTTCAACGGCGACGGAACCTGGGACCTCCGCCATGACTTCCGTGTGCCGGAACCACCGCCGGGCGGTGCCGTGCTGGCCGTGGAGGCCGTCGGCCTGTGCCACAGCGACGTCTCCCAACTGAACGGCCACAAGCACGTGCCCGGCGAGGTCTCACCGACCGTGCCCGGCCACGAGATTGTCGGCCGTGTCCAATCCCTGGGTGCCGACGCCGACCTCGGCGTGGCTGTCGGCGACCGCGTGGCGGTCAACATCATCACCTTCGGCGAACCGTACGAAGGCAACCCGTTCGGTGTGCGCTGCTACGGCTACTCGTTCGGCCTCGACGAGGCCGAAGGTCTGTGGGGCGGCTACGGCGAGTACATGTCGATCCTGCCCGGCACCCAGCTGGTGCGGCTCACCGACGACATCAGCGCCGAGGAGCTGACCCTCTTCGAGCCGCTCTCCAACATGGTCAACTGGCTCGGGCAGGCAGGCTTCCGGGCCGGCATGTCGATCGTGATCCAGGGGCCGGGCCACATGGGCCTGACCTGTGCCGCCTACGCCAAGCACCTGGGCGCCGGCATGGTGATCGTGACAGGCACCGCCGATGACGCCACCCGCCTCGACACGGCCCGCCGGATCGGCGCCGACCACACCATCGACGTGACCGTCGACGACCCCGTCGAGGCGGTGATGGACCTGTCCGGTGGGTTCGGCGTCAGCGTCGCCGTGGACCTGGCCAGCGCCACCGCCACCCCCGGGCTCTGCCTGGACCTGGTACACCACGGCGGCCGGGTCGTCTGGGCCGGCCTCAAGGACAACCAGGTCGTCCCGGTCGTGTCAGACAAGGTCGTCACCAGAAGCCTCACCATCCACGGAGGCGCCGGGGGGACCAACGACTCGATGGCCGAGGCCTGTCGGATCCTGAACGAGGACGACTTCCCGACCGGCCTGCTGCTGGGCGAGGTGGTCGACCTGGACGGGATCGACCACGCCATGGACCTGCTGGACCGCACCGCCGAGACGGACGCCGTGCGGGCGGTGTTGAAGCACGGATAGGTCGGGCAGGCGGGCAGGCCCCTCAGCCCCCGGTAGCGGGCCTGTTCCGGGAGAGGTTGGCTCCGGCGTCGGCCAGTATCAGTCCACCGGTTATGCAGCGGGCCAGGTCGGAGGCCAGGAACACCGTGAGTCGGGCCAGTTCGTCGTGTTCGGTCATGCGTAGCAGCGGGGTCGAGTCGACGATGGCCGCCACCTGTTCGTCGTCGAGTGCGTCAGCCACCGCCTCGGTGAGCGTCGTCCCCGGTGCCACGGCCACCACCCTGATGCCCGACGGGCCCCATTCGACGGCAGCGGTGTCGGTGAGGTGGTTGATCGCCGCCTTGGCCGCCCCGTAGCCACCCAGAAACGGTGCCGGCCTGGTGGTCTCCCCGGAGCTCACGTTGATGATGACGCCGCCACCCTCCTCCTGCATGATCCGGGCCTCGGCCCGCATGGACAGTGCCGTGAGCACCAGGTTCTGGTCGAGCACGTCGCGCCATGCCGCACCGTCCATCTCCAACAGGGGAGCCGTCCCCCCGGAACCCAGCATCCCGATGTTGTTGACCGCCACGTCGAGGCCGCCCATCTTCTCAGCAGACTCCGCGACCATGCGCTCCAACTGGTCGTCATCACGGGCATCGGCTACCACGGGGTGTGCCTCACCGCCCTCCGCCCTGATCGACTCGACGATCTCGTCGGCCCTGTCGCCGCGGATGTCGGCGACGGCTACGACGGCACCCGCCCTGGCCAGCCACCGAGCGATCTCCCGCCCGATGCCGGCCCCCGACCCGGTGACCAGCGCACGTCGTCCCCCGAGGTCGATGGCGATGGTCACCCGCGCTCCCCCACTGCATGCTCCCCCACGGCTCTCATGCCTCCAGGGCCATGAGCAGGTTGTCCACCGCGTCGTCGGCCCAGGCGGCGACCGTGGCCTCGTCGGTGCCACCCAGAGGGTGCGGAACCACCACCAGCCGCGCCGACGGCAGCCCGAGGTCGACGGCCGTGGCACGGGCCAGGTCGGCGAACGGCTCAGTGGCGAGGAGCACCGTAGGCGTGCCCGCCTTCTCCAGTTCGACGAGGTCGTGGACACTCCACGACGTGCACGAGCCTCAATCGGCCGAGCCGGTCAGGACCAGCTCGACCTCCTTGCTGAGCGTCGCCAGCACCTGCGGGGAGCAGGTGGTGGCGGCATTGCCCCGAGGGCCCTTGGCCGTGACGGCGACCACGCGCCCGCCGATACGTTCGGCGAGGCCCTCGGCCGCCCGGATGAGCAGCACCAGGGCGTTCGGCTTGCCGTTGTCGAGTACGCCGATGCGCCCGCCCGACAGCGCCGGCGCCACGGGAGCCAACTGCGGTGAGTCGTCGGCCAGTGGCCCGACGGGGGCGTGGATGCGGATGGTCATCGCCGACAGCCTGTCATGAAACACGAGCCTCCCGGATCAGGGCACCAGCGGGAGGGTCACGCTGCGGGTCATCCCCCAACTCGGGATCACGCACGAGTGCTTCCCGGCGCCGCCCGTGACGAACACCCTGATGTTGGCGGCCTCCTGGGTCATGGGCAGCATCTCATCGTCGGGGGCGTCCCTCATCCACCCCGCCCACGACAGCAACTCGAACTGCCGGCGGAACTCCCCGGCTGGGCGGCGGGCCCGCTCGAACAGGTAGTCGGCCACGTCCCCACGCTCCCACCCGGCGGCATGGGCGGTTGCCGCGTGTTCGGGACAGAGGCCGATGAACCACTCTCCTCCCGAGATGCAGGCGTTGTTGACGCCGAACGTGGCCATGGCCGACGCAGCCTTGTCCAGAATGCGCTCTATGTCGCCGGACTCCATGTCGTGGAAGTTGTGCGGGTTCTCGCCGCAGTGCACCGTGACCGCGCTCGGCGCCTCGACGCCGACCGAGTGGTGGTACGGCGGCCACTCGGACCGGCTCTCGGCCGTGCAGTAGGCGTACTTGGACGGCTGGCCCTGTGTCGACGCGTCGCCCGGACCCGGGCGGGCCCCCGCAACGTGGAGCAGGACCAGGCGAACCGCCCTGCCGAGCGTAGCGTTGGCCCGGTTGCCGGGTCCGAAGGCACCCAGGCCTGAGTTGAAGCCCAGATCGTCCACGGCGTCGCCGTGGACGATTACCAGTGGCGCCACCGGGTGGGTGGTGGCGTTGACTCCCCGCAGGTTGAGGCGCTGGTGGCCGAGGGCCCGCACGGCGGTGACGAGGACCGGCGTCAGCTCCGGTGGGCAGCCGGCCAGCACCGCGTTGACGGCGATCGCCCGACGGGTGGCGGCGCCTCCCCTTGGCGGCAGCACCGCTATCACCTCGTCGGCATGGGCACCCGCCAGGGCGGCGTCGACCCGTTCGGGGGTGGGTGCCACAACCGGCAGGCCGTCACCCCAGCCCCGTTCCTCCAGCAGCGCGTAGAGGGCCTCGGGCGATTCGTCGGCCAACTCGAGCAGGTCGGGGTCGGTCATCCCGAATCCGGCGACGGACGACTCCTGCCCACCAACCCCCTGTCCTCCTCCCAGAACCGCCGTGACATCTCGTTGTCGCCGGTCTCAGCCGGGTCATAGCGGTCATCGAGGGAACGCAGCGGGTGCCTTCCGTCCACGTAGCCCATGAACGGCGGGTGGATGCTGTAGCCGAGCATCGCCTGGATCCTCGCCGAGTAGTCGGCGGCCTTCGGACCGACGGCCAGGATCATGTTCTCCAACTGGCGTGCCCACGGCTCGCAGTACTGCGGTGTGACGCCGAGCCGGGTGGTCCCGGACAGGTTGGCCCCGCCCCGGTGCCAGAGCGTGCCCGAGAACACCACCACCGACCCGGCCGGCATGGTGACCGTGACGGCGCGCTCGTCGCCCTCTCCCGGCGAACCGCCCCCACCGGGAATCTCGCTCCCCCAGAGGTGGCTGCCCGGGATCACCTCGGTGGCACCGTTGTCATCGGTGAAGTCGTCCATGGCCCAGATGGTCGATACGCCCGCCGCCGCCCGGGGCCTAGGCATCCGGATGCCACCGTCGTCGAAGTGGAAGTCCTGGGCGGTCTCGCCGGGGTGCACGTCGATGGCCAGGTTGGACGACAGGAGGTAGTTGGGCAGCAGCATCTCGTCGACGATGGCCAACACCACGGGGTGTTCGACCATCGCCGCCACGCTCGGCGTCTTGGCCAGCAGGGCGTAGACACGCTTGCTGCGATAGCCCTCGAAGTCGTTGCGCCCGAACGGCCCGGCGTCGAGGTACGGCTGCAGCTCTGCCCGGAACCCGTCGACCGTCGCCTGATCGACGGCACCTTCGATGACCGTGTAGCCCTGCTCGCGGAGTTCTGCGAGGTGGGACTCGATGGCCAGGGCTGGAGTCGGCATGCCACAAGTCTTCCACCCTGTTCCGTGTATGTCGTGAGCGGGACTCACAATCTTGGGAGACACTTGAATCACAGGGCTGTCATTCGCCACTAGTGGGGTTATCCCATGTCCGCACCGACCATGATCGACCTGTTCGCAGGCTGCGGCGG
>DQOF01000214.1 GCA_015658775.1 Acidimicrobiia bacterium | reverse complement strand
GCGGGTGCTATAGACAGCGAACGAGATGGATCCGAACGTACCCACGAAGACGTATTGGACAACCTCCCCCGAGTGGTCCGAGTGTGCATGCTGGGTGCAATATCACCCCGGACATGCAGAGGGCCGGTCCCGAAAGACCGACCCTGACCTGCGATTTCCCTTGGTAGCGGGGGCAAGATTCGAACTTGCGACCTTCGGGTTATGAGCCCGACGAGCTACCAGACTGCTCCACCCCGCAGCGAGGAGGCTAACGATCGGGGCGCCAGTCGCCTACCTGTCTGTCAGTGGATCCTCGCTGAGCCACCGGCCGTCGGGGTTCCAGGACGCCGCAAACCAGACCCACTCAGCCGTGCTTGCCCAGATCCCAGTCCTCGTCGGCATAGGTGGCAGAGGCGAAACCCAGAGGGTCGTCCTCGAGGTCGGTCGCCATGGTGTCGTTCCACCGGTTGAGAAACCCGAAGAGGCCAATCACCGCCATCATCTCCACGATCTGGCCGTCGTCCCAGTGCTCCCGCAGTTCAGCGAAGTGCCGGTCGCCGACTCCATTCGGCAACACCGAGGCGTCGCGGGCGAGCCGGAGGGCAGCCCGCTCCGCATCGTCGAACAACGGCGACGTCTCGAAGTACCAGATCGCGGCGATCTTGTCCGCACCGACTCCACGCTCCGAAGCATCCACCGCCTCATGCGCCTGGCAGTACCGACAACCGGCCGCTGAACTCGAGACGATTGCGAGCAGCGGCTTGAGCGGCTTGGGAAGGCTGCCGGTGTTCCAGATCTGGGTGATGAGTTCCGAGAACGCCCTCAGGATCTCAGGCCGCCTCGCCATCGTGAACAGGCTGTTCGGTACGAAGCCGAGCGTGGTGTCGTAGTGCGCGAAGAGGTCCTCCAACTCGGGTATCTCACCGCGACGGAGCGGGTTCATGTGGGCCATCGGCTCACGGTACCTTCACAAGCCTCCACGGCTCCCGAAGAGCGTCGCCCGTCCGTTCAGGCCACCCTCGGGTAGCCCTCCGACACGGCAGCCGCCAGGCGGTCGGCGAGGACCTCGTAGTCCGAGGTGGGCCGCACCCGGTAGCCGTAGAGGTCGAGCGGTCGGCGCACCTCGAGGCCGAGTGAAGCCACCGCATCGGCGACCGCCGAGTTGACCGTGTCCCTCAGCCCTGCCTGGGCCCAGCCGACGACCAGCGGCGGAGCCGGCAACGGTTCTGTCCAGCCGATGATCCGCAGATCGTCCACTGCCGGCTCGTGGCTGGCAGCCAGGCTCCAGGCGACCGCGTCTATCGCCGCCAGGTCGGCACGACCCTCGACCACGGCCAGCATGGACTCCCGGTGGGATCCGGTCTCGACGACCTCGCCGAAGAACCGGCCGCCCTCGGCCAGTGGCGCGACCGACTCGAGCAGCGCGCCATGGCCCGACTGTGAGTCCCGACCGTTGATCGCCGCCCGACGCCCGCGGCACCCGGCCAGGTCGACGGCGGGATCGCCGGCACGGCATACGAGCACCGACCGGTAGTCGCCCGGGGCGCACCCCTCCACGGCGTAGTCGAGCGCACCCAGCACCTCCACCCGACCGCGCAGGTCCCCCACCACGTCCAGCCCACAGACCTGGCCGACCAGCAGGTTCGGTGCGACCCACAGGTCGCCGACGTGGTCGGGCCTCCAGAGGCCGTCGGGTGCGTCGACCCCGGTTGCCCGCAGTCGCCCGGCGATGGCCGCCCACAGGGCATCGACCTCGTCGTGGACCTCGGGCCAGTCGTACATGGGCAGGCCGGCCACCCACGTGCCAATCGGCTCGGCGACCCCGGTCAACGGACGGTCTGTCGGATGAGCGGCACGCCGGGACGGTAGGCGAGGTGGTGGTGGCTGGGGGCGTCGAGGATCACGAGGTGGCCCGCCGAACCGGGGGTCAGGCGACCCACGTCGGTGCGTCGCAGGGCTGCGGCCCCGCCGAGGGTGGCTGCCTGCACCGCCTCGTCGATGGTCATGCTCATGTCGCGCACGGCGAGGGCGATGCAGAACGACATCGAGGTCGTGAAGCTGGACCCCGGATTGCAGTTGGTGGCCAGGGCCACCGTGGCCCCTGCGTCTATGACCCTGCGGGCGTCGGGGTAGGGCTGGCGGGTCGAGAAGTCGGTGGCGGGCAGGAACGTGGCGACGGTGTCGCTCCCGGCAAGGGCCCCTATGTCGGCGTCGGTCAGGTAGGTGCAGTGGTCTACCGAGGCGCATCCCATTTCGACGGCCAGCTGCACACCGGGCCCGTGACCCAGCTGGTTGCCGTGCAGGCGCAGGCCCAGGCCGGCGGCGCGGCCCGACTCGAGCACGGCCCGGCACTGGTCGACGTCGAAGGCGCCGGTCTCGCAGAAGGCGTCGATCCAGCGGGCGTGGGGGGCACAGGCCTCCAGCATGGGTCCGCATACCAGGTCGATGTATTCGTCGGCCCTGCCCTCGTACCCGATGGGCACCAGGTGGGCGCCGAGGAACGTGGTCTCGTCGGTGAACTCCACGGCAAGGCGCAGGGTGCGGGCCTCGTCGTCGACGTCGAGGGCGTAGCCGGACTTGACCTCGACGGTGGTGGTGCCGGCCCTGTGCAGTTCGGCCATGCGGGCGGCGGTCAGGACCCGCAACTCGTCGTCGGAGGCTGCCCGGGTCGCCTCTGTCGTGACCCGTATGCCACCACCATCGTAGGGGCTGCCTGCCATGCGGGCGGTGAACTCCTCGGCCCGGTCGCCTGCGAACACCAGGTGTGTGTGGGAGTCGACGAAGCCGGGCAGCACACACGCGCCCTCGGCGTCGATGCGCTCGTCGGCGACCTGGCCTGCCGACCCGACCGACACGACCACGCCGTCGTCGACCACCACCGACGCATCGCGTACCAGGCCCAGCGGTCCCGCCCCCAGGGCCGGGTCGTTGGTGACCAGCAGGCCGATGTCGTCTACGACGAGCGTCATGCCGTCAGGTCGCCGATCGCCGCGGCCAGTTCGGAGGCCACGTCGATCGACGCGTGGGCCCCGTCGCGCACCACGACCTGTCCCCCGACCACCAGGTGGGTGATGTCGGCCGCCGTGGCTGCGAACACGGTCGAGGCCAGGGCCGTGCCGGGATCGGTACCTGCCAGGCGAACCGAGTCGAGGCCGATGGTGGCGAAGTCGGCCAGGGCCCCCACGGCCAGCACGCCACCGTCTGCCCAGCCGAGGGAGCGGTAGCCGTTGGCAGTCGCCATGGAGGCCAGACCTGAAACAGCGTGGGTGCCCCGCACGAGGGTGGCGAGCCGCTCGTCCAACTCGACCGCCCGGGCCTCTTCGAACATGTCGACCACAGCGTGGCTGTCGCTGCCCAGGCTGATCGGGACCCCGGCAGCGGCAAGCGCCCCGGAGGGCCCTATGCCGTCGGCAAGGTCGCGTTCGGTCGTGGGACACAGGCAGACACCCGTCCCGGCGTCGGCCAGCAGCCCGATGTCGGCCCCGGTGAGGTGCGTTGCGTGGACGGCGGTGAGGCGATCGGTCACCACACCCAGGTCTGCGAGCAGTTCGGTGGGCGTGAAACCGTGGAGGGCGGCGCACTTCTCGTTCTCGGCCGGCTGCTCGGAGAGGTGGACGTGGAGCGGGGTGCCGCGGCCGTCGGCCCAGGCGGCGACCTCGGCGATGGCTGCGGGGTCGACCGCCCGAACGGAATGGACGGCGGCGCCGACGCGGGCCTGCGGTCCGGTCCCCAGCGCATCGACCCGCTCAGCCCAGGAGACCGCCGACCCGTCGCAGAACCGGCGCTGGTGCTCACCCGGCGTCTGGTAGCCGCCGGCGGCAACGCCGCCGTGCAGGTAGCAGGTGTCGAGCAGGGTGAGCCGTACTCGTGCCTCGACCGCCGCGGCCAGGAGCGCCTCGCCCATGGCATTGGGGTCCGCATAGGGCGTGCCGTCGGGCTGGTGGTGGACGTAGTGGAACTCGCCCACGACGGAGATCCCCGCCATAGCCATCTCGGCATACACGGCCCGGGCCAGGCGGAAGCACGAGTCCGGGTCGAGGCGCTGGGCCACCCCGTACATCTGGTCGCGCCAGGTCCAGAACGAGCCGGTGCCGGCCTGGGTGCGCCCCCGCAGTGCCCGGTGGAAGGCGTGGCTGTGGGCGTTGGCCAGCCCCGGCAGCGTCAGGCCGGCCAGGCGCACCGCCCCGGGCGGCGGTTCGGCGACACCGGCGGCCACCGCGGCGATACGACCGTCGGCCACCTCGATGACCACGCAGGACTCGGCCACCTCGCCACCGAGCCAGGCAGACTCGCACCACCAGGTGGAGCCGGTGCTCACGACCCGACCCGCTCCACGAACGCGGTGATGCGCTCCACGAAGGCGTCACGGTGGTGGGCGTCGTACTCGTCCCATGTGGCGAGCGTCGCCGGGTCGGTCACCCGGTCCACGAACAGCACCCCGTCGAGGTGGTCGCACTCGTGCTGCCAGGTGCCGGCGGTGAGGCCCCTGACGACCTCGTCGTGGTGGTCGCCGTTGCGGTCCTGGTAGCGGACCCGCACGCTGAGGTACCGCTCCACCTCTCCGCGCAACGGCACCGAGAGGCAGCCCTCGTTGTTCAGGAACGTCTCGTCGTCGAGCGGCTCGAGCACCGGGTTGACCGCCACAGTCAGCGGAATCGGCGGCTTGTACGGGTAGCGGGGGTTGTGTGTGACCTCCAGGACCGCCACGCGGACGGCCTCGCCCACCTGGTTGGCGGCGATCCCTGCGCCGTCGGCGTCGTGCATGGTGTCGATCAGGTCGTCGATCAGCTGCTGGACGTGAGGCGAGGCGATCTCGTCGTCGGTCAGCGTCCGCGACGACTGCCGCAGGACCGGGTGGCCGATGGAGAGCACCGGGCGCACGGCCATCAGCTATCCGCCCTCCAGCATCGGCACCCGCACACCGCGGGTCTGGGCGACGTCGAGCGCCAGCTCGTAGCCGGCGTCGGCATGGCGGATCACGCCCGTGCCGGGATCGTTGGTGAGCACACGCTCCAGTTTGGCCGCTGCCAGGTCGGTGCCGTCGGCCACGCTCACCTGGCCGGCGTGGATGGACCGCCCGATTCCCACCCCGCCACCGTGGTGGATACTCACCCAGGTGGCGCCCGACGAGGTGTTCAGCAGGGCGTTCAGCAGCGGCCAGTCGGCCACGGCGTCGGAGCCGTCGAGCATGTCCTCGGTCTCGCGGTACGGGGAGGCCACCGAACCGGAGTCGAGGTGGTCGCGGCCTATCACGATCGGGGCCTTCAACTCGCCGCTGCGGACCATCTCGTTGAACCGCAGGCCCAGCCGGTGGCGCTCTCCGTAGCCCAGCCAGCAGATGCGGGCCGGCAGCCCCTGGAAGGCGACCCGCTCGCCGGCCAGGCGGATCCAGCGGGTCAGGCCCTCGTCGTCGGGGAACTCCTCGAGCGCGGCCCGGTCCGTGGCTGCGATGTCGGCAGGGTCGCCCGAGAGGGCCACCCACCGGAACGGCCCCCTGCCCTCGCAGAACAGCGGCCTGATGTAGGCGGGGAGGAAGCCGGGGTAGTCGAACGCCCTGTCATAGCCCCCCAGCTTCGCCTCGGCCCGCAGGCTGTTGCCGTAGTCGAACACCTCGGCACCGGCGTCGAGGAATCCGACCATTGCCTCGACGTGGGTCGCCATCGCCGCCCGGGCCCGGCGGGTGAACCCGGCCGGGTCGCTGCGGCGCAACTCGTCGGCCGCCGCCCAGGTGAGGTCGTTCGGCATGTAGCTGAGCGGGTCGTGGGCCGAGGTCTGGTCGGTGACGATGTCGGCGGGAACGCCGTCGGCGAGCAGGCGTGGGAGCACGTCGGCGGCGTTGCCGACGAGGCCGACGGACAGCGGCCGGCGGGCCGCCCTGGCGTCGAGGCAGCGCCGGACGGCGTCGTCGTAGTCGTCGGCGACCTCGTCGAGGTAGCGGTGGTCGATGCGGCGCTGCACCCGCTCGGGATCGACCTCTATGCAGAGGGCCACGCCGTCGTTCATGGTCACGGCCAGCGGCTGGGCACCGCCCATGCCTCCGAGGCCCGCTGTGACGGTGAGCGTTCCGGCCAGGGTGCCGCCGAACCGCAGTCGGGCGATCTCGGCGAAGCACTCGTAGGTGCCCTGGAGGATGCCCTGTGTGCCTATGTAGATCCACGAGCCTGCGGTCATCTGTCCGTACATCATGAGGCCCTTGTGCTCGAGGCGCCTGAACTCGTCCCAGTCGGCCCAGTCGGGCACCAGGTTGGAGTTGGCCAGCAGCACCCGGGGAGCCCACTCGTGGGTGCGGAACACACCGACGGGCCTGCCTGACTGCACGAGCATGGTCTCGTCGTCGGCCAGGGTGGTGAGCGTGCGCAGCATGGCGTGGTAGGCGGGCCACGACCGGGCGGCCCGACCGGTGCCCCCGTAGACGACAAGGTCCTCAGGGCGCTCGGCGACCTCGGGGTCAAGGTTGTTCTGGAGCATCCGGAAGGCCGCCTCCTGGCCCCAGCCGCGACAGGTCAGGTCGGTGCCGCGGGGCGCTCGGATGGGGGTGGGCGGGCTGGTCATCGCCGGAACCTCGTGCTGCGTGGGCTGCTGTTGCAAGGCTGCCCGATCCAGCGTAGGTTGTCAACTGACGATATTCACTTTCATCTAGTGAAATACAATGACCTCCTCCGCACTCCACAAGTCCAGATCAGCCGAACGGGCCCTGCACCTTCTCGACACCGTCGTCACCGCGGGGAGCATCAGCCTCGGGGATGCGGCGCGGGTCGCCGGCCTGCCAACCAGCACGGCCCTGCGCCACCTCAGGGCCCTCGAACACGACGGCTACCTGGACCGTGACCCGCACGGAGCGTTCAGCGTCGGACCGACCTTCCTGCGCCTGGCGCTCACGGCTCTCCGCGAGGGCCCGGCCGCCCACCTGACAAAGGCCGCGCAACCACACCTCGACCGGCTCGCCGAGGTGACGGGTGAGTCCGCCTACCTGGCGGTACGCGAACGGTCGAGGGCCGTCTACATCGCAACGGCGGAGAGCACCCGGGCCATCAGGCACGTGGGCTGGGTAGGGCGCGCGGTGCCGCTCGCCGGCACGGCCGTGGGCACCACCCTCACCGGCGACGGCGAGGCCACCGTCCACCGCAACACCGGTGCCGTGGAGCCCGACGTGTCGGCTGCGGTGGCCCCGGTGCTCGGAGCCGACGGAACCGTGGTCGCGGCGATCTCGGTCCTGGGGCCCGCCTCCCGCCTGGACCACACCTCGATCGACGCCGTCACCGATGCCGTGCTCGCCGCCGCCGGAGCCCTCGAGGGAGACCTGCGTGGACCGGCCGGACAGCGTGGCGACCGGCACGACGGGGGCGCACCATGACCATCCGCCTGGACGGGCCCGGCGTGACGATCGCCGACGTCGTGGCGGTCGCCCGCCACGACGAGCAGGTGGTCCTCACGGACTCGGCCATCGAGCGCCTCACCGCGGCCCGCTCGATAGTCGAGACGCTGGCCGAGGGGGAACCCACCTACGGAGTGTCGACCGGCTTCGGCGCCCTGGCCACGGTCACCATCCCACCCGCGCGGAGGGCCGCGCTGCAGGTGGCGCTGGTCCGGTCGCACGCAGCGGGCATGGGCCCTGCCGTCGAAAGGGAGGTCGTGCGGGCCATGGTGTTCCTGCGGGCCCGCACCCTGGCCCTGGGCCACAGCGGGGCGCGGCCACTGGTGGCCGAGGGCCTCGTGGCGCTCGTCAACGCCGGCATCACCCCGGTCGTGCCCGAGCACGGCTCGCTGGGTGCCAGCGGCGACCTGGCCCCCCTCGCCCACGCGGCCCTGACGCTGCTCGGCGAGGGCGAGGCCGAGTACGGGGGTGCAGTCGTGGAGGCCGCCGAGGCCCTGACAGCCGCAGGCCTCACGCCCATCACCCTCGCCGACAAGGAGGGGCTCGCCCTGACCAACGGCACCGACGGCATCCTCGGAATGCTCTGCCTGGCCTGCCACGACACGGCTGCGCTGCTCACCCAGGCCGATGTCACCGCCGCCCTCACGGTCGAGGGGGCGCTCGCCACCGACCGGGCGTTCGCCGCCGACCTCCAGGCCCTGCGCCCACATCTCGGCCAGGCCGCCAGCGCCGCCAACCTGCGCTCGCTGCTCGCCGGGTCGCCGCTCGTCGCCAGCCATCGCACCGGCGACGTGCGGGTGCAGGACGCCTACTCCATCCGCTGCACGCCCCAGGTGCACGGGGCGGCACGCGACACCCTGGCCTTCGCCATCACCACAGCCGAGACCGAGCTGGCCTCGGCGATCGACAACCCCATGGTGCTGCCCGACGGGCGGGTCGAGTCATGCGGAAACTTCCACGGCGCCCCCCTGGGCTTCGCCGCAGACTTCCTGGCCATCGCCCTGGCCGAGGTCGGGGCGATCGCCGAGCGCCGCATCGACAGGCTCCTCGACCGGATGCGCTCCCACGGACTGCCACCGTTCCTGGCAGACGACCCCGGGGTCGACAGCGGCCTCATGATCGGCCAGTACACGGTCGCCGCCATGTGCGCCGAGAACAGGCGGCTCGCCTCACCCGCCAGCGTCGACTCGCTGCCGACGTCGGGCATGCAGGAGGATCACGTGTCGATGGCGTGGGGAGCGGTGCGCAAGCTGCGAAGTGTGGTCGACAACGTGCGGCGAATCCTCGCCGTCGAGCTCACCGTGGCCGGTAGGGCCGTGGACCTGCGCCACCCCGTCGAACCGGCCCCGGGTACGGGAGCGGCGTTGGCCGCGCTGCGGCGGGTGGTCGCCGGTCCGGGACCCGACCGGTTCCTGTCGCCCGAACTGGCGGCGGCCGAGGAACTACTGGCGTCGGGTGGCCTACTCGCCGAGGTGGCGGCGGTCACCGGCCCGCTGGCCTGAGCGGTATCTGATCGGATACCACCCGTCTCTCTGCCGACGCTCTGCGGCCATCCGGCGGCATCTGGGCTACGTTCGTCCCGTGTCAGGCGGACTGTTCCGGGACTACGCCAGAGGCGGGTTTTTAGACGAGGCGATCGGTGTCGGGGACGGCCGGGACCGAGGTGGAGGCGAACGTAGAGATCCGCAGGATGGAACCATCACACAAGGCGACGGTGGGCCAGCCGCCTCTGAGTCACCCCGACATGGAGTTCTCCATAGCCCATTCCCAGCAGCAACAGCAGTAGTAGCGGCATCCGCTGCCGGGTAGCCACCGGGTAGCCGGTCAGCGGGCGGTGTAGCCGCCGTCCACCGGCACGATGGCGCCGGTCATGTAGCTCGCATCGTCGGACGCCAGGAACAGCACCACCCGGGCGATCTCGTCGGGCTCGGCCAGACGCCTCACAGGGATCGTCGACTCGGCGAGCTGCGCCAGGTCGGCGGCGGTCGGGGCTGCGTCGCGCCCCGAGGCCAGCATCGGGGTGTCGACCTCGCCGGGAGCGACCGCGTTGATGCGGATGCCGTCGTCGGCGTGGTCGAGCGCCATGGCCCGGGTGATCTGGTGCACGGCGCCCTTGGAGGCGCAGTAGGCGACCACCCCGGCGGCGCCGACACCACCCCAGATGGAGCCGAAGTTGACGATCGAGCCCGACCCACGCGGGACCATGTGCCGGACCGCTGCACGTGACATCCAGAAGACCCCGTCCACGTTCACCGACATCACCCGTCGCCAGTCGTCGCCGCCGGTACCCGAGGCGTCGGCCCGGTGGATGACGCCGGCGCAGTTGACGAGCACGTCGACACAGCCGTGGGTGGCGACCACGGCGTCGACGGCCCCGTCGCAGAACCCGGCATCGCCGACGTCGCCGACGATCATCGCGGCCCCGGTCTCGGCCGCGACCCGCTGTGAGCCGGCTTCGTCCCAATCGACGAGCGTGACCACGGCTCCGGCGCCGACGAAAGTCCGCACGGTGGCGGCCCCCATCCCGGATGCGCCGCCGGTGACGACGGCGACCTTCCCGGCCAGCGTGCCGGTGTCACTCACTGGTCCTGGTCCCTGCCCTGGATCGGAGTGACCTGCATGCCGCCATAGGTCTGCTCGGTGGGCTGCAACTCGATGCGGGCCACGTTGACGTACCACGGTGCGTCCAGGGCGTACGCGATGGCGGCGGCTACGTCTTCGCTCGTGATCTCGGTTATACCCGTCTCCTTCATCGCGTCGCGCAGGTCGGGATCGTCGATGGCGGCGTCGTAGAACTCGGTGCGGACCCTGCCGGGGCAGATCTCGGTGACACGGATGCCGGTGCCCGCCAACTCGAGGCGCAGGTTGGTCGACAGGAAGTGGATCGCGCCCTTGGATGCGCCGTAGACACCCGACGACATCGGGTAGAGGCCGGCCACGGACCCGATGTTGACCACGTGGCCGACGCCACGCTCGATCATCGACGGCAGCACGGCGCGGACGGCGTGGAGGGCCGCGGTCACATTGGTGTCGATCGTCTGGTCGATGTCGTCGGGGTCGGCCCCGACCAACGACTGGATCGCCCGGCCGACGCCTGCGTTGTTGATGAGCACGTCTATGTCGAGCGATCCGAACAGGTCGTCGATCGCCTCGGTGTCGCGCACGTCGAGTACGTGGGTGGAGCAGCCGGTGGCTGCGGCCAGTTCGGCCAACCGGTCCTCCCGCCTGGCGACGGCGTGCACGGTGAGGCCGCGTCCACACAGGTCGGCGACGACGGCTGCGCCGATGCCGGCGGATGCGCCTGTCACGAGAGCCGTGTCGTAGTCGGTCAGCGTCATGGCGGCAACCGTAGAGCCCGGCGGGGCGGTGCTGCACGGCCGGGGTGGGGTGGGTCAGCCGGCGATGACCGTCCGGAAGGTCAGGTTCACCCGCTCGCCGACCGGCCTTGCCGTCTTCGGCGCTCCGTGCAGCCAGTTGGCCTGCGTCGCGCCGGCCATCACCAGCACGTCGCCGTGGGCGAGGTCGACGGCCACGGCGTCCCCCGACCCGTCCTTTCGCCGTAGCCGGAACCGGCGGGTGGCGCCGAGGCTGACAGAGCCGATGACCGGCGCACGGCCCAACTCGGGCTCGTCGTCGGCGTGCCAGCCCATGGAGTCCCTGCCGTCGCGGTACCGGTTGAGTAGCACTGAGTTGAACGTGGTCCCGGCTGCATCCTCGGCCACGGCCCTGATCACCAGCAGCCGGTCTGTCCAGGGCGACGGGTCCATTGTGATCCCCGAGTAGGTGTAACGGCTGTCGGGGTCCCCGTACCAAGCTGTCAGCCGGGGCTCGTCATGGACCCTGCCGAACATGGCGATCTGCTGCTGCGACCATTTGACCTCGTCGAGCAGCCCGGCCAGGTGTGCGTCGGCCTCCGGACCGCCGAACAGCCCCCGGTGCAGGACAACCTCGGCACCGGCGAGGGTGAGGCGCTCGGGCGCGCCATGCACCCCGATTCTCGACCTGCCCGGATCGACATCCGTTCTCACCCCGCCAGCCTCGCTCCCACCCTCGCCGCCGTCTCGGCCACCGCACGCTCGATCTCCGTCCGGTCGACGTCGCCCGGAAAGCGGAAGCTCGGGCCGTACACGGTTACGGCCGCCACCGGCACCCCGGCGTCGGGTCCGTACACCGGCACCGCCACGCCTCCTATCTCCTCTGAGAACTCCCGGATCGCCCACGCCACGCCGGTGCGACGCATCTCACCCACCCGCTGACGCAGGCCCACGAGAGTCGTCACCGTGTTCCCGGTGAACCCCACCAGACCCTCGGCCGCGTATTCGGCCACATCCGAATCGCTCCACGACACCATCAGGGCCTGGCCGGCGGCGATCGTGTGCAACGGGAACCGGTGGCCCGTCCAGTCGGTCACCAGCACGTGCCCAGGCGACTGCGCCTGTACCACGTAGAGGCCCTCCCCGCCGTCCAGGACGGCCAGCGCCGCACACTCGCCCAGCTGGTCAGCCAGGTCCTGCAGGTAGGGCCTGGCCACCGCACGCAACGACAGCGACGAGCCCGAGCCGGCCAGCGCCACCAGGCCGGCGCCGATCACGTAGCGCCCCGCCTCCTCGACACGCTCGACCATCCCGAGGTCCTCGAGGCCGGCCAGGATCCGCGAGCAGGTCGACTTGGCCAGGCCCGTCGTGCGGGCCACCTCGGAGACGCCCGTCGCCTCCCGACGGCCCGCCAACACACGAAGCACGCTGAACGCTCGCTCGATGGTCTGAATGGCGATAGCATAGCGATCCGAACACTGGAACGTTCCACTCACTGGAACACCCGCCCGGACACGGGGAGACAGGCCATGCGCGACGAAGCGCAGTGCGTGATCGTGGGAGGCGGCGCCATGGGCGTGGGCCTCCTCTACCACCTCGCCCACGAGGGCTGGACCGACACCCTCCTCGTCGAGAAGGGAGAACTCACCTCGGGCTCCACCTGGCACGCCGCGGGCCTCGTCACGAACCTCATCGGCAGCCTCAACATGGCCAAGGTCCACGACCACGGCGTCGACCTCTACCAGCAGCTCGAGGCCGAGACCGGCAAGTCCACCGGCTGGCACAGCTGCGGCTCCATACGCCTCGCCACCAACGAGGCAGAGGTCGAATGGTTCCACTACGTCAAGGGCATACTCAACTCGATCGACATCGAGGCTCACTTCGTGAGCCCAGTCGAGATCCAGGAGAAGCAGCCCCTGATCCACGACGTCTCCGACGTCATCTGCGGCCTCTGGACCCCCGACGACGGCTGGACCGACCCCACCAGCGCAACCAACGCCCTCGCCGCCGGCGCCCGCAGGCTGGGCGCCGAGATCGCCCGGCACACCCTCGTCACCGACATGAACCAACTACCAGACGGGCGCTGGGAGGTCATCGCCGAGCACGCCGGCGAACGCGTCACGGTCGTCGCCGACCACGTCGTCAACGCCGCCGGCCACTACGGCCCCCAACTGGCGGCCATGGTCGGGCTGCACCTGCCGATCGTCTCGATGATCCACCAGTACCTCATCACCGAGACGCTCCCCGAGATGCAGGCCCTCGGGTTCGAGCCGCCGGTCATACGAGACCCCAGGGCCTCCTGCTACTACCGCCGCGAGATCGACAGCCTCCTGGTCGGCCCCTACGAGCGGGAGGGCGCCCGCACCTACGGCACCAAAGGCGTCGACTGGGACCTCCACTTCCACCTCACCCCGCCAGACGTCGACGCGCTGGCCCCCTGGCTCGAACTGGCCGCCCAGCGCATGCCCGTGTTCGGCGATGCAGGCATCAAGACGGTCGTCAGCGGCCCCATCACCCACACCCCCGACGGCGGCTACCTCATGGGCCCCGCTCCGGGAATGCGCAACTACTGGCTGTGCGTCGGCTCAGCGATCGGCGTAGCCCAGGGCCCCGGTGACGGAAAGTACCTGGCCCAGTGGATGGTGCACGGCCAGACCGAGGTCAACGTGCGCGAGATGGACCCCCGCCGATTCGGACCATGGGCGACGCTCGACTACACGATCCACAAGTCCACCGACGAGTACCACGAGATGTACCAGGTGCGCATGCCCGGCGAGTACCGCCCCGCCGGCCGGCCCATGAGGCAGACGCCCATCTGGGCCGAACTGGACGCACTCGGCGCCCAGTGGCAGGACTCCTGGGGCTGGGAACGCGTCAGCTACTACGGCCCCACCGAGGAGTACTCGTGGCGCCGCTCCAACGCCTTCGACTCCGTGGCCGCAGAATGTCGCGGCGTACGCGAACGGGTCGGCATCGTGGACCTCAGCGCCTTCGCCAAGTTCGAGGTCACCGGCAGCGACGCCGCCGCCCTGCTCGACCGGCTCTCCGCCAACAGGCTCCCGGCCCGCCCGGGAGGCACCCGCCTCGTGCACATGCTCACCGACCTCGGCGGCATCGAGTGCGAGATGACCATCACCAGGTTGGCCGACGACCGCTTCTACCTGAACTCGTCGGTCTCCGGCGAGTCCCACGACCACGACTGGCTCGTCCAGCACATCGAGCCCGGCGAAGACGTCACCGTCACGGACGTGACCGCAGAACTGGCCATGCTCGCCGTCAGCGGACCCCGGGCCCGCGACGTGCTGGCCCCCCTCACCGACGCCGACCTCTCGAACGGGGCCTTCCCCTGGCTGACCGGCCAGGAGATTACGATCGCCGGCGTTCCGTGCATCGCCCTACGCGTGTCGTACGTCGGCGAGCTGGGCTGGGAGCTGCACCACCCCATAGATCGTATGCCCGAGCTCTACTCGGCGCTGGTGGCGGCCGGAGAACCCCACGGCATGGTCCACTTCGGCGCCTACGCCATGAACACCATGCGCATCGAGAAGGGCTACAAGGCCTGGGGAGGCGAGCTCACGACCGAGATCACCCCCGTCGAGGCCGACCTGGGCCGCTTCGTCGTCCTCGACCGCGACTTCGTCGGACGCGACGCGGTCGTGGCTCGACGCGAACAGGCCGGCGACGACAACTCCGGCCTCACCATGTTCCTCGTCTACTGCGAGGTCGACACCACCGACTCCGACTGCCGCGGCAACGAGCCCACCTGGGCCCCGTCGGACAACGGTGACGGCGGCCGCATCATGGGAATCACCACCAGCGGCGCATGGGGCCACACCGTCGGCAGGTCACTCTGCTTCGCCTACGTCGACCCGGCGTTCAGCACCCCAGGTTCGACCTTCGAGATCGGGCTGCTCGGCGAGCGCCACAAGGCCACCGTGCTCGACGCTCCGGCCCACGACCCCACCAACGAGCGACTCAGGGCCTGAGTACGAAGCGGCAGGACAGGAGCCCACCATGAGCGAAACCGCCAAGACAGGAGAGGCACCCCGGCGCAGGTCCGGCGGCCGCGCCGCCCGGGTGGCGGCCCGGGCAGCCGGACCGGCCGAAGACGAGCGGGCAGTACGACCCGGATACCCCGGAGGCCGCTACGTCCCGCTGACCGAGTCCGACTGCGCCCAGATCTACGAGACCGCCCTGGGCCTGCTCGAGGACATAGGCATGGGTAGTCCGGTCGACGAGTTCGTGGAGGTGGTCACGGCGGCCAGCGGTCGGATGGACGAGGACGACCGGCTCCGGTTCCCCCGGTCGGTGGTCGAAGGCGCCATCGCCACCGCCGCCAAGACGTTCACATGGCACGGGCTCGACGACAACCGCTCCATCGAGGTAGGAACTGGCGGGGTCTACTTCGGCACCGCCGGTGCCGCCGTGTCCATCTGGGACCACGAGACCCGCAAGCACCGTCCATCCAACCTGCTCGACATATACGACACGGCCCGCCTCATCGACACGCTCGAGCACGTCCACTTCCACGGCCGAACCCTGGTGGCACGCGACATGGTCGATTCCCACGACCTCGATGTCAACACCGCCTACGCCATCTCCATGGGCACGAGCAAGCCGGTCGGCAGTTCCTTCTTCCAGCCCGAACACGTGGACGAGGCCGTGGACATGTTCGACGTGATGCTCGGCCGCGAGGGCGCCTTCGCTGAGCGACCCTTCCTCATGGGACACAACACGTTCGTCGTGCCGCCACTCCGCTTCGCCGAGGACGCCGCCCGGTGCATGGTCGCCCAGGTGAGGCGCGACATGCCGATCAAGATGGTGTCGGCCGGACAGGCCGGCGCCACCTCACCCGCTGCGCTGGCCGGATCACTGGCCCAGGGACTGGCCGAGTGCCTGGCGGCGCTCACGTGCGTCAACCTCCTGAAGCCCGGGCACCCGTGCGTCATCGCGCTCTGGCCGTTCGTGTCCGACCTGCGCACGGGCGCCATGAGCGGCGGCTCCGGTGAGGAAGCGGTCATCCACGCCGCCTCGGCCCAGGTGACGAACTGGCTGGGGCTGCCCTCCGGGGTGGCTGCCGGAATGACCGACTCCAAGCTGCCCGACAACCAGGCCGGCTACGAGAAGGGGCTCACCGTCGCGCTGGCCGGCCACGCCGGATCCAACCTGGTGTACGAATCGGCCGGGATGCTGGCAAGCCTGCTGGCCTGCTCGTTCGAGGCGCTCGTCATCGACAACGACATGCTGGGAGCCGTCAACCGCTCCGTCAGGGGCATCGAGGTCACCCCCGAGACCCTGTCAGCACAGGTGATACACGAGGTCGTCCACGGGCCCGGACACTTCCTCGGCCACGACCAGACACTCGCCATGATGCAGACCGAGTACCTCTACCCGGAGGTCGGAGACCGCCTCAACCCCGAGAACTGGTACGACGACGGATCCAGATCGGTCGACGAACGTGCCCGCGAACAGGTGCAGCAGGTTCTCTCCACCCACTTCCCGAGCCACGTGCCACCCGAAGTCGACGCCATCGTGCGCGAACGGTTCGACATATACCTACCCGTCGAGGAACTGACCGCCAGCAGCCGCTGGTAGCCGCAACCAGCCACACGAGAGCCGGAGCCCGTGACAGACACGAAGCCAGGACAGGGCGCCCCACGCGCCGGACGCCGGGCAGGCGGTCGCGCAGCACGGGTGGCCGCGCGGGCCGCCGGCCCCACCGAGGACAAGCGTCCGGTCCGACCCGGCATGTCGGGTGGCCGGTATGCGCCTCTCAGCGAGTCCGACTGCCGACAGGTCTACGACGCCGCCCTCTACCTAATCGAGGACATAGGCATGGGCAGTCCGATCCGGGAGTTCGTCGACGTCGTCACCGCCGCCGGAGGCCGCGTCGAGGGCGACCGGCTCCACTTCCCGAGGACAATCGTCGAGGAGGCCGTCTCGACCGCAGCCGGGTCGTTCACCTGGTACGGATTCGACGACAGCCGCTCCATTGACGTGGGTGGCGACAGGGTCCACTTCGGCACCGCCGGCGCCGCCGTCTCGGTATGGGAACACGAGACCCGCAGGCACCGCCCGTCCACCCTGCTCGACGTCTACGATGTCGCCCGGCTGGTCGACACGCTCGAACACATCCACTTCCACGTCCGCACGCTCGTGGCCCGCGACATGGTCGAGGCCCGCGACCTCGACGTGAACACCGCCTATGCCGTCGCGATGGGCACCACCATGCCGATCGGCACGTCGTTCTTCCAGCCCGAGCACGTGGTCGAGACTGTCGAGATGTTCGACCAGATGCTCGGCGGCCGCCCCGGGGCGTTCGCAGAGCGGCCGTTCTGCGTAGCCAACAACACGTTCGTCGTGCCGCCACTGCGGTACGCCGAAGACGCCGCCCGCTCCATGGTCGCCCAGGTCCAGACCGGGATGCCCATCAACCTGCTCTCAGCCGGCCAGGCGGGGGCGACCTCACCGGCGGCGCTGGCCGGATCGCTCACCCAGGCACTGGCCGAATGTCTCTCGGCGCTCACGTTCGTGAACCTCATGAATCCGGGACACCCCTGCGTGATGGGACTCTGGCCGTTCGTGTCCGACCTGCGCACCGGCGCCATGACCGGCGGCTCCGGAGCAGAAGCCGTCCTGAACGCCGCCGCCGCCCAGATGGCCAACTGGCTTGGGCTTCCGTCGGGGGTCCCAGCCGGCATGGCCGACTCCAAGCTGCCCGACAACCAGGCAGGCCACGAGAAGGGGCTGACCGTGGCACTCGCAGGCAACGCCGGCGCCAACCTGGTATACGAATCGGCCGGCATGCTCGCCAGCCTGCTGGCCTGCTCGTTCGAGGGCCTCGTGATCGACAACGACATGCTGGGCGCCGTCAACCGCACCGTCCGCGGCATCGAGATCAATCCCGACACCCTGTCCGTCGAGGTCATACGCGACGTGGTCCACGGAGCCGGCCACTTCCTCGGCCAGGACCAGACGCTGGCGATAATGCAGTCCGAGTACGTCTATCCCGACATAGGAGACCGGTTGAGCCCCGACGACTGGTTCGACGCGGGCGCCACGTCGGCCGACGAGCGGGCCCGGGATCATGTGAAGCGCGTGCTCTCCACCCACTTCCCGAGCCACGTGTCACCGGAGATCGACGCCGTCATACGTGAACGGTTCGACATCTACCTGCCCGTCGGGGAACTGACCGCCAGCAGCCGCTGGTAGCCGCAGGCACCCGACTGCTGCCATGCTTGCCTCCATGACCGCGCCGTCCGAACTAGAGCTGATCGCACGCCTGGCCCTGGCGGTGGCCCTCGGTGCGGTGCTCGGCCTCGAACGCGAGACCCACCACAAGACGGCCGGCCTGCGCACCCACACCCTCGTGGCCCTCGGCTCCGCGCTGTTCACCATCTCGGGCGCCTTCGCCGTGGTCGGCCTCCAAGCTGACCCCTCCCGGGTCGCCGCCCAGGTGGTCACCGGCATCGGCTTCATCGGAGCCGGCGCCATGATCCGGAGCGGGCTGACCATCACGGGCATCACGACGGCGGCCACCCTCTGGATGGCCGCAGCGTTCGGCGTGGCTGCCGCGATGGGCCTCTACATCGTCTCCCTGGCTGCGGGCGGCATGGCACTCGTAGTCATACTGGCCTTCGGATCCCTCAAGCCGTACGTCCTGTCGCCCCGGTCCAGACGGCGCCTCGACATCACCCACATACCGGGCCGCGACACCCTCGACGCGCTCATCACCGCGATCGGCGAGGTCGGTGGCCGACTCAGCGTCGTCGAGACGGTCAACGAGGAGGGCCTCCGGCATACGAGCATCACGGTCTGGGGGGTCGCCACCCCCGAACTGAACCGCCTGCTGCGCCGCCTCGCCGAGCGCGACGACGTCGTCGACATAAGCCCGCCGCCTCCCCCCGCCTGAGACCCGCGGTCGGGATGTTCAGCACTCCTGAACAGAGCCCCACGTCGAGGGTTCGGGCCCACGCAACGCCATAGTCGTCCTGCTGGACAGCCTCAACCGTCGCATGCTCGGCTGCTACGGCGGCGACGAGTTCGACACCCCCCACATCGACCGGCTGGCCGCCCGGTCGTTGCGCTTCGACCGCCACTATTCGGCGTCGCTGCCGTGCATGCCTGCCCGCCACGACATCCTCTGCGGTGCCTGGGACTTCCTGTGGAGGCCATGGGGCTCGATCGAGATCTGGGAGTCCAACATCGCCCGCGAGATGCGGATGCGCGGCGTCGCCACCGGGATCATCACCGACCACCCCCACCTGTTCGAGGTCGGCGGCGAGAACTACCACACCGACTTCGGCATGTGGGAATACGTCCGTGGCCACGAGGGCGACCCGTGGCGGCTCCGCCAGGACCCGTCCTGGGTCGGCACCCCGGCCCTTCCGGCAGCCGAGGGATGGGTCCACCGCGGCTACGACACCTCGCGGACCTGGTTCCGCGACGAGGCCGACTTCCCCGGACCGCGCACGATGCAGGCCACCGCCGACTGGCTGGATCGCAACGCCAGCAACCACGAGCGGTTCTTCCTCTTCGTCGACGAGTTCGACCCCCACGAGCCCTTCGACACTCCCGAACGGTGGGCGTACCGGTACCACGACCAGCGCGACGAACCACTCCAGATCTGGCCGCCGTACGCCAGGCAGGCGATCAGCACGGGAGCCATCACCGAGCGACAGGGCGAACAACTGCGTGCCAACTACGGAGCCAAGCTGTCGATGATCGACCACTGGTTCGGCAGGGTGCTCGACGCCATGGACCGGCTCTCGCTCTGGGACGACACCGCCCTGTTCCTTCTCACCGACCACGGCCACTACCTGGGCGAGCGCGATGGGACGTTCGGCAAGCCCCTGTCACCCGTCTACGACCTGCTCGGCGGCATCCCCATGCTCGTGTCCTGGCCCGGCGTGCCAGGAGGCGTCCGCGACGCCCTGACCACCGGCGTCGACGTGCACGCCACGCTCACCGACCTGTTCGACCTCGAGATCGGACACCGCACGCACGGCGTCTCGCTCCGACGCGTCATCGAGGGCGCGGCCGACACGGCCCGCGACCACCTGTTGCAGGGCTATTTCGGCCGCGAGGTCAACGTCATCGACGCCGACGGCAAGTACATCCGCGGCGTCGAGGGCGAAAACACCGACATCAGCGTCTGGTCGAACCGCTGGTCCACCATGCCGGTCCACGCGTTCCCGCGCCTCAGCCTGGCCAGGCCCGACAGCCGGGCCGTCCTGGACAACATGCCCGGCAGCGACGTACCCGTCATCCGCCAACCGTTCACCGCCGACGACCTGGCAAACGGTGCCGTCTTCCCGGCAGGCCGGTCGGC
>DQOF01000186.1 GCA_015658775.1 Acidimicrobiia bacterium | reverse complement strand
GTCCAGGACAGCCGACCCGGTGCCCGGCCGCAGGTCACGGGCGGGGAGGGCGTCGCCCGCCACGACCTCGGCCAGCCCCCGCAGAGGCACGAACTCGCCGAAGGGGACCGTCCGGACCTTGTCGTACCGGTCCACGACCGTGCCGTCCGGCTCTACGGCCGTGGAGTAGTTCACGTTGGCGGTCGGGTCGTCGGCGTGGCCGTGGAACCAGCCCGGAACCAGCACGGCTCCGAGGCGGTCGGCCTCGTATGCCAGCACGAGCGCAGCGTCGTCCGCGTAGAGGCGATCGGCCCGGCGCCGGCCCGTCACCGGAACCGGGCTCGGGTTGACGACGTTCTCGGGCCAGAGGACCAGGTCGACCGGCCTGTCCACGAACTGCGTTGCGGCCACCTGGTTGGCGAACACGGTTGCAGCGCCCGTCGGGGTGGCGCGGGTGCGTTGGGGCCCACCGCCCTGCACGGCTGCCATGTCGATGGTGCCCACCTCGTGCCCGGTCGGGGCGAGTGCGGCCAGCAGGACGGCGGCCACCACCGCTCCGGTTGCCGTGGCGACGGTCCCTACATGCCCCCGGCCGATCCGCCGGGACCCGATCAGGGCGCTCAGCCCCACCCCGACGGCAACCACCAGGGCCACGAGGAGCAACGACCCGGCGACCCTCACCACCGGCACCAGCGGACCGTCGGCCTGCCCCATGGGGATGGTGGCCAGAGGCATGCCCCCGAACGGGATGCTCCAGCGCGTGAACTCGGCGAGGGTGACTGCGCCGACCAGGCCCAGGCGGCGGCCCGGCCCTGCCGGGACGAGGATGGACGCGATGCCGTAGATCGTGGAGTGGATCAGGGCGGCGAGCACCCAGCCGACAGCGGACAGGTCGAGCATCCAGACGGTGGCAGGGAGTATCCATGCGGCGGCGAACAACATGCCGTGCCCGAAGCGGGAACCCACGGGCCGGCCCGCCAGGACCTGGTCGAACAGGGCGATTCCGACGAACGCCGTGGGCCACCAGCCCCAGGGGGGTACCGCTGCGGCCAACAGCAGTCCGGCGGTGACAGCCGGTACGCCGGCCCGTACGAACGCCCGCACCGGTTCCGGCTCAGCCGATTGCCGGGCCGAGACGCTTGATGTCACCGATCAGCCCGACGCCCCGGATGTCCACCTCGACGACCTCGAGCACCTGCAGCCAGTTCGGGAGGTCGTCGACATCGCAGTGGGCCAGAATCTCACCGGGCTTGGCGACGCTGCACAACTTGGCGGCCAGGTTGACCGGTTCGCCGATGTAGTCGTCGCCCTCGAAGAGGAGGGCGATGCCCGTGGCCAGGCCGGCCCTCACCTCGAAGCCGGCCCCGTCGAAGTGGGAGATCACATGACCACCCCAGGCGATCGTCGGGGTGGGTTCGGTTCCGACCATCATCACCCCGTCGCCCAGCCACTTGGCCACACGCACACCGCGCTTGGCGGCGACATCACGCGACACCTCCCTAAACTCGTCGAGGCGTCGGACGGCGGCCAGTGGGCCATGGTCCCGGGTGTAGGCGGTGAAACCGGTGAGGTCGGCGAAGCAGAACGTGCGCTCGATGCTCAGGTAGGCCGCCTCCGGCAGGTCGTCGGGGTGTTCGGTGCCGCTGCCGTGCCTTGCATCGGCCCATTCGCTGGCAGGCGTCGTCTCGGGTGCCATGTCTCCATCGAACCACGCCGGAGACCCCAACCCGCAGTCGTCCGGGAAATAGTGGTGCGAGAAGTGGTCGTGCGTGAAGATTCCTCCTGGCCGGAGCGGGTGGGGCGGGCCGGTCTTCAGCCCAGACGGTCGGAGACTGCCGCCGCCGCCTCGGTGCCGGAGCGCACGCACGAGGGGATGCCGACACCGTTGTTGGCCGCTCCCGTCACCACCAGCCCGGGTGCGTCCTCCGCGAGCATCAGCGTCATCTCGGCCATGTGGCGCCGGTGGCCGACGGGGAACTGTGCGAGTGAGAGCGGCCAACGTGTGACCCGTACCTCTGCGGGTTCCGCCTCGACGCCGAGGGTTGTCGCCACGTCGTTCCTGAGCGCTGCCACCAGTGCACCGTCGTCGACGTTGCCGGCCCGGTCGTCGTCGATCCGGCCGGCGGAGATCCGTAGGATCGTGTGGTCGGGATCGTCCAGGTGGCCCCACTTGCTGCCCGCGAACGAGCAGGCGGTCATGAACATGTTCGAGCCCCGGGGCACCAGGAAGCCGCTCTGGTCGCCGGGAACCTCCAGGTCCGATCGGTGGTAGGCGAAGGCCGCCAGGACCACCGAGGCGTGCCGGACGCCGGACAGGATCAGCGCCGCCGGCGGACACACGGCCTCGACCAGCGAGGCGGCGGCGAAGGCAGGTGTGGTCACGATGACGGCATCGGCCACCTCTGTGGCGTCGTCGAGGCCGACCAGCCAGCGGTTGCCGTCGCGCGAGAGGGATACGACGCGTCGGTCGGTCCGGATGCGGTCGCCGAGACGGTCGACGAGGGTGTCCACCAGACGACCCATTCCGGCCGGATGGGCGTTGAACAGGGGAGCGTCCGGGTCGGATCCTGCCTGTGCACGGCGGAGGGTGGCCAGGAACCCGTCCGCGCTGCGGGCGGCCTTCAGGAACTGGGGGGCCACCGTTGCACAGCTCAGGTTCTCGGCAAGGCCGGCGTTGACGCCACCCAGCAGCGGGTCCACCAGCCGGTCCAGGACCGCCTGGCCCACACACGACCGGATCACCTCACCGACGCTCAGGTCGCCGGCCGGCCCGTCCCCGGGTG
>DQOF01000150.1 GCA_015658775.1 Acidimicrobiia bacterium | reverse complement strand
GTTGGCCGGGACCGGTACGGCGCTGACCATCCAGCCGATGCTCCAGCAGCGGTGGCGTGACTGGGTCGCCGCCCATCCCGACACCTCGGTGCTCGCCTGGGAGGACCGGTATTCCGACCGCTACTGGTCGGTCGAGCCGGGCCGGCCCGGGCTGGGTCGGGAGTTCCTGGACACCATCGTCTCCCTCGACACCCGGCTGCCCGAGAACGACCTGGTGCTGGGCGTGGACACGGGCAGCGGGTCCCGTGCCTACCGCCTGGCCGATGCAGAGGGCTTCACCGTCGTTGACGACGAGGTCGGCGGTGTGCCGGTGGTAGTCGTGATGGACGCAGGGTCCGTCTTTGGCATCGCCTTCGAGGCCACCGTGGACGGCGAGGTGCGGTCGTTCAGCGCCTTCGACGGCCGTGTGGTCGACGACACGGGCGTCGTATGGGGCCTCGACGGCACGACCGGTGGGGCCCAACTCCGGTTCGTTACCAGTTTCGTGTCCGAGTGGTACGGCTGGGCCGCCTATCACCCGGATACGGAGATCTGGTCGGGTTGAGGTCCTGAGATGCCGGTCGGGGCGTCAGGTGGCGGCCCCGAGGTCCTTGGCGACGTCGCCCCACCGGGCCAGCACCTCGGGGTCACGTCGCCAGTGGTCGATCGCCGTGTAGGTCATCACCCGCAGGTGCGGGGCGATACCCCGGTAGCGGTCGGCTAGGACGCCGCCGAGTTCCGACCAGGTGGCGCTGACCGTGTAGTGGTCCAGGATGTCGTCGGTGACGACGGCGGCCATTCCCGCCAGGTCACCCTCCTTCTGCAGGGTGTGGAGCCGTTCGGACACCCCGTCGAAGCCGTGGTGTTCGAACACCGGGGCATAGGTACGGGTGGAGCCGTAGAAGCCGATCATGAGCCTGGCGTGGTCCCGGCCGGCGGCTATCTCCTCGTCGGTGTCGCCCACCGCGGTCATGGCGGGGCACACGAGCGTGACGTCGTCGATCGTCCGGCCCTCCGCGGCGGCGCCCTCGACCAGGTTCGGCACCTGCACGTCGGTCACGTACTGCGGTGAGTGGAACGGGTGTATGTGGATGCCATCGCAGACGGCGCCGGCCATCCGCGTCATCCACGGCAGCACGGCCGATATGTAGATTGGCGGGTCATCCACGTCGATCGGCCCCGGTGACCACTGCGCCGGCAGCAGGGAGAACGAGTAGTGGTCGCCGTCGAACGACAGGCGCTCCTCGCCCCGGAAGGCCCTGAAGATGGCCTTCAGCGCCAGCACGTACTCCTTCAGTCGTGGTCCAGGCGGGGCGTATGCGCTGCTGTAGCGCCGTTCCACATGGGCCTTGACCTGGGTGCCTAGGCCCAGCGTGAACCTTCCTCCGGTGGATTCGGCCAGCTCCCAGGCCACCTTGGCGGTGATCATCGGGCTGCGTGGGAACGCCACGGCTATGGCGGTGCCGATGCCGACGCGTGTGGTCGCCAGGCCGGCGGCGGCGCAGGAGAGATATGCGGTGCGCCCGCTCTCGGTGAACCAGACGGTGCCGAATCCGGCGTTCTCGGCACCCCGGGCCAGGTCCTGCACCCGGGCCAGCGGCATGGCCGCAGCCATCATGTCGAGTCGGAGCCCCACCCGACGGACCGTAGTTCCCCGGCTGTTTCCGGAACCATCCAGCCGGTGTAGGTTCCGGTCCCATGGACATACGTGAGATCACAGGCGTCGCAGACATCATCCTGACCGGCGCCGCCGAGAAACCGGATGCCGAGATCCTCGTGTTCGAGGGACGGCGCATCACCTGGGCCGAGATGAGGGAACGTGCCGCACGGGTGGCGAACGCCCTCACCGCCGACGGCATAGGACCCCGGGACCGCGTCGCGTACCTGGACAAGAACGGGGTCGAGTACTTCGAGCTGGCATTCGGATGCAGCTTCATCAAGGCGGTCGCCGTGGCCGTCAACTGGCGCCTCGCCCCACCCGAGATGTCGTACATCATCAACGACGCCGAGGCGACGGTGCTGGTGATCCACGAGGAGTTCGCCGGGCAGTTGGCGGCGTTCGAGGCCGACCTCACCCACACCACGCGGATCGTGGTAATCGGCTCACACGACACACACGTCTCCTACGATGAGTGGCGCGACGCCCAGTCCTCCGCCTGCGACCCGCTTCCCCCGGCCGGCGACGACGTGTCGATGCAGCTCTACACCTCGGGTACGACCGGCCTGCCCAAGGGCGCCCAGCTCACGAACGACAACTTCCGGGCACTGTTCAGCGTCGTCGAATGGCAGATGGACGCCGACACCAGGAACATGGCCGTCATGCCACTGTTCCACATAGCCGGAAGCGGTTGGGCGCTGTTTGGAATGGGCAGCGGCGCCACGACGATCATGACCCGCGAGTTCGACCCGGTGGCCGCCCTCAAGCTCATCGAGGACGAGAAGGTCACCCATGCCATCTTCGTGCCGGCCATCCTCCAGTTCTTCCTGATGGTTCCGAGCGACGGCATCGACCTGACGTCGATGGAGCTCATCGTCTACGGGGCGTCGCCCATCACCCAGGACGTTCTGGTCAAGTCCATGGAGCAGTTCGGCTGCGAGTACATGCAGGTCTACGGCCTCACCGAGACGACGGGTGTCGTAACCCAGCTGGATCCCGCCGACCACGATCCGGGCGGACCCAGGGAGAACCTGCTGCGCTCGGCCGGCAAGCCGGTAGGAGGGGTCGAGGTCAGGATCGTCGACTCCGATACGGGTGACGAGTTGCCCGACGGCGAGGTGGGCGAGGTCTGGATCCGCACGGCGCAGAACATGCTGGGCTACTGGAACATGCCCGAGGAGACGGCCAAGTCCATGCCCGGCGACGGTTGGTTCCTCTCGGGTGACGCCGCCTACATGCAGGACGGCTACCTCTACATCCACGACCGGGTCAAGGACATGATCATCTCGGGTGGCGAGAACGTCTACCCGGCCGAGGTGGAGAACGCCCTCATGGGCCACGAGGGCATCGCCGACGTGGCCGTCATCGGCGTGCCCGACGACAAGTGGGGCGAGGTGGGCAAGGCGCTGGTGATCCCGGTACCCGACTCCGGAGTCACCGAAGGTGGGATCCTGGCCTTCGCCAGGGAGCGCCTGGCAGGCTTCAAGTGTCCCAAGTCCGTGGACTTCGTGGAGGCCATTCCCCGCAACCCGTCCGGGAAGATCCTGAAGCGCGAGCTCCGCGATCCCTTCTGGGAGGGCCGCGAGCGCCGGGTCAACTGAGCCGTCGGGCCCACCGCCGACCACAGGGTCCGCAGGGGAGCCTGACTAGGGTCGCCACCCATGGATCTACGAGTGGACCGGAAGGTGGCCATCGTCACGGGTGGCTCACGTGGAATAGGTCGCGCCATCGCCGCGGCCCTGGCGGGGGCAGGGGCGAAGGTGATGATCACCAGCCGCAAGGCCGAGGCCTGTGAGGCGACCGTGGCCGAACTCTCCGAGGAGACCGGTGGCGACCTGGCCTACGTGGCAGGCAACGTGGGCAACGCCGAGGACGCCGAGCGGGTCGTCGAGGCCACCCTCTCCATGTTCGGGGCGGTCGACGTACTCGTCAACAACGCGGCCACGAACCCGTACGCCGGCCCTGTCATCGACGCCGACCTGCCGCGCTGGCAGAAGACGTTCGACGTCAACGTGACCGCGCCGCTCGTCTGGACGCAGTCGTGCTGGAACTCGTGGATGAAGGAGCACGGCGGCAACATCATCAACATCTCGTCGGTGGGGGCGTTCTCCACGAACGCAATCCTGGGTACCTACGACATAACCAAGTCGGCGCTGATCCACCTCACGAAGCAGCTGGCTTCTGAGATGGGCCCCGGTGTGCGGGTGAACGCCATCTGTCCGGGCCTGGTCAAGACCTACTTCGCCAAGGCCCTCTGGGAAGGCGGGGTGGGCGACCAGATCGCCGCCTCCTACCCGCTGCGGCGACTGGGAGAACCGGAGGACATCGGGCAGGCGGCCCTCTACCTTGCCTCCGATGCGTCGGGCTGGATGACGGGCCAGGCGCTCGTGTTGGACGGCGGCCAGACCGTGAGCACCACCAGGATCGGCTGACGCAGACCCCGGTGGCAGAGCCGGCCGGCCTGCCGGTCGCCGCTGTCAGAACTCCAGTTGCCGGGCGAGCGCCTCGGTGGCGTCTATGAACTCCTCCACGATCTCGAGCACCACCTGGCCGGCCGGCCGGGTCCTGTTCATGCTTCCCACGATCTGGCCCACGAAGTAGGTCGCAAGCTGCTCGGCTCCCGATCCGGTGTGGTGGGCCGCCCGGTTGATGCGCTGCTGCGCCTCGTTGGTGAGGATCGGCTGGAGCGGCATGCCCAACGGGTCGGGAGTGTCCTCCCTGTTCCACTCGTCCGCCCACGCCGTGCGCAGCATCCGCGCCGGCTTGCCGGTCAACGACCGCGATCGCAGCGTGTCGCCCGAACCGGCGGCGAGCATCTTCTGCTTCACCACCGGGTGGGTCTCGGCCTCCTCCGTCGTGAGCCATACCGAGCCGCACCACACGCCGGCGGCACCGAGTGCCATGGCTGCGGCCATCTGGCGGCCCCTGCCGATGCCGCCGGCCCCCAGCACCGGAACCGGCGCCACCGCATCCACGACCTCGGGTATCAGGACCATGGTGCCTATCTCGCCCGTGTGCCCACCGGCCTCGGCGCCCTGGGCGATGATGATGTCGGCTCCGGCGTTGACGTTGCGCTCCGCGTGGGCCCGTGTCCCGGCCAGCGCAGCCACCTTCACCCCGACCTCGTGGCAACGGTCGATCATCTCGGCGGGCGGCGGGCCGAGGGCGTTGGCCATCAGGGCGGGGCGGTGCGCCAGGGCGACCTCGAGGTGCTCGTCCGCCCGGTTGGCCGAGAACGGCACGTCGTCGGAACTGACGGTCCAACCACTGTGGGCATCGGGATCGTCCGGCACGTCGTAGCGGTCCAGGAGGTCGTCCAGGAACGCCCGGTGCCCGGCGGGGATCAGGTCGGCCACGTCCGACAGCTTCAGCCCGCCCGTCTCGTCGCCTGCGTACCTGGCCGGCACGATCAGGTCGACTCCGTACGGTCGGTCACCGACCTCGTCCTCGATCCAGGCCAGGTCCACCTCGAGCCCCTCGGGCGTGTGGGCTACGGCGCCGAGCACGCCGAGGCCACCGGCCCTGGAAACCGCGGCGACGACGTCGCGACAGTGTGAGAAGGCGAGTATCGGGAATTCGATGCCGAACATCTCGGTGACGGGTGTCTGCATGTCAGTTCCTCGGTTCTCGTGTCAGAGGGCTATCAGGCCGTCGGGGGAGAGCTCGGCGTCCACGCCGACGTGCTCTACCGCCGTCATGGCGTCAAGTGTCGCAGCATCCCTGCTCGTTCCCCAGACCCGGGCGTCCGCCGCGTTCCTGAGGGCCACGAGGGCATGGGTCGGGCTCCCGTCCCGACCGTGCATGACCGAGTACCCCTCGATCGTGGCGGGGCCGGCGTAGCTGGGGTCGGCCGCCCTGGTCGGAAGGCAGGCTGCCTCCTCGGCGACGTCCAGCCACCTGAACGGTCCGTTCGTCGGTGGATCCGTGCCGTACACGCCGATGGCGTGCTTGGTGGCGTAGCCGCCGTTGGCGTGTACGAACCCCAGCCCTGGTACATCCCGCAGCCGTGCCACCATCGCTGCGATTGCCTGGCCGCTGTAGTTGTTGAACGGCCCGCCGGCGAAGGTGAGGCCGCCGGTGACGGTGAGAGGCCTGTCGTGCCCGATTCCCAACTCGGCCGATGAGATCTGCACCGACGATGGGAAGCACGAGTACAGGTCGACATGGGCGAGGTCGTCGACCCCGACTCCTGCCGCTTCCAGGGCGCGTCGGCCCGCCAACCGCAGTGCGGGAGCCCGGTGCAGTTCCCAGCGGTTGCTCAGCCGGTTCGTGTCCAGGCCCACGCTGCCCGACCACGGGAAGACCCAGCGGTCCCGGGGCACGCCTAGGGCCTCGGCCCGATCGGCGGACAGGATCAGGACAGCTGATGCCTGGTCCACGTTGTTGTGGGCGTTCATCGCCACGGTGTATGGGGAGCCGACCATCCGGTTGCCCCCGGTGGGTGTGACGATCTCCTCGGGGGTCATAGGGGTGCGAACTGCGGCATGGGGGTTCTCGACGGCGACGGCGTTGAAGCCGGCCCAGAGGTCGCCGAGGCGGGAGAGGTGACCGTCGACGGTCTCGTCGCCGGCGTGGCGGATCGCCGACTCGAGCAGCGGGTAGATGGTGACAGGGGCGTCCAACCCCCGCTCCTGCTCGTGTCCGGTCGCCATGACGAGCGGCTCGCCGAAGGTCTCAGCCGCCGGGATGGTGGTGTCGTAGTCCCGGTTGAGCTCCACCCCGAGCTTCTTCGCCCGCCGTCGGCTGCGGTTCGTCTCACCACCCAGCATCGCCGCGGCCTCCAGCTCGCCGGCCTGGATCCGCGTCGCAAGGTGGTTCAGGAGGTGTTGCGGGGTGTGGCCCGACCACGACGTCAACAGGGTGGCGGCGTCGCCTGCGCGCACCCGGTCGGCGACCTGCCTGCCCGGGTCGGTGTAGCGCCACAGCCCTCCGACGACACCGATCAGGTCCAGGTCGGGCAGCAGGCCCGGGGCGTCCGCGTCGATGGCCGCCGATCGGAGGGCGTCCTCCATGAGGTCCAGCGCCGACCGCGACATGGTGGGGTCGTCGATTCGGTCGGTGACCTGGGCGGCGCCGACGATGACCGGTGTACGCGGGTCCAGGCTCACCCCCGCAGTGTGGCCGATGCCGGTCGTCCGGCACTAGGTGGGGGGCGGAACCCGTCGATGTCGACCCCGTTAGGCACGCCTCACACCGCCTACACTGTCATCCATGGTCTATGAAGCCCCCGAGTACCACCCGGCATTCGAGGAATACTGCGAGACCATCTTCGAATTGGCCGAGGACGACTTCGACGTCATCCAGGCCCGCATCGCCGAACGCCTCGACATCAGTCGACCGGCGGTCTCGGAGATGATCCGGCGGATGGAGAAGGAGGGCCTGGTCTCCATCGACGACGCCGGCATCTCCCTCACCGGCGACGGTCAGGACATTGCGGTCTCGGTGGTCAGGCGCCACCGGCTGGCCGAGCGCTTTCTGACCGACCTTCTTGGCCTCTCCTGGACCGACGCCCACCACGAGGCCGGCAAGTGGGAGCACGTGATCTCCCCGGTGGTGGAGATCGCGCTGGAGAGGTTGCTCGGCATGCCGACCACGTGTCCGCACGGCAACCCGATCCCCGGCAGTTCCTACCTGGAGCCCGACACCCGGCATCTGGCCGACGTGGCGGTGGGCGATGCCTTCACCGTGAACCGCATCACCGAGGAGTTGGAGTTCACCGAGGGGATGCTCGACTTCCTGGAGGGGTCGGCGCTGGTGCCCGGCAACCGGGGCATGGTCACGGCGGCGTCTCCCGACGGGACGGTCACCGTCGAGATCCAGGACCGCCACGTGGGCGTGGGCTCGTTCGCCGCCGAGCGCATCCTCGTGACGGCGGGCTGAGTCGGTAGCGGGCCCGCCGGTCGTCGGGGCCCACGGCTCACGACAGGTGGATGCTGTGGCGCACCACCAGCAACCAGGTCAACAGGGCGCTGATGGCCACCAGGATGAGCGCCAGTATCGCCGTCTCCGGGAGGTAGGACGCCTCGTAGGTGTTCCAGATCTCTACTGCGAGGGTCCGGAATCCTATTGGTGAGATGAGGAGGGTGGCCGGAAGCTCCTTCATCGTCGACAGCATCACCAGGCCGCCGCCGGCTGCCAGGCCCGGTGCCATGAGGGGGAGTTCGACGGTGGTCAGTCGGCGGAGGCGGCCTGCGCCGAGGAGGCGGGCAGCGTCCCCCATGCGCCGTGGCACGGCCGACACGGCCACCTGCGAGGTGCCCACGGCCTGGGCGCCGAAGTGCACCACGTAGGCGAACACGAGCACCGGCAGCGTGCCTATGAGGAACTCGAACGGCGAGGCGTGCAGCGTCCAGAAGATCAACGAGAGGGCGACCACCAGGCCCGGGATGGCGAAGCCGGCCACCACGGCGCCGTTGATGGCGCCTCCGAGGCGGCCCCGATGACGTGCCAGCAGGTAGGCGACCGGGAAGACGGCGACGACCGTGACCACTGCGGCCACCACGCTGATCCACACGGTGTTCCACGTCGGGCCGATCAGGTCACCGGCATCCAGTCGCAGGGCCGACACGCCGCGCCGCTGGCGGAACCAGCCGAACAGGCCCCAGTCGGCCAGCGACACCGCCGGTGCCACCAGGGCCAGGCCTATAACGAGCGAGCAGACGGCGAGGGACGGCATCGACCACCGCCTGAGCGGCACACGCAGCGCCGGGCGGTCGCCGATCAACTCGGCCCGGGCGCCCCGCCGGGCGATCGTCCGCTCCGCCGACACCACGACGAGGGCGAGGCCCAGGAGCAGGACGGCCAGGGTGAAGGAGCGGTCCTGGTCGAACAGCCTTGTCCGGTAGATGGTCTGGGTGAGCGTCTCGAACCTCATGAGGTGGACGGCGCCGAAGTCGCTGACCGTGTAGAGGAACACCAGCAGCGATCCGGCGGCGATCGACGTGCGGACCTGGGGAACGACCACCCGCCTGAACACCTGCATCGGACGGTCGCCGAGCAGGCGCGCGTTCTCCTCGAGAGAGTTCGGCAGGGCGCTCAGCCTGGCGGCCACCGGAAGGTAGACGTACGGGTAGGTGAACAGGGTCAGGACCAGCCAGGCGCCTGTGAGGCCGTGCAGCCGGAGGTTCAGGTCGACGCCGATGGCGGTGGCCAGGTCGTGGACGATGCCTCCCGGGGTGAGGCCGGACAGGAAGGCGGCGGCCCCGACGAAGCTGGGGTAGACGAGCGGCAGGGGCACGACGATCCGCCAGAACCGGCGCATCGGCAGGTCGGTCCGGGTGGTCAGCCATGCCAGACAGGTGCCGATGACAGCGGTCGTCGCCGAGACCAGCACGCCCAGCTGCACGGTGCGCCAGAGCGGGTCGAGGGTCCGGTGGGAGGCGATGAGGTCCAGCCGGTCGCCTCCTGCGGTGGCGGCCCGCCAGACGACGTAGCCACCCGGGAGGGCGAACAGCGTGGCGACGACCAGGGCTGTCGCCACGAGTTGTGGCGACGCCCGCCTGACTCCCGCCCCGTGCCGGGCGGTCCGGGTCACGGCCGGGGTCACGCCGGGGGCGGTCACCATGGGCAGGTCGTCACCGGAGGTTCACTGGTCGAGGACGCCGCTGGCCTCGATGATCGAGATTGTCTGTGTGAACTCGGCTGCCACGTCGTCGAGCTCTACGGCGCCGACGGTGTCGACGGGTGCGGGTGGCAGGGTGTCGGCCGCCTCGACTCCGATGGCCAACGGGTACTCGAACACCGTGTCCGTCAGGTAGCGCTGCTGGGAGTTGCTGAGGAGGTGGGCCAGCAACTGGTTGGCCGTCTTCTTGTCGTCACTCTGTTCGAGGATCGCGGCCGTCGCGATGATCATCAGGCCGCCGTCGTCGCCTTCGGCGAAGCCGTGGTTGGCCGAGCGCTGGGCGTCGCCGTTGGCCGCAACCTCCTGGTGGTTGTAGTAGTGGTTTACGAGGCCGAACCTGATCTCGCCACGCCCGACGGCCTCGACGATCGCCCGGTTCTTCGGGTAGAAGCGTGCGCCGTTGGCGACCATGTCGTCCAGCCACTTCGTGGCCACGCCGTCTCCGTTGCGCAGGCGGAACACGGTGAACCAGTCCTGGAACGATGAGTTGCTGCCGGGGATCGCCACCATGTCCCTGTATCCGGGGCCGGTCAGGTCGAACACGGATGCGGGCAGCTCGGCGACGGGTACCTCGTCGATGTTGTAGACGAGAACCCGGGCGCGACCGGCGAAGCCGACCCAGGTGCCGTCGGGTGAGCGGTCGTCGGGATCCACCCTGTCGAGCACGGCCGCGTCGATAGGCGCAAGCATGCCGAGGTCGTCCAGGTAGCCGGCAGGCCCGGGGCTCCTCGACAGGAAGACGTCGGCCCGGGTCTTGTCTCCCTCGGCCGAGAGGGCCAGGGCCAGGTCGTTCGAGGAGCCGTACCGGACCTGGAGGTCCACGCCGGTGACCGCCTCGAACTCCTCGAAGATTGGACCGACCAGCTTCTCGCTGCGACCCGAGTACACGGTCAGCGACCGGTTGTCGGTGTCTGTGCCGCAGCCAGCGGTGGCGAGAACGGTGATCGACACAAGGAGGGTCCCCAGGAGGGGGAGCACGGCCCGGGAGACGGCGGAGCGCCTGCGGACGGGTCGGGTGGTGGGCCGGTTCCGCATGGGGTTCGGGTCTCTCTGGTAGCCTGGGTCATTGTGTAAGGTGAACCTAACAGTAGATATCAGGGAGGCAAACCTCTGATTAGGTCAGGCTTCGAGCGCCAGGACGCCCGGGCCGTCGTAGTTCACCCCCACCCGGTCCCCGCGCACGAACGGCAGGTCGGTGCCGGTGCGGGCCCGCACCGCCGTGCCGTCGTGCAGGCGTATCAGCACCATGGCGTCGTGGCCGTAGTACTCGACCAGCTCGATCACACCGTCGTCACCGACGTCCACCGCCAGGTCCTCCGGGCGCAGCAGCAGGTCCGCCGGTCCGGTCACAGGCGAGATCAGCGGCACATCGCCGACCGGGGTGACACAGGTGGTCCCGCCTGCACAGTCCGGCCCGTCGACGGGGAACAGGTTGGCCTCACCGACGAACGTGGCGACCCACCGGTCGGTCGGACGGCGGTAGAGCTCGTCAGGGGTGCCGACCTGGGCCAGGCGGCCGTCGTGCATGACGGCCACCCTGTCACCGAGTACGAACGCCTCCTCCTGGTCGTGGGTAACGAACACGGTCGTCACACCCAACTGGACGAGCAGCCGGTGGATCTCGGTGCGCACCTGGACGCGCAGGGTCGTGTCCAGGTTGGAGAACGGTTCGTCCAGCAGGAGCACGCTCGGGTGCGGTGCCAGCGCACGTGCCAGGGCGACCCGCTGCTGCTGGCCGCCGGACAGGGTTCCGGGCATGCGGTCGGCGACATCCTCGAGGCCGACCATCGACAGCGTCTCCTCGACCACCCGGTTACGACGCTCACCGCGTGGTAGGCCGTAGCCCACGTTCCTGCTGACGTCCAGGTGGGGGAACAGGGCCCAGTCCTGGAAGACCATGCCGACCCGCCGTCGTTCGGGCGGGACGAACCCTCCTGCACCGCTCACGACCCTGTCGCCGATGGTGACCGTGCCGGTGCCGGGTTGCTCCAACCCGGCTATCGCACGGAGCAGCGTGGTCTTGCCACAGCCGCTGGGTCCGAGCAGGGCGACGATCTCGCCCGGGGCGACCGTCAGCGACACGTCGGTGAGGACCGGAGGGCCTGCGTAGGAGACGGAGAGCCCGTCGACGGACAGGCCGACCGGTGTCGGATCGTGGGGTACCGTCCGACGGATGTTCACCATGCCTAACAGGCTATAGGTGGTTGCCTTCCCGCCACAAAGCGGAGCTCCGGGTCGGGAACGTCGCGGAGCCGGTAGGGATTCAGCCCGATCGCACTGGCTACGGTGCGCGTCGTGATCGATGTCGGCATCGGCCCGTGGGGGCTGGGCGCTTCGCTGTTGCTGGTTCTGCTGGCCGTCGTCGTGTCGCTCACCAGGCACCTCGGTCTCGAACGCGACCTTCTGGTTGCCGTGGTCCGGTCCATCGGCCAGCTCCTGCTCGCCGGCTGGGCACTCCGACTGATCCTGGACCAGGACACCCACATGGCCTGGGCATGGCTCTGGGCGGTCTGCCTGGTGCCGTTCGCCGCAGCCACGGCACGGCGCCGCGAGCCCAGGCTCAGGGGCCTCGGCTGGATGACCGCTGCCGGCTACACCGTCGGACTGGGGGTCAGCCTGGCCGTGGTCTTCGGCCTCGGCGTGCTGCCGCTGGAGGCCCGGGTCCTGGTCCCGGTGTCGGGGATGATCGTCGGCAACTCGCTCAAGGTCGTGGTCGTGGCAGCGGCACGGCTGGTCGACGGGGTGCGGGACCGCAGCGGCGAGATAGAGGCGATGCTGGGCCTCGGGTTCGGTTCCCGACGGGCCGTCCGCGACGTGGCGGCCGACGCCCTCAGGCTGGCCCTCCTGCCCCAGATAGAGATCACGCGGTCTGTCGGCATAGTGTTCATCCCGGGAGCGCTGACGGGACTGGTGCTGGCAGGGGTGGATCCCGTGGATGCAGCCATGGTCCAGGCGGCGCTGCTGTTCCTGATCCTGGGATCGGCGGCCATCACGGGGCTTGTGGTTGTGCTTCTCGGCGCCGGCCGGTTCTTCACCGCCGATCAGCGGCTGGAGCCCCCGGCTCGGGAAGGCGGCTGACCGCCGAGCATCGTGAGCATCTCGAGTACCGCTCCGATCGACAGGCCGACCACGTTGTCACGGCACCCGTCGACCCCGGTCACGAAGTCGCCGCCCCCACCCTGGATGGCGTAGCCGCCTGCCTTGTCGAGCGGCTCGCCGGTGGCCACGTAGGCGGCGATCTCCTCGTCGGTCATGGCCCGCATGGTGACCCCGGTCCGAACCACCCCCGACGCGTCATAACGGTCGCGGCGCATGGCGATGCCCCCGACCACCTGGTGGGTGCGCCCGGACAGCCGGCGGAGCATCTCCCCTGCCCGCTCCGGCGTGCCGGGCTTGCCCAGCACCTCGCCGTCCACCACGACCACCGTGTCGGCGGCCAGGCCGGTCTCGCCGGCAACCACCACGGCCCGCAACTTGGCCAGGGCCAGACGCTCGACCATTGCCGCGGGCTCCTCACCCGGGAGCGGGGTCTCGTCGACAGGGGGGACCCTCACCTCGGGGTCGAACCCGGCTGCCCGGAGCAGCTCGAGTCGCCGGGGGGATCCCGAAGCCAGGACCAGCCGCGCTTCGCCGGGTGTACTTTCAGCCACCGGAGACCAGGGCCTCGGCCTCTGCAGGCGGCGGGGTGGCGTCGTCGGGGTCGTCCAGCCAGCCCTCCGGCAGCACCACCCGCCTCGGCCCGTTCCGGTGGCTCCGCGGTATTCGGAGTGCCCCGGGATCGAGGGGAAGGTCGGGTCCCATGGCGGCCACGAGGCCGGAGAGCAGGCCATCCAGGTCCTCGAGGCAGTCGATGGACTGGAGGTCGCGACGTGCCGCCGGGCCCGTGGCGTATCCCTTCAGGTACCAGGCTGTGTGCTTGCGGAAGTCCCTGATGCCGTGCGGGCCCGCCCAGTCCACGAGCAGGCGGGCGTGCTTGGCCATGGCAACTGCCACATCGCCCAGGTCCGGTGGTTCATCCGGCTCGGAACCGCCCGAGGCGGGTGATCTCCCGAACACCGTGGCCAGGTCGCCGAAGAGCCAGGGCCGGCCCAGGCAGCCCCGCCCCACGACAACCCCGTCGCAGCCGGTGTCACGCATCAGCCGCAGGGCGTCCCAGGGCTCCCACACGTCGCCGTTGCCGAACACGGGTATGGACGTGACGGCGGCCTTCAACTCGGCGACAGCGGTCCAGTCGGCGTGTCCGGAATAGAGTTGTTCGGCCGTGCGGGCGTGGAGAGAGACGGCGGCCGCGCCGACGGCCTCGGCGACCCGGCCGGCCTCCAGGTAGGTCAGGTGGTCGTCGTCGGTGCCCTTCCGGAACTTCACGGTGACCGGCACGTCGCCCGAACTGCTGACGGCGGCGCCCACGATCGCCTCGAACAGCCGGGGCTTCAGCGGGATCGCTGCTCCTCCGCCCTTGCGAGTCACCTTGGGCATGGGACAGCCGAAGTTGAGGTCGATGTGGTCGACCCTGTCCTCGGCTACGAGCATCCGGACCGCCCGGTGGACGCTCTCCGGCTCGGTCCCGTAGAGCTGGATGCTGCGGGGGGACTCTCCGGGGGCGAAGTGGCTGAGGCGCAGGGTCTTGGCGTGGCCGTCCACGAGGCCGCGGGCGGTGATCATCTCGCTCACGAAGAGGCCGGCGCCGAACTCCCTGCACAACGTCCGGAACGGTGCATTGGTGACCCCGGCCATCGGAGCCAGCACAACCGGGGGCCAAACCTCGATCGGACCGATGCGGGGAGACGTGAACTCGCCGGGCAGCGCCGGCGACACGCCGGAGTTCACATCGCTGCGCAGGCCCATGCGGCCAGCGTACGGGGACCGGGGGTGGGCAGGCGTAGGGGGTGGAACCGCTCAGACCGCCAGCCGCAGGCCCTGATGCCCTGTGGTGCTGTCGGGGGTGGTGCCCAGCCTCGCTCCGGGGCGGTAGCGGTTGCAGTAGCTGTCGTGGCAGAGGTGAGAGCCGCCCTTGGTCACCCGGTCGACACCCATCGGAGGTCCTGCCGGATCGAGCAGGGGGCGCTCGAGCGGGTGCCGGGACGAGAAGTAGTCGTTGCACCACTCCCAGACGTTTCCCGAGCAGTTGAACAGCCCGTAGCCGTTGGGCTCGAACGCGTCCACGGGACAGGTACCGGCATAGCCGTCCTCGGCGGTGTCCTCCACGGGGAACGCGCCGGTCCAGATGTTGCACCTGTGCTCGCCGCCGGGCCGCATCTCGTCACCCCAGGGAAGGCGGACCTGGTCCAGGCCGCCGCGTGCTGCGAACTCCCACTCGGCCTCGGTGGGGAGCCGGCCGCCGGCCCAGGTTGCGAACGCCACGGCGTCGAACCACGAGACGTGGACCACCGGGTGGTCGGCCCGGTCGGCGAGGTCCGACCCCGGCCCCTCTGGGTGCCGCCAGTCCGCGCCGAAGACCTGGCGCCACCACTCGGCACCGACAACACCCCTCGTGTCGGGGAACTCGTCAGGGAGATGGCCTGCGAACACATACGACCAGCCCTCGTCCTCGGCCGTGGTGTGGTGGCCTGTAGCGGCGGCGAAGGCGGCGAACTCGTCGTTGGTGGCCGGCGTGGCGGAGATCCGGAACGGCGATAGCCGTACCTCGCGGATCGGGCCCTCACCGTCGGACGGGTAGCCGCCGGGGTCCTCGCTGCCCATCTGGAAGGTGCCGCCGGGCAGGCCGACCATCCGGGCCAGCGGGTCGACGGTCATGAGATGCCGGCCACGAACGACCGGATGGCGGCGGCGCAGCGGTCGGCGGCCTTGAGGTGGACCATGTGTCCCTGGTCGGGCACCACGACGGTGTCGTGCACGTTCAGGTCCCGTCCGAAAAGGCCCGCTGCGGCGGCGAACCGCTTGTCCCGCTCGCCCAGCAGGACCAGGGTCGGGGCGGTTATCTCGGTCAACCGGTCTATGACCGTCGAGTCGACGTGCATGGACAGCTCCTCGACGCCGGGCGCCATGTCCATCCGGGCGGCGCTGTCACGCACCGAGGCGTTCCACTGCTTGCGCGCCTCAGCCTTGCGAAACCCCGGTCCGGCGGCGATGAGCACCAGCCCGGCGACGTCGGCGGGATGGTCGATGGCGTAGGCCAACGACAGGTATCCGCCGAGGCTGTGCCCGATGAGGACGGCTGGCCGCTCCGCGTCGGCGATCACCGCACCCAGGTCGGCGAGGGCGTGGCTGCGTGAGTAGCAGCCGGCTTCCGGGACGTCGCTCCCGCCGTGGCCCCGGAGGTCCCACGTGGTGACCCTGTGGTCGCAGGTCAGGTCGTCGGAGAGTGCCGACCAGACCGAGCGGTCGTTGGCCCAACCGTGGGTGAACACCAGCCGGGTACCCGAGCCCCGGTGGTCGAGCGCCAGGCGCACACCCTCGGCGCCGTCGATCACCGCAGGTTCCTGAAGAACGTCCGGATGTCGTCGACCAGCACGGCCGGCTGCTCCATGGCGGCGAAGTGGCCGCCCGTCTCGTGGTCGGCCCAGAAGGTCAGGTTGTGCGCAGCCTCCACCCATCGACGCCTTGCGATGAAGAGCTCCTTCGGGAAGGTGGACACACCGAGCGGGACGTCGCCTGTCGCTCCGAGGCCGGCGACAGGGGCTCCCATCGTCTCGAAGTACATGCGGGTAGACGAGTTGATCGTGCCTGTGAACCAGTAGACGGAGACGTTCGTCAGGAGCTGGTCACGGTCTACTGCTGTCAACGGGTCGCCGTCATGGTCGGTCCAGCCGTGGAACTTCTCGCCGATCCACGACAGCAGCCCGGCTGGAGAGTCGTTCAGACCGGTTCCCAGGGTCTGGGGCCGGGTCTCCTGGATGCGGAAGTAGCCGTTGTCCTCGGCCATGTACCACCTGCCCCGGTCCATGTGCTGCTGTTCGAGGGGCGTGATGTCGTCGAAGTCGTCGTCGGCGCCCGCCGGTCCGCCGGTCATCATGTTGACGTGGCAGCCGACCACGTGGCCGGGGTCGACCTGCGCGATCTGGCGGGAGATCATCGAGCCCCAGTCGCCTCCCTGGACGCCGTATGCGTCGTATCCGAGTCGGTCCGGCAGCACGGCGAACGCCCGGGCTGTGCGATCCACACCCCAGCCCCTGTCGGTGGTCGGCCCCGACCACGCGTAGCCGGGCAGGGACGGCGCAATCACGTGGAAGGCGTCGGCGGCGTCTCCGCCGTGGGCCGTGGGGTCTGTGAGGGGGCCGATGATGTCCAGGAACTCGACCACCGAGCCCGGCCAGCCGTGGCTGATGAGAAGCGGCAGGGCTTCGGGGTGGGGGGAGCGCTGGTGGATGAAGTGGATGTTCTGGCCGTCGATCAGGGTTGTGAAGTGGTCCAGCGAGTTGAGACGGTCCTCCTGGGAGCGCCAGTCGAAGCCATCGGCCCAGTAGGCGGCCAGGTCCTGAAGCCACTCCAGGTCGCATCCGTAGTCCCAGCCGGTGTCGGGGATCTGGTCGGGCCAGCGGGTGGCGGCAAGCCGCCTGTGAAGGTCGTCGATCTCCCCATCGGTCACCGCGACGGTGAACCCGCTGATTGTCTCGGGCATGGCCGACCCCCAGGTGTGCTCCGGCGTGACCGTACCCGGCCGTGTCCAGATGCCCTGAGTCCGGCTGTTACCGTCCCGGCCCATGGACTTAGACGGAGCACGAGTACTGGTCACCGGCGGATCGCGTGGGATAGGCGCAGCCCTGGCTCGCGCCTATGCCGGGGCGGGGGCGTCGGTGATCGTGGTCGCCCGGTCGGCCGACGAGTTGAGACGGGTGGCCGGCGAGATCGGCGGCGTCTCCCATGTCGCCGACCTCAGCGATCCCGAGGTTGTCGACGGCCTCATAGACGCCATCGAGGCCGCCCACGGTCCGATCGACGTCCTGGTCAGCAACGCAGGCATCGAGACCGTGGACCCGGTCGCCACGGTCGATCCCGAGGAGGTGCGCATGGCCACCCGGGTGAACCTGGAGGCCCCGATGGTCCTCACCCGTCGGGTCCTCCCCGGGATGCTCGGGCGCAACAGGGGCGCCCTGGTGTTCATGTCCTCGCTGGCGGGCACTGCCGGCTTTCCCGGAATGGGCCCCTACTGCGCGACCAAGGCAGGCCTCAACAACTTCGCATCCACGTTGCGTCTGGAGTTGAGGAGCACGCCCATACGCACGACGCTGGTGGCGCCCGGGCCCGTAGACACCCGCATGTGGGATGCCGTCGAGTCGGCGTCGCCCAGCGTGCAGCGCACGGCCCGGCGGTTTGAGCGGCTCCAGCTGATTCCCAAGACCACGCCCGAGCGGCTGGCCACCAGGGTTGTGGCAGCCACCCGGCGGGGGCGCCGCCACGTCAGGACGCCGCGGCGGCTGGCACTCAACTTCTGGCTTGGAGAGGCCCCACGACGGATCACCGAGGCCGTCCTGGTCGGCGTCAGGATCGATCCCCTGGACCGGGTCCGCTGACCTTTTCGCTTGCTGGTGGGCGGCTGATCGCTCAGGCGTGTTCGGCCAGCTCGCGGAGCCTGCCCAGCACCTGCGCCGGGTCGCCCCCCACCGGGTTGACGTTGAGCGACGTGACACCGGCCTCCCTGTAGGCGGCCAGGCGGTCGACGATGTACGCCTCGTCGCCGCACAGCGTTGTGTTCTGGATCAACTCGTCGGGTAGGGCCGCCATGGCGTCTTCGCGACGGCCGTCCAGGTAGGCATCCTGCACGGCGATCGCTTCGTCGGCGAACCCGTAGTCGCGGCACACGTCGTTGTAGAAGTTCTTGCCGCGCGCGCCCATGCCTCCGATGTAGAGGGCGGCCATGGGGCGTGCGTGGTCGCGGTACTGCGCAGCGTCGTCTCCGATGGCCACGAGGCCGCCGGCCACGATGTCGAAGTCGCCCAGGTCGGGGTCCCTGCGGGCCAGGCCCGCCCTGACCGCATCGCCCCAGACCCTGTCCATCCGTTCCGGGTAGACGAGGAACGGCAGCCAGCCCTCGGTGGTCGCAGCGGTCTCCTCGACGCTCTTCTGCCCCAGCGCCGCGATGTAGATGGGGATGTCCGACCTCACCGGGTGGTTGATGATCTTGAGGGCCTTGCCGAGGCCGGTCCCCCGGTCGGGTGGCAGGGGGAGCGTGAACACCCGGCCGTCGTGGACCAGCGGCTCACGGCGCCACGCCATCCGGCAGATCGTGACGATCTCCTTCATGCGGGTCAGCGGCATCGTGTAGGGCATGCCGTGGAAGCCCTCGATCACCTGCGGGCCTGACGCGCCCAGGCCGAGCACGAACCGCCCACCGGAGAGGGCGTCGAGGCCTGCAGCCGTCTGCGCCAGCAGGGCGGGAGTCCGGCTGTAGGTGTTCAGGATGCCGCTGGCCAGCTCGACCGTGTCGGTGCTGGCAGCCAGGAACCCCAGCAGGCTGACGGCGTCGAATCCGTAGGCCTCGGGAATCCAGATGCGGTCCACGCCGGCGGCTTCCAGCTGCTGCGCCTGCGCGGCGGCAGCGGTCGGATCGGTGGCGTAGTTGAGGGAGGTGGTGATTCGCATGGGCGCATCCTCGCAGGCGGACGGGTGTCAGTCGGAAGCGGGGAACCTGGCAATGAGGAGCACGGCCACGGCGGCGAGCATGGCCGCCCCGACAACCATGGACAGCGAGTAGCCGGCGGCGAACGCCGAGCGGGCGGCGGTGGCGATAGTGCCGCCCACCCCGGCCGGGGCGTCCCCGGCCACGTGCAGGGCGACGCCCACAGAGTCCTGTACAGCCTCCAGCGCCCCGGGGGGCAGCGGCAGTGCGTCCAGGGACCCTCCGAGGTCCCGGCGGTAGCCCGCTGAGAGGAGGGATCCGAGAAGGGCGATCCCGACAGCGGCTCCGACCTCGCGGGTCGTGTCGTTGACCGCAGAGGCCACTCCGGCCTTGTCCAGCGGGAGCGAGCCGATGATGGCCGTGGTCGCCGTCGGGAAGGTCAGCGCCATGCCCGACGACAGCAGGATGATGCCGGCCACGACGTTCGGGTAGGACGTGTCAGCAGTCAGCAGCGACATGGCCATACAGCCCGCTGAGGCGAGCAGCAGGCCGGATCCCATGACCCTGCCTGCCCCGAAGCGCTTCACCAGTCCTGGTCCGCGCGGTGCGATGGCGATCATGGCGACGGCGAACGGGGCCACCCGCAGAGCGGCGCCCAGCGGGGAGTAGCCCATCACGAACTGGAGAAACTGGGCCAGGCCGAAGAACATGCCGAACATGACTGCGAAGGTGACCGTGATGGTCAGGCTGGCGAGGCCGAAACGGGGGATTGTGAACAGCGCCGGGTCCAGCATGGGGTGCTGCTGGCGGCGTGCGTAAAACACCCAGGCTGTGAGCAGGATCATGGCCGCCGCGAGCCCTGTCAGGACCAGTGGGTCGGTCCAACCGTATTCG
>DQOF01000039.1 GCA_015658775.1 Acidimicrobiia bacterium | reverse complement strand
CTCGACCCGGTCGCGGATGTCGCGGACGTAGAGCAACCGCGAATCGTCGGTGATGAAGTTGGAGATCAACGACTCGATCTGGCCGAACCGCAGGGCGAACGCAGCCTTGCGGAACATGGACCGCATCTGGACCCCACCCTCGCCGCCGATGTCGGCATAGCGGACGTCCTGGGTCCCCTGGTCCTGGTCCGTGTAGTCGACCTCGTCACGGCTGGCCCCCACCACGGCGTAGCCTCCGAGGCCCTCGCCCACGTAGATCTGGGGACGATCGAGGGTGATCTCGACCGACTCGTGGATGACGACGGGCAGGTCACCGATGATGAAGTCGGGGTCGCCGGAACCCTTCACCCGACTCACCGACGCCACTGCAACGCCGTAGCCGTGGGTGAAGGCCACGTGCTCGGACTCCCAGGACCGCATCTTGTTGAGGTCCAACTCTCGGATACCCAGCAGCACATGGGTGGTCTCACCGTCGACCACGTAGCGGCCGTCGTCCAGCACATCATTGAAGCGGTAGAACTCCCGCTCGCCCTGGAGGCGGTCGAAGGTGGCCTGCACGATCAGCGGATCGAGCACCCGGATATTGCGCACCGTGGCGGAGTTGGCCCGCAGGTCCTCGGCTGTGATGGTCGTGTCGAAGTCTTCAATTACCACCTCGGTGATCCTGTCCAGCCCATAGGCCTGCCTGGTCGCCAAGATGTTGCGCTCGATGTAGGGGGCCTCCATCTCGGACTCGGCCGGCTGGACCCTCAGGCCCTGGACCACCGCCGGATAGATGCCACCCATCACAAGGGCCACGAACAACTACAGACCGACGGCGAGGGTGGGTAGCACCCAGCCACGACGGCGGATGTTCACCAACAGCAGCACGACTGCGAGCAACGAGATGAGGATCAGTAGGTTGATGGCCGGCAACTGCGCGTTCACGTCGGTATACGACGCGCCATCGACAACCCCGCGTGTCGAGGTCGTGAGTTCGAACCTAGCCAGCCAGTAGTCGGCTACCTTGACCAGTGCGACCGACCCCAACAGCACCGACAGGTGGGCCTTGACCTGCGGCCGCACCCGCACGCCCACCGTCTGGAAGCGGATACCACCGTTTATGTAGTGCCATATCGAGGTGATGACCAGGGTCAGTATCAGGGTGGAGAACAGCCAGCCCACCACGAAGGTCAACAACGGCAACTCGAACACGAAGAAGCCGATGTCCCGGCCGAAATGGAGGTCGTCGACGCCGAATTCCACCCGATTGGTGTAGAGCAGCCATTCCTGCCAGCGCCCGGACACGCCCAGCCCCGCGATCAGCGCGAACAGGCCCGAGAGTCCGAGGCGCACCAACCAGCCCCGTCGGCCTACCACAGCGTGGTAGTGGGAGAGCAGGTCCTCCTCGGGCCCGGGCGGTCGCACCAATGGCGCCATCCGATCGGCGACGGTCAGGTTGCCGAAGAGGATCCCGAAGAACAGCAGCGTGAACAGGACCACCAGGACGACCTGGGCACCCAGCACCGACGTGAACACGTCGCTGTGGCCGAGCGAGTCGAACCACAGGTAGTCGGTGTAGAAGCTGGCGAGCCCCCGCAGCGAGACCGTGCCGACGAAGAACGCCACCACGCCGACGAGCATGATGACCCGGAACCGGCCCACCCGGGCGGAGCGTCCGAACCGGCCCGGGCGCCGACCGGGAATGAGGCGGGGGCGCTGCGGGGGAGTGTCTTCAGGGGGCATCGCGGCAGCCTAACTGCGTAAACCGGCCGCCCTACAGGCGGTCGGCAGGCGCTCGTCAGGTGATCATGAGCCTGCCGGCAGGGCCAGCGAATCGGCGTTTCCACCCAGCCCGGCCAACGCCGTCAGGGCCTCATCCAGGGTTGCGACCCCCTCGACCTGCAGGTCGCCGGCGACGTCGAGCGCCTCCGGCAACTCGTTCCGGGGAACCAGGAGGACGTCCATTCCGGCCCGGCGGGCCGCTATCACCTTCTGGCGGATGCCGCCGATCGGGCCTACCTGCCCCTCGAGGTCGATCGTGCCCGTGCCCGCCACCTGCAGGCCGCCGGTCAACTCGCCCGGCGTCAACAGGTCCAGGATGGCGAGGGTCAGCGCCAACCCGGCCGAGTTGCCACCCACCTGGTCGGTTCTGACCCCCACGTCCACCGGAAGGTCCTCGACATCCTCCCACCTGGTCTGGGGACCGATACCGAGGAACCCGATTGTCGGATCGTCTTCACGGGTACCGAGCGTCACCGACACCGTTCGAGGATCGCTGCCGTCGACGGCCTCGATGTCGATGACAACCACGTCACCGGGGAACCGGGAGTGGATCGCCTCGATGAGGTCCTCGGCCTTCATGGTCGACACGCCGTCGACGGCGACTATGACGTCACCGGTGGTCAGATGGTCGGCTGCAGGCTCCCGGACGCTCGACATCCCGACCCCGGTGGCCCTGTACGGATCAAGGCCGAGGTGTCGCAACGCCACCGCCTCGGCCGTCGACTTGGAGACCCGCATCAGCTGCATGTTGAACTCGCGGTTCTCGTCCCTGCTGCGATCACCGAGGACCGCATCCTCGCCGACCAGCAGCACCGACCCGTCGACCAGGGTCCGGAGGTACTCCCATCCGTTGACGCTGGAGTCCTGGCGCACCGTCGTGAAGTACACCTCGCCGGTTGCCGGGAACCGCTCACCCCGCAGCACCACGACCCGCTCCGAGAGGGGGTTGACCGAACCGGGCATGAAGGTGAAGTACGGGAGCCTCACGAAGGTCATCGCCAGCGCAGCCATGCAGAGCAGCACGGTCAAGGCCGTCAACACGGGCCTGCGACGAGCCGTACGCTCCGGTCCGGACGCGCCCGAAAGTGCCCTGCCGGGCGACGGTAGTGTGTTGCTCACCGTGTCCAACCTGCTCCTCGCCACCCTGTTCCAGGGCCTCGTCCGGGGTGCCATCGCGTTGCCCCTCGCCTGTCCGGCCACCTGGAGTACCAGCAGATCGGCGCCTGCGTGCCTCCAGCCTGCCACGTTCCTGCACGCTGCATCAGGCCGGGCCGGTGAGCATGCCGCCGGCGCGACCCAGGCAGCTACCGACCCCGACTTCGAGTACGCCGTCGACCGCCCATGGAGCGCCGCCGCCCGGCTGGGCCTGTGGTTCCACCCGCCCCACAAGGTGGTGACAGGCAGAATGGCCCGGATCCGCTGGTGGCACCGGCTCCGGTCGCTCGTACTCCTGACGGCCTTCGTCGTGGTCGGCGGCATTGCGCTGGCCACGGTGATCGGCCTCGCAGTCGTGGCATCGGGATTCCTCCTCGAACAGGCCATCGGCTGAACCGTGGCAGGACGCCACGAACACGGGACACCACCACCAGCGGCCGGGGCAGCCGCCCGACGACGACGTGCGGTGCTGGCCGGACACACAGACGACCAGGAGACCGCCCGCTCCCTGATCACCGACGACGAACCGTCGGTCCGGTCCGCCGCCATCGGAGCGCTCGACCGGCTCGGGTCCCTCGGCGTCACCGAGCTCGAATCCGCGCTGTCCGACCCGTCACAGGCCGTCCGCTGCCGGGCTCTCGAGATCGTCGCCCACCTGCCGGCTGAGGGGACGACCCGCATCCCCGGGCTGCCCGACCTCCTGGCCGATCCCGACCCGACGGTCGTCGAGGTCGCCTGCTGGGCTGCAGGCGAACGCGTCGACGGCGCCGACCGTACCGTCGGCCCCCTGGTGGGCATCGCAACCGGTCACGACGACCCCCTGTGCCGCGAGGCGGCCGTTGCCGCCCTCGGTGCACTCGGCCACGAGGCGGGGCTGGACGCCGTGCTGGGTGGCATGGAGGACAGGCCACCCGTCAGGCGACGGGCGGTCCTGGCACTGGCCGCCTTCGAGGGTCCCGGTGTCGAGACGGCGCTACGACGTGCGCTCGAGGACCGCGACCGACAGGTACGACAGGCGGCCGAGGACCTTCTGGGCGATTCGGCGACCGCCGGAGAGGCCGACAGCTAACCGCGGGGATCCATGAACATCGTCCGCATCGCCTCGAACGACTCGATGCACTGACCGGCCCCCATCACCACACACTCCATCGGCGACTCGACGTGGGTCACCGGGATGCCCGCCTCCTCGGCCAGCCGGGAATCGAACCCGCGGAGCAGGCTGCCGCCACCGACCAGGTGGAGCCCCTCCTCCAGGAGGTCCTGCGCCAGTTCGGCCGGTGCCCGTGCAAGACACGACAGCACAGACTCGATCATCGCCGAGACCGGCTCCTCGATCGCCCGCCTGATCTCTACCGGTGTCAGCACGACCGTCTTGGGCAGGCCGCTCATGAGCTCACGACCCCGGACCTCGGCCCGCAACTCGTCGGGTGTGGGGGCCGCCGAACCGATGGCCAGCTTGATCTCCTCGGCGGTCGTGTCGCCGATCGCCAGCCCGTACTCCCTGCGTAGATAGGCCTGGATGGAGGCATCGATGTCGAACGACCCGACCCGGAGAGCCTCGAGCGCCACCACTCCACCGAGCGACAACAACGCCGACTCGGAGGTCCCGCCCCCGATGTCGACCACCAGGCTGCCCACCGGCTCGCTGATGGGCAGGTCGGCACCGATGGCCGCCGCCAGGGGCTGCTCGATCAACTGCGAATCGGCAGCACCGGCACGTCGGGCCGCGTCGGTGACCGCACGCCTCTCCACAGCGGTGATCGCCGACGGTACGCAGATGAGCACCTTGGGGCGGTTGAACCTGCTGACCCCGACACGTTCGAGGAGCATCCTCACCATGCGCTGCGTGACCTCGAAGTCGGTGATGGCCCCCTTGCGCAACGGGCGCACGGCGACGATGTGGGCCGGGGTTCGGCCGATCATCTTCCAGGCCTCCCTACCCATGGCGATCACGTCGCCGGTCCGCTTGTTCATCGCGATCACAGACGGCTCGGCCAACACGATGCCCTCACCGCGTGCGTAGACGAGGGTGTTCGCGGTTCCGAGGTCTATCGCCAGATCCCGCGCCACGTCAGGTCGGCTCCTCGCCGTCGTCGTCGGCCTCCAACCGACCGATCACCCGCACCGCGCTCCGGCTGTGGAAACCGGTGCGGCTGTGTCGTGACATGTTCCGGAGCGTGCGGCGGAACTCGTCCGGGTCGGCCGTGCGGTTCCTCGGTCGGCTGAGCAGCCAGAGAAGGGCCGACCCCAGCGCAGCCATGACGACCGCCCCGAGCAGGAAGACGAGGCTCGAGCTCACCGGTGTCCGCCGACCTGGCCGGCCTGCTCGGAGGCCTCGTCCGCAGGTGGCCAGACCAGGTCATCCAGGTCGACCAGGTGCTGCGAATCGCTACCCCACTGTTCGTCTCCGCCCCATGTCTCGAGCTTCCAGATCGGCACGGTCGCCTTGACGGCATCTATGCAGAACCTGCCTGCCTCGAAGGCGTCGCCGCGATGTGGCGCCGACACGACCACGACCACGGCGGCCTCGCCGATCGCCACCGGCCCGACCCTGTGCACCAGCACCACCCGGCCTATGGCCGGCCAACGCCGTCGCGCCTCGTCCGCCACCCGCTCCAGGCGGGGCACGGCCTGCTCCTCGTACGCCTCGTAGGCGAGGCCTGTGACGCCGGATCGGCCCTCCGAGTGGTCACGGGCATTGCCGCTGAACAACACGAGCGCGCCACAGTCGGACCGACCGGCCCACCGCAGAGCCTCCTCGACCGGGAGGGAATCCGCCGTGAGGCCGAGCCACGTCTCGCAGTCGACTGGCCCCGTGCATGACATCGCCGTCATGGTACGACACCTGTCCGGGCGCCCCACCTGCACCGGACCCACCCACGTCGGGCCCGGCTGTCGCCTATCGCCGGTTGGAGCGCCGGAACAGCCACACCAGGCCGGCCAACGTCGTCAACACCAGGCCTCCGGCGACCCCCAGGGAGATCCTCTGACGGCTGCCGGCATCGAGGCTGTCGAAGGTGCGGGGCTCGTGCCCGGCCACATAGGCCTCCTCGTTGGTGTGGGCGGGCTCCCAGCCAAGAGCCCTGAGACGGTCGTTCGACACGACCCAGGGATGAACCGTGTAGGGAAGCACCCCGGGAGGCGCAGCCGTGAAGCCGAGGCCCCAACGGATCCTGGCGAGCGTCGCCACCACGTTGGCCGGCAACCTCAGCCGGGGAGTCGGCCCACCCAGCTCGGCCATGACAACCGCACTGATCCAACCGTCGGGCGCCACGTTCAGCGGCCCGTCCACACGCTCCCGCACCGCACACACGACGGCATCCGCCAGGTCGTCCGAATGCAGGAACTGGCCGATCGGATCGCCCTCGTCGGACCGGACCGCCGACGCCGCAGCCAGGATGAGGGCGAGGCCGCCCGGCCGCTCCTCGGCCACCGTCACCGCAGGACGCAGCATGGTCACCACGCGGCCGGACGAACCGGCAGCCCATCCCTCGGCCAGTCGCTCCAGGTCGGCCCGGTGGACCGCGAAGAGAAACCCCGGACAGGGACGGACGGGGGCATCCTCGGTCAACGGCACCGGGTTGTCGGGCCAGGCGCCGTAGACCATCGCAGACGACCGGACCACCAGGTGCGCGACGCCTACATCACCAGCAGCGGACAGCAGGCGCTCCATGACCGCGAGGGTCCCATGGCCGGGGTCGGCATCGGTATCACGCGCACGGACCCCCGAAGCCAGGTGGACCACAGTGTCGACCCCCTCCAACAACGCCCGGAGGTCGGCCACCGCCAGGTCGACCGTCCGGATCTCGACACCGGGGGCGGGCGGCACGCTCGAACGACGGTCCAGGCCGATCACCTCATGGCCCTCACCGGCCAGGCGGGCGCAGGCCCGGCGGCCGACGGCGCCCGTCGAACCCGTCACCACCACCCTCAAAGCGCACCTCCCCGACGGGCCACACCGCTAGGAGAGACCCACGACATGACCCTACGATGCCCCTGTGAGCGTCCCCGACCCACCCGAACCATCCGACGAGGAGCTCTCCTTCGACGACCTCGTCGGAAACATGTTCGGTAGCGCGTTCGGCAGCATGTTCGGGCCGGCCCTGGAGGCCATGAAGTCCCAGGGAACCGGTAGCAACGCTGCCCGCCAACTGGCGATGACGATCGCCACAGGTGGCGGGAGCGAGCCGAATGTGGAGCCGATGGTACGCATGGAGTACGAGGCCCTGGCCAGGGTCGCCGAACTGCACGTGGCCGACCGCACCGGGCTGTCACCTGACAGGCGCGGATCTCTCACGGTCGAGCCCGTCACCAGGGCCGTCTGGGCCGCAAGGACGGTCGATGCCCTGCAACCCCTGCTAGGCCGGGTATCGGGGTCCCTGCAGACCGACACCCCCGAGCAGGGTGACATCGCCCCGGACGACCCTCGCCCGGAGCCCGCCGATCCCTCGACCGCCTGGTTGTCAGGGCTCATGGAGGTGATCGCCCCCCTGATGGCCAACATCACGACCGGCACGATGGTCGGACGCCTGGCGGCCCGCAACCTCGGCACCTACGACCTGCCGATCCCCCGCGACCCGTCCACGCCCGGTGCCGACCGACTCCTCCTCATCGTCCCCAACATCGACGCCTTCGCCGCCGACTGGAGCCTTCCTGTCGACGACCTCCGGCTGTGGGTCTGCCTGCACGAGCTCACACATCACGCCGTGCTCGGCATTCCCCACGTGCGCGACACCCTCACCGGACTCCTCACCAGCCACGCCGGCGCCTTCAACAACGACCCGTCCGCCCTCGAACAGCACCTGGCCGACCTGGATCCCATGGCCGGCCCCGACGCGATGGCCCGCATCCAGCAGATGCTGGACCCCGAGATGGTGCTGGGTGCGGTCCGGTCACCGACCCAGGAGGCCCTGCTGCCCCGACTCGAGGCGCTGGTCGCCGTTGTCATCGGCTATGTCGACCACACGATGGACGAGATCGGCGGCCGGCTCATCAGCGCATACCCGATGGTCACAGAGGCCCTGCGCCGCCGACGGGTGGAGACGACCGATGCCGACAGGTTCGTGGAGCGGATCCTGGGCCTGAACCTCACCCAGGCCCAGGTGGATCGTGGTTCGGCGTTCGTTGCCGGCGTCATCGAGAGGGTCGGACCCGACGGGCTGAACAGGCTGTGGGCCGACGAGCGCCATCTGCCCACCCCCAATGAGGTGGACGCACCCGGCCTCTGGCTGGCGAGAATCGACATGGGCGGCCAGAACCCGGACCAGGACTAGCCGGGATCGTCGCCGTCGCGGCGCCAGAATCCGAGTTGGCCGTCGGACCTGTCGGTCTCGACCGGCGTGTCCACCCGACGGGACCTCCGCGTCCCGGCCAGGTACGAAACCAGGGCAAGGCCGGTGACCGCGGCGATCAGCCCGTAGCCCCACTCGACAGACAGCGGCAGGGCCACGGCCGCCAGCGCCCCGACAGCCCAACTCAACTGGAAGCGACCCTCGAACCGCGCGAACCAGCGACCGTGGTTGGCATCGGGAGCGTCGCGCTGGACGAGCGAGTCGAAGGCCAACTTCCCGGCCGCCGACGAACCGGCGACGACGAGGGCGAGCACCATCGCCCCGCGTACGGACCCCAACCATGTCCCCAGGACGCCTCCCAGCATCGCCAGGACGAGTGCGCCCGAGATGATCCGCTCCTCGATCGTGGTGCGACGCAACCGTGGGGCCAGCCAGGCGCCGAAGAGGGCTCCGGTGCCTGCGCACACGAGCACCGCTCCGAAATGCCATACGGGAGCCCCGGGGCTGCCGAGGATGTCCTGACCACGCACGAGGCCTGCGGCAGCGCCGGCCCCCCGACCCGGCCCGTCGAGGCTCACGCCCTCGGTGCCGCCGCGGAACTCGAACGCCAGCAGGAAGGTCATGAACCCCACCGTTGCCCTCATCATCCCCATCGCCGATGCGGCCAAGACGATGCCGACCTTGCGCAGTTCGGCCCGCTCACCGGGCGTGACCGGTGTGTCGGTGACGGTGATCCGCGGAATCTGCACGGCGAACACCGTCGTGATCGTGAACCCCGCCACCGCAACCAGCGCAGACCACGACGGGTCGCCGAGCATGGCGAGGCCACCGATGCCGGCACCGACCATCCCGCTGACTGCACCCAGGAGGGCCAGCTTGGAGTTGGCCTCGACCAGTTCCTGGTCGGATTGGACCAGCTTCGGTACGACAGCGCTCTTGGCCACCGAATAGCCCTTCTGCAGCACGAGGAACCCGAAGGCCTCGGGGAACAGGAGCAGCCCGTCGATGTGCTGGGCCATCATGTACGCCAACACCGCCCGGCCCACAATGGTGAACAGGAGCATGCCCCTACGGCCGCCCCGGATGCCGTCGACGAGTGGCCCGATCAGCGGCGTGACCACGGCGAACGGTGCGATCGTCAGGACCAGGTACAGAGCCACCCGCCAGCGGGCCGCGGCAGGATCGATGGAGAAGAAGATGGATCCGGCCAGCGCCACGGCGATCATGGCGTCCGACATGGCGCCGATGGCGTGGGTGCGTGCCAGACAGGTGAACGGGCTCACGGCGGGATGGGGGCCCGGTGCGTCCGTGGTACTCACGGGCTCAGGCTAGGGGGCCGCGAGGGACACCGGAAGCGGCTCGTCGACTCAGTGACCCCACCACTCGTCGAGTGGCAGATCCACGCCGCCCACGACTGCCGGACCCGTGATGGCCGACACCGTGACGTGGCCCGACCTGACCAGCACGGTGTCGGACCGCTCCGGCAACTCGTCGTCGGTCTCGACCAGGTCCAGGTGGATGCCGCCCTCGTCCCGACCCACGATCGTGGTCCGCACACCACCGATCGGCGCCAACTCGGCCTGGCGGATCCCGGCCATCTCTGCCAGCCGCAGGTTCGGCACGTTCACGTTCAGCACGGTGGGTCGGGCGGCCTCGACGAGCCACGCGAGCAGGGGCCTGGCTACCTCCGTGGCAGACGACCAACGCTGGGCGATGTCGCCACGGCGACCGTCCACCTGGCTCAGCGCCAGGCCTGGACGCCCGAACTTCTGGGCGGTCAGGACTGCGCCGACCGTCGCCGAGTAGAGCGTGGACCTGCCGGTGTTCAGCCCCTGGTTCACCCCGGCCACCACCAGCTCGGGCGGCTCGCCGAACCCGCCCAGCATCGCCAACATCACGATGAGGGCGGGCGGAGCCTCGACCGCATGGGCCTCCACATCGGCCGAGCCGGGCAGGTCGACCGCGTCGACGGCGACACGGTCCGGATTCTGGAGCGGACCCAGGGCGGCCGACGCACCGCTCCAGTCGGAGGTGGGAGCAGCCACGACGGGAGTCCAACCCATGTCGGTGATCGCCCCGACCAGCGCATGCAGCCCCGACGACCCGATGCCGTCGTCGTTGGTCACCAGGACCCTCACAGAAGCACGCCGGACATCAGGCCTGCGTGTCGGCGGCTTCATCGAAGTAGTCGAGCCGGTCGACCGGCATGACCACGGAGCTGACCACGTTCAGGCAGTGGGCGGTGACACGCTTCAGGAACCGGTAGAGGAGCGCCCTCGGGACCGCTGTAACCGCCGGTTCGGTGGAGTGCACCAGTTCGCTGATGAGCCTGTCGAACTCGTGGCGGATCTCATCGCCCCGGGCGATGAAGGCCCTGGCGCGTTCCCCGTCCTGCACCGTGAGAATCTCGCCCATCTCCGCAATGCGCGAAGACGTCTCGTCGCGGAAGGCCAGAATGCGCTCGAGGTCGTCGGCGCCGGCGAAAGAGACGCCCTCTTCAGCCAGGTCGAAGATGTTCTTGTTGTAGTCGCCGATGCGCTCGAGGTCCTTGATCATGTTCATGAACACGAGCATCTCGGTGGCATCGGCACCGCCGTGCACCGCGAAGTGGACGACCAGCTCGCGGCGGATCTCCATCTCGGTCACGTTGATCCGCCTGTCTGTCCGCCTCACCTCATCGGCGACAGTCTCCACCGACCCGCCCGTGATCGCATTGAGGGCGAGATCGAAGGTGTGGCGTGCGTCGTTCACCATGCGCTGCACCTGAGCCTCGATGTGCTCGATGCCGCTCTCATCTGGTCGGCGGAAAAAACTCATGACCATCGGGGTGACTCGTTTCTCATCGCTTCTGGGAACCTGCTCTCCATCGTAGGAACGCAATCACCGCAGGATCAGCACGCCCGTGAGCGGCAGCACGACGAACATACCTACTGCATAGACGATGGCCGCGCTGCGCCTTCTCGCAGCCATCTCGGCGAGGCCCGTCGCAAGCCGGAGTGGCACCCTGCGGAACCGCTGGACCGGGTAGAAGACCACGATGCCGCTGACGTTGAACAGCGTGTGGACTATGGCGACGGTGACAGCCGCCGGGCTGCCGGTGGCCAGGGAGGCCAGCAGCGCCGTGACCGTGGTGCCCACGTTGGCTCCGAGGGTGACCGGGTAGATGTTCTCGAGCGTGAGCAGGCCCGAGGCGGCCAGCGGCACCAGCACAGAGGTGGTGATCGACGACGACTGTACGGCGATGGTCACGACCACGCCGAGCAGCATCGCCACCACGCCCGAGCCGGCGCCAAGCGTGCGGTTGATCGCCGCCTCGACCCTGGAGGCGACCAGCAACCTCATGTTCCGGGTTATGAAGGCGAGAGCGAGGAATATGAGGGCCAACCCGACCACGATCATCATGGTGCCCTTCACGTTCCCGCGGGCTCCCAGGTCGACCATCCAACCCTCGACCCAGCCCGCCGGCATCTTCACGGCCGCCTTCAACGGACTCCTGAACGACGAACCGGAACTGCCGATCACCTGCCCGGTTATCCAGCCTGCAGTCCTGGAGAGGTACCCGGTCGCGAGTTCGATCGGGAGGAACAGCGCCACGGCCAGGATGTTGAAGAAGTCATGGATGGTCGCTGCGGCGAATGCACGACGGAACTCCTGCTCGCGGCGCAGGTGTCCGAGTGACGCAAGGGTGTTGGTGACCGTGGTACCGAGGTTGGCGCCCATCACCATCGGCACGGCCTCGTCGATTCCGACCACACCGCTGGCCACGAGACCCACGATCACCGACGTGGAGACCGACGACGACTGTACGAGCACCGTCGCCAGGAGGCCGACGCACAGCCCGCCGATCGGGTTGGAGACGCCCTCGAACAGGCCGTCGACCAGGTCGTTGCCGAGATTCTTGAAGCCACCACCCAGCAGCTCGACGCCGGTCAGGAACAGGTAGAGCAGGGCGACGACCAGGACAGCCCGAACCGGGGTGGACATACCGCGCCGTTCCCCGGGGGCGCCCACGGCTGTGTTCACAGCGCTCCTCTTGAACATCGGGACATGACGACCAGCACAACCTACGCGCAGCGACCTGGGGACCATCGCATTCCGGGCCACCAACCGGTGGGGCGGCGCGGCTTTACGGCACTTTTCGGTCGGATGTGGGACAAATGTTCCACAGAGGGTCGGAAACTCGGAGAACCAGGGGTCACACGTACATGATTCAGATGGATACACGATGGATGGCGCGGGCGAGGTGCGCAGGCACCCAGCCGGCCCACTTCTTCCCCAGCGACGGCGTGGGGGTAGAGATAGCCAAGCGGACCTGCGCAGACTGTGTGGTCTCCGGGCCGTGCCTCGAATACGCGCTGGCCAACCGCGTGGACCACGGTGTCTGGGGCGGCTGCTCCGAACGACAGAGGCGCCGGATCCTCAGGCAACGACGGGAGATGGCGGCGACCGCCGCCTGACCCCGACCACCCCGGGGGCGGCCCCCCTCCACGCCCCCGTCTCGGCAGTGGCCCCGACTTGGTCGGGGCTGCTGTCGTGTAACCGGTGAACTAGCCGCCGCTCGCCTCGTCGTAGCCGAGATCCCAGAAGACCAGCACATTCTCGCGCTCGGCGTCGCGGTTGATCCGCTCACGGTTGCGGCGGAACTGTGGATCGTGGGGAGGCAGAAGCATCAGCCGTGCGTGGATGCGGTCGCGAAACGACTCGATCAGCACCCTGTCGCCGAATGTAGATCGGACCTCCCAGTGGGGTGCCACCGGTCCCAGGTAGACAACCGTCACATCACCGACCGGTGGCTGCGGTTCCAGATCGTCTATGGCGTCTGGCATGAACCTGGCTCCTGTGGGTCACGAGATGGTGGGATTCGGCCCGAAGATGCTCAGGCGGGGGCTGAGTGTACCCAGCGAAGGACGGCAGACGACGGGCCCGCCCGGAGCCCTCGGTCGGGAAGTGGCGTGGGGAAGTGGCTCAGCCGTCGCCTGAGCCGGCCTCGGTCTCCGACGAGTCGGCGACCTCCCTGGCGCCTTCGGCGAGGCCCTTCTGCAGTTCCTTCTGGGCCCGGCCCAGGTTGCGCGCCAACTTGGGGAGCTGGCTGCCGCCGAACAGGACGACGCCGATGATGAGGACGATGAGGAGCTCGTTGCTGCTCAGGAACGCAAGAAGGCTCATGGGCACGATCCTACCGCAGTCGGCGGGGTCGGGTCAGCCGGCCCTGGCAGCGGCGGCGGCACGCTCGAGTGCGCGCTGGCGCCTGATGCGCCGACGCTCCCGCTCGCTCATGCCGCCCCAGATCCCGAACTTCTCACCATTCTGGAGGGCGAACTCGAGACAGTCCAGGCGAACCACGCATGCGCGGCAGACCTCCTTGGCCTCGCGGGTGCTCGCACCCCTCTCGGGAAAGAAGAGATCAGGGTCGACACCCAGGCAGTTGGAGTACTCCTGCCATTCGATGTCCAGGTCGGGCTTCGCGAAAATGCCCATCGTGTTCCGCCTTCCCGTCGTCCGTCCTGTCGGACGACCCTCTCGGCCGGCCCGGGGACCCTCCCCGGGTCCTAGTCCTGTAATTACACCACTGTTATTCCTTGGAAAGCAAGGGGAAAGGGCGAAATATCCGAATTGCCGTCGACCGCCGCCCGGGTGGCCGGTTCAACCGGTTCGCACGGAACGGCGATTGTCCACGAAGTCGACGAGCACGTAGTCGCCCAGGTTCTGGTTGGTGGTGAAGAACGCGCGGCCCCCATTCAACCGGGTCACCTCCTCGATGAACCTGGTCAGGTACGGGGTGGCATCCAGCATGAACACGTTGATGCGGATGCCATCGCGGGTGCAGCGGCGGACCTCGCGCAGCGTCCTGTCGACAGTCTCCTGTGATGGTGGATAGTTGAACACCGGACGGCCCTCGTCGGTGATGTGGGCCGTCGGCTCGCCGTCCGTGACCATGATCACCTGCCTGGTGCCGTGTTGGCCGGCCAGCATCCGCCGGGCCAGCGCCAGGCCGTGCTGCATGTTCGTGCCGTACACGTAGTCCCAGGACACGACCGGCAGCTCCTCGGGCCGCACCTCCCTGGCGACCTCGCTGAACGTGACTACCCCCAGGTAGTCCCGGGGGAACTGGGTGGAGATCAGGGAATGGAGGGCCATCGCAACCTTCTTTGCCGGCACGAAGTTGCCCCGCATGGGCATCGACAGTGACAGGTCCAGCATCAGCACGGTCGACGCACAGACCACGGCCTCCGTTCGCTCCACCTCGAAATCGTCTGGAACGAGGCGAACCGGTGTTCCGCCCCCTGCCCTGGTCACCGCGTTGCGGACCGTGCGCTCGATGTGCAGGTTGAACGGGTCCCCGAACTCGTACGGCTTGGTCGTGAACTCCCTCTCGTGCCCGGCGCCGGAGCGTGCCAGGTCGTGCCGACCGGCCCGGTCCCGGGTGATCCTGCGATAGAGGTCGCCCAACGCGTTCTGGCCCAGCCGCCTGACGGCCCGGGGCGTCAGGACGAGCTGACCCTCCCGGTTCTCGATGAGACCGGCCTCCTCGAGCATCCGGGCCATCTCGGCCAACCGCTCGAGGCTCTCGGCGGCCTCGTCTCCCAGCAGGTCCCGTGCCCGGTCGACGTCCACCTCGGCCAACGCACCCGGACTGGTCGCCCCGCGCAGCAGTCGCTCCAACTGGTCGATGTCTGCGAGCTCCTCGAACAGGTCCAGGGCCTCGGCCATGCCCAGCGGTTGGTTCCCGGAGAACCGCTGCGACCGGTCCCAGTCCATTTCGGGAAAGAGATCACGCAGGTGCCCGCCCAACTGGTCCACCTGCCATCTCAGGTCCATGTCATCAAGCAACGCATCGTAGAGTTCCCGGAGTTGCGCGCGCTGCTCAGGACTCATCGAGTTGAGCATCTGCTGCATGGTGGCCATGCGCCGGGCCATCACCTCCAGCAACTCGTCGAGGGTCCGTGGATTCTCCGGGAAGAAGTCGCCGTAGCGTTCCATGAAACCCTCGAAGTCGGGCTCCTCGCCGACCCGGCGCTGCTCGAGCATCCGGTCCAACTCGGCCAGCATGTCCTTGATGCGGCCCATGTCCCCGGGCGACAGGTTCGACATCGCACCCGACATCTGGTCCACGACCTGCTGCACCAGCTGCTGTCTGAGCCGCTCGACCAGCTCCTCGAATCGCCGGGCTGCCTCTTCGGAGGCGAAGTCGTACCCCTGCAGGCCCCGCACCTGCCCTGCCAGGTTCTCGTGCTCCAACAGGTCGAGGTACTCGCGCCGGCCTCCATCCGATCCGGCCTCCCGGTCATCGACTTCGCGCAGGGAGGCACGCTCGAGGCCGATCACCTCCCGGAGCGCCTCGGCGATCTCCTCGAAGACGCCTCCCGGGTCGTGCTGCTCCAACATCTCCCGCCGACGCCGACGGAGCCTCTCCAACATCTCCCTGAGGCCCTGCAGGCGGGCGCCGTCCACGTCCAGACCCTGCTGGAGCATCCGACGCAGGGCGGTGTCGGGATCGCCATGCTCGATGAGCTCGTCGCCCATGGCCCGCAACAGGTCGTCGGCGTCGAGGTCTGTACCCTGCTGCGTGCCGTCCCAACGCGAGTAGGTGAACCGCGCCGACTCCCGCCTCCGGCGACGCCTCAGCCTCATGGGCGGATAGTAGACCCGCACCCGGGGAGCGGGACCACCGACGCGGTCACCAGTCGGCCGCATCCCGGATCAACCGGTCGGCCCTGACGACCAGGCCGACCACCATGTCCCCCAGGCCGGGGCTCGCCTCGCGCGTCGGATCCCGGACCTGGCGGACACGGACCCCCTCGAGCATGCACGCCAACTTGAAGGTGCTCATCACGGCATACCAGCCGAGGGCCTCGGGCCGACGGCCGGTCCGATCAGACCATCTGTCAACCAGGTCGGCGTGCGTGGGTAGGCCCGGGTCGTCGGGGCTCCACCCGCTCAGCATGTAGCCGAGGTCCATGAGGGGGTCACCGACCGTGGCGTTCTCCCAGTCGAGCACCGCCGCCAGTCGGGTCGGCTGTCCCCGGGTGAACAGGAGGTTGTGCCGACCGAAGTCGCCATGCATGATTCCCGGCAGCGTCCCGGACGGCCTGTTCCCGTGCAGCCAGTCCGCGACGGCATCGATGCCCGGAAGTTCACGGTCGCGGTACGTCTCGAGTTGGCCCCGCCACCGGCCGACCTGGCGCTCCAAGAAGCCGTCAGGCCTACCCAGGTCGGCCACACCCGCCGACCCGGCGTCAATCGAGGCCAGCGCCGCCATGGCGTCGACCATCTCCTCGACCACCCGACGGGCGGCCGCGCGGCCTCCGATCTCCTCGGGCAGCGGATCCATCGCGACCATGCCGTCCACGAACTCCATCACATAGAACACCGCCCCGGTCACCCCTGTGTCGGTACACAGGGCGAGCGGGCGTGCATGTGGGACGTCGGAACCCTCCAGAGCCCTCTGGAAGCGGTACTCCCTGACCATGATCCGGTCGGCGCCCTCCACGGAGAACGGCACCGCCGACGGCCTACGCAACACCCACGTGTCGCCACCCCTGTGCACGACGAACACCTCGTTCGACTCACCGGCCGCCACCCGTTCGAAGCGGATGTCGCGACCGCGCCCCAGGTCAGCTGCATCGAACCACCGGCGCAACGGCTCCACCCGCAACAGGCCGGGGAATGGATCGTCGGGGTCCGGTGGCCGCATCGGATCCACCGTAGTGAGGGCGCGGCGCGCGGGCCGTTGCCGGATGACCCACGGCCTCCGCTTGGCCCGCCGAGAACGCCTCCCGTAGGGTCACCGGGACGACCTACCCAGG